>JBCCHL010000086.1:0-18729 GCA_039028775.1 Pseudomonadota bacterium | reverse complement strand
CGACACCAGTATGCTGATGGTAATAACTTTGCTCAAACTGTTGGTTTGGATTTAGTGGCTCTGAGCCATGAATCGTGGTGCCGTCAATTAAGCGCCTTTCTTTTATTGATTGAGTGTTTATATCTTTAACCGCTAATGGATATCGCCCTCGGGGAGATGAACGTCGACGGCAAGATGACCAAGGTACTCCTGCAGGCCCCCAAGAACGGGTTCTTCTACGTTCTGGATCGCAGCGACGGCAAGCTGTTGCGTGCCCATCCGTATACCGAGGGTATCACCTGGGCAACCCACGTCGACATGACGACCGGCCGGCCGGTGGAGAATCCGGAAGTGATCTACGAGCAAGACCCGCAGTGGATCCTCCCCGCCAACGCCGGCGCGCACAACTGGGAACCGATGTCTTTCGATCAGTCCCGCGGGCTGATGTATTTCTACTACCACGACTACGCCAACTTCTACTCCCTGGACGAGGCGTTCGTGAAAACCGGAAGCTACGAGATCAACCCGATCGGACTGAGCCTGGGCATCGGCGTAGGGCCGTATCGCCAAGCGCTCGAAAAACAAGCAGGCCCACGACCGGAATCCAAAGGATATCTCACCGCGTTCGACCCGCTCACCGGTCAGCACAAGTGGCGCGTGCGGCTACCGTCGGTCTTTAACGGCGGGGTGGTGGCGACCGCCTCCGACCTGCTGTTTCAAGGGGAGGGGAATGGCATCTTCAAAGCACGCAGCACACAGGACGGGCGCGAGCTGTGGAGCTTTGAAGCGTATGGCGGATTTTCTTCTTCGGTGATGACCTACATGATCGAGGGTACGCAGTATGTCGCGACCATGGTCAGCGGCAGTGGCGAGTACGAGCGTCCGGGAGAACTGCTGGTGTTTGCGCTCGACGGTGATCAGCGCCTGGCCGAGCCGCCGCTACGGCCGAAAATGATCCCCGAACAGCCGCCTTCCAACGCCGGCCAGCAACAGCTCGATGCGGGTAACACGCTCTACCATGAGCACTGCTCGATCTGTCATCGCGGCCTGGGGATTACCACTGTGGTTGCGACCGCAACCCCAGATCTGCGCATGATGAGCACAGCAACCCACGGGGCCTTCGAAGCGATCGTCCTCGGCGGCGCGAAAAGCGCGCTGGGGATGCCGAGTTTTGCGCAGGACCTCAATCGCGAAGAAGCGGAGGCGATTCGCAGCTTCGTGATCTCGGAGGCGAACAAGGTGCGCAAGCAACAGCAGGCGCAGCAGTCGACTGACGACGCGGCGGGTTCAGCGCCGCCGCCCAAATCTGAAGACCAGGCCCCACGGGCCTGACGCATAAAAAACCCGACGTGAAGTCGGGTTTGATGCAGCTTCGTCTGGTGCGGCTATTCGGCCTCTTCTTCGACTGCCGGCTGGGCGGTGTCGGCGACGGTTGGGCTGTTGGAATTGCAGGCCCAGCCGAGGTTGGTCAGTTTGTCGACAAACTCCGCCGCGCGGGCTTCACAATAGCCGGCTTCGTTGTTCGCCTGCCAGAGCGTTTCGGCTTGTACACCCTCGGTCGGTTTTTCATACCAGACCTCGCAGGGTACCGGCTGCCCGGGATCGTTATAGATCACGCTGACGTTGCGGGTGAGTTCACCGAGGGAACAGGACTGGGGTTTGGCGTGGGCAACGCTCGACAAACAACCGATCACAACCAAGAGCACGGTGGCGAGCATTTGGCGCGTATACATGGGTAGGCCTCCTGTAGGCTGAGGAAAGACGCCTAGGGACGGTACCAGAAATGTGGGGCTTCGGTCCGTGACGCCGTTCTTGCGAGTTTAGCCCACTGACACAGATAGGAACGCGTTTTGGAAGGATCGATGATCTCTTCGATCTCGAAATACTCGGCCGATCGATAAGGCGAGCGCAGTCGATTCAAGCGTTCTTTGATTTTTGTCAGGTGCGCATCGTAGTCCTCAACCTCTGCCAACTCGGCTTTGTAAGCTACCTCGATCCCGCCTTCGATGGGCAGAGAGCCCCAGTCGCCGGATGGCCACGCCGCCCGTAGATGATGCGCGCCAGGTTTGTGGTTGGCTCCGCCGGCAACGCCGAAGGCCTTGCGAACCACCACGCAGCAGAAGGGAACGTTGGCCTGCCCCAGCGCCGCGAGGGCTGCGGAACCGTAACGGATGGTCGCCTCTTCTTCGGACTGCTTGCCGATCAGGAAACCGGGGCAGTCTTCAAGGTGCACGATGGGCAGATGGAAGGTTGCGGCCAGATCGATCAGGCGAATGATCTTGCGGGCGGCATCGGCGGTCCAGGCTCCACCATAGACCCGTGGGTTTTCCGCGAACACCGCTACCGGGATGCCGCCGAAACGGGCCAGCCCGGTGATCACCGAGCGCCCCCACTTGCGCCCGATCTCGAAGAACGAACCTGCGTCGCATACCGACTCTAGCACGGTGTGCATCTTGTACACCTGGCGAGGATCTTTGGGGATGATCTCGAGCAGCGCAGGATCGTCGCGCTCGGTGTCGTCACTACAATCTTGCAACGGTGGCAGCTCGTCGCTGCTGCTCGGCAAATACGACAGGAAGCGGCGTGCCATGGCGAACGCCTCGGCTTCGCTACTGGCTTCGTCGTCGATGGCGCCGTTACGGGTGTGAATCTTTGAAGCACCCAATTCTTCTTTGCTGACCTCGCCGAGGCTCGCCCAGTCCACCAGGGCCGGTCCGGCGATCATCATCTGGGCCGAGTCTTTGACGATGACGGAGTAATGCGCTGTGGCGACACGGGCCGCGCCGATACCGGCCACCGAACCCAGTGCTAGCGACACGGACGGGGCAACCCGCAGTTGTTCGACCACGGTCTCCCAACCTCGCAGCTCGGGGATATAGGTGCGACCCGCGGTCTCGATCGTCTTCACCGAACCGCCGCCACCCATGCCGTCTACCAGGCGAATGTGCGGGAGCCGCAGCTCCACGGCCAGCCCTTCCGAACGGGTGCGCTTGCCGGCGATGGAGGCATCCGCGGAACCGCCGCGGACGGTGAAATCATCCCCCGACAGCACCACCGGGCGGCCATCGATCTCAGCCGTGCCGAAGACAAAATTCGAAGGGGTGAAGCCGGTGAGATTGCCATCGTCGTCGTACTCGCCGACGCCGGCCAGGGTCCCGATCTCGTGAAAGCTGTCCGCGTCGCTGATCGCGCTGATCCGCTCGCGGATGGTCAGCTTGTTGAATTCGTGTTGGCGCGCGACTTTTTCCGCGCCGCCCATTTCGAAGGCGAGAGCTTCGCGCTGGCGAAGCTCCGCTATTTCATCCTGCCAACTCACGTTCGGTGGATCAGGCGCGAGTGCCTGAGAAGGACGAGTCGCCGAATGCACCGAGCTTGACCGTGCCGTTGAGGTTGTCGCCTTCTACGGTCGCGCTGAACTCGAGGGTCATCGCCATGGGAGAGGTGATGTCCGCCTTCCAGGTCAGGTTATCACCTTCGATCGCACCGTCCTGGATGTCCATCTCACCCTGGGCACCAGCCATCTTGCCGGTCAGGGATCCGCCGTCAACTTCCAGCGTAAGTGTGCCGGTCTGGGCACCCATGGGGGTGTTGATCGTGGTGTTCCAAGTACCCGCTGCACTCATATGTATATCCTCATAGCTTATAGATAGAAAGAAGAGCCGGGGAGTATGGCATAGCTCGACGTGATGACAAGGGTGGGATTGGCTGCCTGCTGCCCCCGCTTCGGCCGCCAGGAGAAGTGGTCTACGGGACGTGATAGGCTTCGAGGTCATGTCGATCGGAGTACTCAATGAAGGCCCGTTGCACGCAGCGCTCAAGGCGCGTTACGCACGGGGCGGAGCAACAGAAGTCAGTGTCGAGGACTTTGTAGCCGACGCGATCGTCGACAACACCATTTATGAAATCCAGACCGGTAGTTTCAGCGGTCTGCAACGCAAGCTCAGCGCCCTGGTCGAGCGTCAGCGCGTCGTGCTGGTGCATCCTGTGGCGGTCAAGACCACCATCGTCAAATGTGATTCCGCCGGCGCGCAGACTCGCCGCGTGTCGCCCAGGAAAAAACAACTGCTGAGCATCGTTGATGAACTTGTTTACATCCCGCGTTTGCTCGAACACCCGAACTTCTCAGTCGAGGTGGTATTGACCGAAGAAGATGCTCTGCGTGTGCATGATCCCAAACTGCGCCGTCGGCGCGGCGGTTGGCGGACCCTGGAACGGCGTCTGGTCGCGGTGCAGGGTACCTTCCGGATGCACACGATGGCGGACCTGCTCGAGTTCCTCGAAACCGATCTAGAGGAGCCGTTTGGTACCAAGGAACTGGCCGCAGCACTGGGACAAAGTGTCCCGCTGGCGCGCAAGGTGGCCTACTGCCTGAAACATGCCGGCGTCATAGAGATGGTGGGCAAGCAGGGGAATGCGCTGCGGTATCAGCGCTGTTGATGCACATGCCTTTTTCGACTCATCCGCCTTGCGTGTTCATCCGCCTGACGATGGCTAGAAATCGTGCTCCAACGCAAACTGCATCTCCAACGAACTGTGCTCACCGTTCAGATTGACGGCGCGTCCATCGAACGGCCCGGCCTCCAGGTCGCCCAGGTCGATGTAGCGTGCTCGCACGTTCAGAGTCCAGTCGCGCCAGACTTCGCGGGTGACCCCGACAAACACGTTGTAGCCGAAGTCGCTGGTCTTGGTGTCGCTCTTGAGTTCGAACTCCGGTAGCGTATCGGTCGCTCGCTCGATAAAGCTCGCCTCGACGTTATTGCGCACGTAGCCTATCCCGAGTCCAGCTTCCCAGGACCAGAATTGGGAGAGCACCCCACGGCGCGCCAGATTCAACATCACGCTGGTGGTTTCGACGTTGGAAAAGACGTTGGTGATGGTCTGGATCGATGGCGTGGGCGCGACCAAATCCCAGTCGGTGCGATAGCGCCACAGGTAGTCGATTTCGGCCTGCCAGTTGCCGAAGCGCTGACCTAGGGTAAGGCCCACGCCGGCGGTGTAATCGGTCAGTGTGGTTTCTTCCAGTTGACCATCGATCTCGCCGGCGATCAGGGCGCCGGTGCCGATGCCGTTGTTATGCGAGCTGTTATCCATGGTGGCTTCACCCAGGGATGTTTTGATCGCCCAGAAGGTCGAGCTGTCACTGGCGTCTGCACAGTGCAGCGATGCCAGGAACAAGCCTGAACAGAGGAGAGGGGAAAACAACTTCATGGCGGGCGTCTCGCGGGTAGATGCTTGTTAGTGTATCACCGCCGCTCGTCTTTGCGTGCAAAGAGCGTGATGCCCGGAGCGAGGATCTGGAGACTGAGGTAGTCTGGTCCCGGTGACGTGGCGCATACGATCTCGGCGGGGTTGGCCGCATCCACCCGGCTGCGAATTCGATGCAGACGATAGCTGTAAAGACGCAGATGCAACACACGTTCGTCGTTGCAGAAAGCGACGTCGTCTACGTATTGGGCCAACAGTGCCGCTGCCTCGATGTCCGCCTTGCGATCTCCGGTCTGGTCCCAGTGCCGCACCAGTTGCACCAGCAGCAACGCGGTGCAGGCGCAGGCGATGACCCCGCGCCATTGATACAGAGCGAGTAACCACCGATGCGGCGTCAGCCAACCACTGATAAACAACGCCATAAACGGCAGCACGGGCAGCAGGTAGTGACGGTAGTGGCGAGCGCTGAGCAGCAGCGGCAGCAGTGCGGCCAGGCACATGACCCCCCAGAATTTCTGGTACCCCGGGGCTGCCGAGGCACGCGGCACGAATGAGGGTCGGGCGACCAGCAGAGCGACCGCCAGCATGACCGCCGTACTCACAAGTGCGTGCCACAGCAGATAATCGCGGCCGTGCTGTACCGGACGCTCGCCGGTAATACTCGCGAATACCTGCTTGTGCCAGTAGAACTCGGCCGCGCGCGCAACCCCGTCGACGGCATACCACAAGATGGCCGCACCGAGCAGCAGGGTACCGAGGATGATGGCCCCGATCAGCGTGGCGCGCCCCAGATCGCGATGCTGCAGCCACAACGCGGCCGGGATGAGCAACGGCAACAATCCCACGGGCCCTTTGATAAGGCAGCCGAACAATGCGCATAGCCCGACCACAATCCCCCAGACGGGTGTCGACCAGGCGCGCAATGCGGCGAGGCAGGCCACCAGGTAAAGGATGCAGATTTGTGTTTCCAGGAAGTTGTTTTTGAGGGTGTACGTGGCGATGGGTACACACAAAAACAAAAGTACCGGAAGAGCGCCGGAGCGTTGTTCGCGCCGCGCCAGGACCACGATCAATGCGATGACAACCAGGCTCAGCACTGCGCTGAAGCCCTTCTCAACTCCCGGCGTCGAGGTCCCCAACCACTGCATCCATAAGCTGAGCGCGTAGATACCGAGCGGCGGGTGGTCGGTAAATACCTGGTCCGTACCGCTAAACTGGGGCAGAGACCAGAGGCCGCCTTCGCCGGCGGCTAGACGCATCGCGATATTGGCGTAAACAAGGCCGTCGACGGCGAGTTCCTGACTCAGAAAAAATGGCGTCAGATAGGCGACCAGCAGCACCAAGAGCATTCCCAGCAGCCATGTTTCAGCCGGTGGATCGGTTTGGGTAGGTGATGACGAAACAGGTTGCTTCGGATGGCCATTGCGGCTCATTATTCTCTCTTCACCCAGTTTTCATCCAGGTTCTCAACGTCCGACACAGACGTCGGGGCCACTGTCAGAAGTATTTTGTTGTTGCGATGACCCACACGATCGAGTCAGTCTGCTTTGTGGTGCCAACCTACAACGAAGCGCAGAACATTGCACCTCTTCTCCATCAACTGCTGGGCATCATAGATTCGGTGCCCTGGCAGGGCCATGTTCTCGTGGTCGACGATAGCTCGCCGGATGGTACCGGGGTGCTCGTTACGGAGCTGGCTCAGACCGATGCGCGCGTGCGCTTGTTAAGCGGGCAGCGGGAAGGTCTGGGTGCGGCCTATACGCGGGGCATGCAGTACGTCCTGGATGAGATGCAGGTGGACGCTATCGTGCAGATGGATGCGGATTTCTCCCACGCACCGATGGATGCCACGCGTCTGATCGCCGGCCTGGAAGATGCCGACGTGGTGGTGGGTTCGCGCTATGTGGCGGGGGGCAGCATAGACCTGCGCTGGGGACGTCGACGACGCCTGTTGTCACGAGGGGGGAATCTCTGTGCGCGTCTCATCGCGGGCATCAAGGGCGTGCGTGATTGTACTGCCGGCTTCAAGGCCATCCGGGTCCGCGCGCTGCGCTCGATCATGCCGCTGCGTCTCTCCGTTCAGGGCTATGTTTTCCAGGTCGCGATGCTGCACGCCCTGATGATAGATGGCGCGCGCATCAAGGAGATCCCCATTCATTTCTATGATCGTCACGCGGGCGAAACGAAGCTAGGGTGGAAAGACTCGCTCGAGTTTTTTGTGCACGTCTGGTGGCTGCGTTTATTGGCCAGAAAGACCTTCATAAAGTTCTGCCTGACCGGGCTCTCCGGCGTGGTGGTCAATCTAGGCTCTTTTGTTTTACTTCTGGGTGCGGGCGTAAATCCTTATCTCAGTTCTCCCATCGCCGTGGAGCTCTCGATCATCTGGAACTTCTTCATCAACAACTATTGGACATTTCGAGATCGACGCATGTCGACGCGCAAACGCGTGCGTGGTTTGCGCTACAATGCGATCGCCCTGAGCACGTTGGCCTTGAGCTTTGCTACATTTGCTCTGGTGCACACTGCCTATCCCGAATTTCGCGAGGTGGTCGCGCAACTTATTGCGGTTCTTCCTGCAGCACTGGTGAATTACTTTGCGAACTCTTACTGGACCTTCAAGGCCGATCCTCAGAGCCATGATTGAGCTCGTCCGCGGCGCTCCAGGCGTCTGTCTTGTCGCGATCCTTGTGGCGCATCCGGCACTGGCCGGGGAGAACCCTGCCGGGCGCACAACCACGGGCAACATAGGCGATGCGCTGGAAATTGTCATGCCACTCATCAGCCTGAGTGCGGCGGTGGCGCAGGAGGACTGGGAGGGGGCCCAGGAGTTTGGTGTCGGGTTGGCCAGTACGATCGCGACCACCTATGTGCTGAAGCAGAGCATCAACAAGACCCGTCCGGACGGGCGCGACCGAGACAGTTTCCCTTCCTCGCATACCGCGGTCGTCATGCATGCGTCGACCTTTATCCATGAACGTTACGGCTGGCGCTGGGCGGTGCCTATGTATGTGGCCACGGCGTTTGTGGGTCATAGTCGGATACACGATGAGCGTCATGATGAGCAGGACGTGCTCGCCGGGGCGGTGATCGGTTATGTAGCGGCACGTTATTTCACGACCACGTACAAAGGCGTGCGCGTGCAGGCAGCCGTCGATACCGACTTTATCGGCGTCACGTTCAGCCTGCGCTGATCGACGCCTCTAAGTCAGGCAGCACATGCCGTGAGGGCCACCAGGAAAAAGTAGGTCATCGTCGTGCCATAGATAGTCTGGGTCATGGTCAGCTCACCCACCCTGACAATCAGGCGCACGAAGATGATCGCGCCGACCAATCCCATGAGAAGGTTCGGTGGCTCGGTCGACGTGATGCCCCAGAAATAGGGAAGATTGCCGATCGCCTCGGCGATGAAAGCACTGCGCAGGGCGGCGACGAAGCTGCTGGAGCCCACCACAACATAGACCAGGGACCAGAAGACCGCGCCGATGATGAGGCCTTCCATGAAGACGGCCTGCAGATAATCCCACAGCATGTCCATCAGCTTCCCCCCACGCTCAAGCCCGGCAACGCCTGCTCGAAAACATCCTGCAGTGTCTGCGCCGCGGTGATATCCAGTTCTTGCAGAACCGATTCCGGCAGGTTGTGCAGGTCTGCGAGATTGTCGTGCGGGATCACGACGCGGGTGAACCCGGCACGGTGGGCGGCGAGTAGCTTCTCCTTGATGCCGCCCACGGGAAGGACCAGGCCGGCTAATGTGAGTTCGCCTGTCATGGCGACCCCGGACTCGGTACACACGCCCGCGTAGGCTGAGGCGATCGCCGTCGCCATCGTCACCCCAGCGGATGGTCCATCCTTGGGAACCGCGCCGGCGGGGACATGGATGTGGATGCCATTGTCGGTGATTGTCTGTTGTTCGATCCCCAAGCGGTCAGCGATGCTCCAGATGTAGCTGCGCGCCGCACGTGCGGATTCCTGCATGACCTGGCCCAGGTGACCGGTCAACAGGACCTTTTCCTCCTTCGGGGTGATGGTCGCTTCGATGTACAGCACATCGCCGCCGCTCTCCGTCCAGGCGAGCCCCGCGGCCACGCCCGCCGCGTGGCTTGGGCGCTGATCGTCTCGTTTGAATTTTTCGGGCCCCAGCAACTCGACGAGCGCGTCTAAGGGGATAGCCGCCGGTACCTCTGCGTTAGTGCGCTGCGCGTCGACAAGTTTGCGTGCTTGTTTGCGACAGACGCGCGCGATCACGCGTTCCAACTCGCGAACGCCCGCCTCGCGGGTGTAGTGACGTAACAAGTGCTGTAACGTCGCGTCGTCGATGCTGATCTGTTCCTCTTGCAAACCCGCCTCGGCGCGCTGGCGCGGTATCAGGTATTGCCGTGCGATGGCGTGTTTCTCCAGATCCGAGTAACCGCTTACCTCAAGGACTTCCATGCGATCCAGCAGCGGGCGCGGGATGCCGTCCAGGCTATTCGCGGTGGTGATAAACATCACCTTCGACAGGTCGTAGGGTAAGTTCAGGAAGTTGTCACGAAACTCATTGTTCTGGGCGGGATCGAGAATCTCCATCAAGGCCGCGGACGGGTCGCCACGAAAATCCCGGCCGAGCTTGTCGATCTCGTCCAGCATGATGATCGGGTTCATGACTTCCGCACGACGCACCGCCTGCAGGATGCGCCCCGGCATGGCCCCGATGTAGGTGCGCCGATGGCCGCGCAGCTCCGCCTCGTCGTGCAGCCCGCCCAGGCTCAAGCGTTCGAAGCGGCGATCCATGGCACGGGCGATCGACTGGCCCAGCGAGGTCTTACCCACGCCCGGGGGACCGACAAAGCAGAGAATCGGGGCGTTGGCGGACGGATTCAGTTGCAGAACGGCCAGGCTCTCTAGAATCCGCTCTTTGATGTCCTCCAGCCCATAATGGTCGTCATTGAGCACGGCCAAGGCATGTTCGAGGTCGAGGTTATCTTCGGTGGTTGCGGACCAAGGCAGTTCGGCCACGAACTCGAGGTAGCTGCGCGCGACCTGATAATCGGCGGCGTTGGGTGACATGCGGCCCAGGCGGCTCAGTTCGCGGTCGACCTCTTTGCGTACCCCTTCGGGCAGATCGACGTCCTTCAGCTGATTGCGCAACTCGGACACGTCCTCGTCTTCGCCACCCTCTCCCAGAGCGTCTTCGATGGCCTGTTTCTGTTGGCGCAAGACGTGTTCGCGTTGTTGTTTTTCGATGTCGTCGCGGGCCTGTTCGGCGATTTCACGGCGCAGTTCGGTGACCCGCAGCTCGTGGGTGAGAATGCCGTTGATCAAGCGGAGCAGATCGATGCTGGTATCGGCTTCCAGCACCGACTGTTCCTGGTCGACATTCAGATTGGCCAGGGAGGCGATGCGATACATTTGGATGATCGGATCTTTGATATGCCCGATCAGTTGTTGATAGATTTGCTGGCCGTTATCGCCGTCGTAGAGATTTGCAATCCGCTGTGCCAGCTCCGTGTTGACCCGCAACAGCGCGCGGATCTCATCCTCGTTCTGGTGCTCGAGGGCGACATCCAGGTTGATGAGTGGCTCATAGAACGCGCTCATGTAGCTGAGGTCGGAAGGATCGGTGTCCACCAGGCGCACACGGCTGATTCCCTGCACAATGACCTGTGCCCCTTCGTCGCGCTTCTCTACCCGCGTGATGCGCGTCAGCGTGGCGACCTTGTGAATACCCTCCCAGCCGGGTTGATCTTCGTCGGCGTCTTTCTGCGCCACCGCGATGAACTGGCTGTTGTGGGACACCGCCGCTTCGACCGCCGCCAGAGACGCAGCCCGACCGACCGCGAGGGGCACCACGATCTGGGGAAAGACGACCGTGTCTTTCAGCGGCAGGATCGGAAGAGATTCACTCATCTACGCGGTGCACTCCGCCCACTAGACCAGCCCCTGCAGGGCGGCGGCTTCCTCGCGCACCAGTTCGGGGGCGCCGAGCCATTGGCGGTTTGAACCGCAGCGCTTAAACCAATAGTGCAGCCCGACCAGATCGGTGAACCCCATACCGCCGTGCACTTCGGTTGAGGTCTTGGCAACAAATTTCCCGACTTCCGCCAGGTGCGCCTTGGTATGACAAGCGGTCAAACGAGCTTCGTCCGGCAGATCGGCCAGCGCATGGGCGGCAAACCACACCATCGCGCGGCAAGGTTCTAGATGCGCCGCCATTTCTGCACACATGTGTTTTACCGCCTGGAAGCTGCCGATGGGGCGGTTGAACTGTTCGCGCTGCTTGGCGTACTCGACCGCCTGATCGAGCATCGCCTGGGCCGCGCCGAGGGTATCCGCGGCCAACATCACCCTGCCGATGTCGAGCGTATCCAGGTAGTCCTGGGGGTTGTCGCTGACCAGTTGGGCCGGGCTTGCGTCGTAGTTGAGCTCTACTGTCCTGCGGGTTCGATCGACTGTGGTCAACGGCTTGCGCTCCACATCTGTCGCGGCGACCAGATACATGTGGTGGTCGCGGCTGGCAACCAGGTAGAAATCCGCCTCGGCGTCGAACGCGAACAGAGATTTGCCGCTCAGCTTGCCATCGGCAAACGCCACATCCGCGTCGATGCGCCTTCCTACCGCCTCGCCGAAAGCGATACCGACGCGCACGCTGCCAGCGGCGATCTCGCCCAACAACTCGCTGTACCCACCGTTGCAGGCCAGCGCGGTCGGGGCCATCACCGCGCTGCCGAGGAATGGCACCGGCGCGACGTGATATCCGCAGCTCTCCGCCACGATGGCTGCGTCCAATGGCGACAGGCCGATTCCGCCGTCGGCCTCAGGCACCAGCAGCGCGGGCACGCCCAGCTCGGCCATACCGGCCCAGAAGTCCGCATCGCTGCCGCCATCGGCATATGCGCGGACTTTCTCCAGGGGCACTTGCTCCATCAGGAAGCGCTTGACGTTGTCCTGCAGGAGTACTTGTTCTTCCGATAATCCAAATTGCATGATGTGCTCCTACCGCTTCTCAAACTTCGGTTCACGCGGCATATCCAAGCCGCGCTCGCTGATGATGTTTTTCTGAATCTGCGAGGTCCCGCCGCCGATGATCAGACCGAGGAAGTACATGTATTGGTATTGCCAGGAGCCTGCGGCGCGCAGGTAGGGGTTGTCTTCGAAGGCAAGGCCCACTTCACCCATGATGTCGATCGCGAGGCCTTCCAGGTCGTGGCGCAGCTCGGTACCCTGCAGTTTGACGATCATGCGCGCCAGGCTTGCGTCCTGGTCCTTGTTGATGCGCGACGAAAGAACCCGTAGGTCATTGAAGCGCATGGCCATCACGCGCCCCTGGATCGACATCAGACGATCGCGATAAACGGGATTGTCGATCATGCGCTCGCCGCCGACGGTCTCTGTCTTCATCAGTTCGGTCAGCGCGTTCAGACGCGTAAGCGTGTTGTTGGGATTGCCGAGGGAATCGCGCTCGTGGCCGAGGATCGCGTTGGCGACCATCCACCCTTCGCCGCGCTGCCCGACGATCTGATGCTTGGGGACACGCACGTCGGTGAAAAACACCTCGTTGAAGTTTGCGTTGAGCGTCATGTCGACCAGCGGACGGATTTCGATGCCGGGGGTGTCCATCTTGAATAGCAGGAAGGAGATCCCCTTATGTTTGGGCGCGTCCGGCTCGGTGCGTACCAGGCAGAATATCCAATCGGCTAGATGGGCGGTGCTGGTCCAGATCTTCTGGCCGTTGATGACCCATTCATCGCCATCCAGAACCGCTGAGGTGGTGAGGCTGGCCAGATCGGAGCCGGCCCCGGGTTCGGAGTAGCCCTGGCACCACACCATGTCGCCGTGGATCGTCGGACTGACAAATGTCTGCTTCTGCTCCTCGGTGCCCATTTCCAGCAGCGTGGGGACGAGCATAGATATGCCCTGACCGCCGAGCCCCGGATTGGCGCGCGCTTCGGCAAACTCCTCAGCGATTATGCGTGATTCGATGATGTTGGGCTGCGCGCCGTAGCCGCCGTACGCCTTGGGGATGGTCCGCGCCGCGTAGCCGTTGTCGATCAAGAGTTTTTGCCAGGCGAGCGCATCGTCCGAGCGCAGGCTGGCGCCGCTAGGCGACTTGTCGCTGTGGGTCGTTAGAAAAGTGCGTACGTCTTGCCGGAAATTCTCGTATTCCGGGCCGAATGACAGGTCCATATCTCCCCCTGAAAAACTGACGCCCGGCGTGTTCCGCGGGCTCTGTGTGTGTGGCTCAATTTAGCAAACGCGACGGACTTATGCCAAACGAGCAAGGTCCTCGCGGCGCACCTGGTACTTAAGCGGCAGGCCGCGTTGATAGCGCTCCAGCTCGCTGACGATGTAATCGGTCAAGCGCTGGGTCTCGTCGCCCATCGAGCCGGTGATGTGTGGGGTCAGAAACACGTTGGGTAGCGTATAGAGGGGATGGCCGCGGGGCAGGACCTCGGGATCGGTGGTGTCCAGAAACGCGAACAGGCGACCGCGCTGCAGCTCGTTCAGCAGAGCATCGGCATCGATGATCGCGCCGCGTGCGGTATTGATCAGCGTCGCGCCGTCCCGTATCAGGGCGAGTTCGCGGCCGCCCAGCAGGTGCCGCGTGTCTGGCAGCAGGGGTGCGTGCAAACTGATCACGTCGCTCTGACTCAGCAGTTCGGTCAAACCCACCTTGCTCGCGCCCAGCTCCCGAGCTTCGACCGCGGAGACGTAGGGGTCGTACACCAGTGCTCGCAGGTCGTAGGCTTGCAACAACTGCAGAACCAGGCGCCCGACGTGGGAGGCGCCTATGATACCAACGGTCTTGTTGTAGTTGCCCACGTTGGGGGCTTCGTTGACCCATGGCGCACGATTCTCTTGTACTTCGCGGTAGAAGGACCGGAGCTGCAGTACTTGTTTGTTCGCGAACGTGATCGCTGCCATCGTGTACTCGGCGACGGGCACCGCATTGGCTGCGACCGCGTTGGCTACCCGAACTCCGCGGCGCCAGACCCCGTCGTCGATAAAGCCTTTCACGCTGCCGGCCAGGTGGGCGACGAACTTCAGGCGTGGGGCGTGATCGACCAGGTCTTCATCGATGCGCGGGCAACCCCAGGAGGTGATCAGCACTTCGATGCGATCCAGCTCTGGGAATATCTCGTCCGCGTCCCGAAACGGTGTCTCGGAAACAAGTTGACAGACGCGCTTGATGCGGTCCAGGTGATCAGGACGGAACAACTCGTCCATCACGACGGGGTGCATCAACATAGCGGTGAGAGGCTTCCTGGCCATCAACGTAGAATACCTGATTCGTGCAGGATTGCCGTATACTTCGCGCCTCGAAACATGGCAGTCCTTCGCAGGCTTTATGAGCACACCCTCTTCCGCAAACATCGACGCCCAACAGATGCTCGACGTCATGGCCCAGATGCAGGCCGATCACAACGCCCATGTCCACCCCGAGTGGCGCACGCAGGGTTATGAGTACTATCGCGCGATCTGGGTGGAGTGCGCGGAGATGCTGGACCATTACGGCTGGAAGTGGTGGAAGCAGCAGGATTGCGACATCGACCAGGTGAAGCTGGAACTGGTGGACATCTGGCATTTTGCGCTGAGCGAGATGTTGCGCGCCGATACTTTGGATGCCGAAGTTGCCAACAAGCTCGTCGCGGTGATGCCGGCGGCGGACCCCCAGGCGTTCCGACTGGCGATCGAGGCGCTGGCGCTATCTACCCTCACCACGCGCTCGTTTGAGATCGAGCCATTCATGGCCGCTATGTCCCATCTGCCCCTCGGCTATGCGGAGCTGTTCCGCCTTTACGTCGGCAAGAACGTACTGAACAACTTCCGCCAGGATCACGGTTACAAGACCGGTACCTACAAGAAGCTCTGGTCGGGGCGGGAAGACAACGAACACCTCATCGACGCGATCAATGCCCTCGATGTTGCGCCGCTGGAAATGGTTGCGGCCCTGCGGGCCGCGCTGGAGGAGCGCTACGCCGCTGCGTAGTGTTGGACGCCGACGCGGTTTAGGGTTCAGGCGAGGCGTTGACGGTACAACCGCTCGGTTGCGGCGTCAAAACAGCAGAATACGATGTGTCCCGGTTGCGGTGCCTGCCAGCTCTGGATCGCCTGTACCGCGATCGCGCACGCGGCGTCCGCGGGATAACCGTACACGCCGGTGCTGATGGCGGGGAACGCAACACTGCCGATGTCATGCTCGACTGCAAACTCCAGGCAGGCGTGGTAACAGCTCTCCAACAACGCGGCTTCGCCCTGCTTGCCGCCGTGCCATACAGGTCCGACGGTGTGTAGAACATGACGGGCCGGCAGCCTAAAACCTGGGGTGATTTTGGCCTGGCCGGTGGGACAACCGCCGAGGGTGCGGCATAGCTCCAGCAGCTCCGGGCCGGCGGCGCGATGAATTGCACCGTCCACGCCACCTCCGCCGAGGAGTGACGTGTTGGCCGCGTTGACGATGGCGTCTACCCGCAGTTGTGTGATGTCGCCCTGACACACTTCGATCTTTCTGCTGGCTTGCACGCTCGGCCTCCGCTAGTGACACTGGACAATTCGCTCGGATGGTGTGAAACCGGCCGTCAGATTACCAAGTTGACGCGCTTGGCTGTTACACTTTTGCGACATGAAAAGGTTCCTCCTGATTACTGACGCCTGGGATCCGCAGACCAACGGCGTCGTGACCACCTGGCACTCGGTGCTTAGTTACCTGCCCGCCGCCGGCTATGAGGTCAACGTCATTCATGCTGGCCTGTTCAAGACCTGGCCGCTGCCGAGCTACCCGGAAATACGCATCTCTATCAATCCCTGGTTGATGAAAAAGCTCGTGACCGACTATCGACCCGACCATGTGCACGTCGCGACCGAAGGCCCGCTCGGTGTCTACGCACGCGGCATGCTTAAAAAACGACGCATTGCGTTTACCACTTCGTTGCACACAAAGTTTCCGGAGTACGTGTACGAGCGCGTGCGCCTGCCTTTAGCGATCGGATACCGGTTCATGCGCTGGTTCCACCGTCCCGCTGTGCGGACCCTTTGCACCACACAGAGCCATAAAGAGGAACTGCAGAAGTGGGGCCTGGGCGATCTGACCGTCTGGAGTCGCGGGGTTGATATCTCCAAGTTTCAGCCGCAGGCACTGACCGCGCGCGCTCGACCGCGCTTGCTCTACGTCGGGCGGGTGGCGGTCGAGAAAAATGTTGAGGCGTTTCTTGAGCTCGACATCGATGCGGACAAGGTCATCGTCGGCGATGGTCCGCAGCGTGCGGATCTGGAGCAAAAATACCCGGCCGCGCAATGGCTGGGGTATCGTAAAGGTCAGGCGCTGGTCGACGAGTACGCCCAGGCCGACGCGTTTGTTTTCCCGTCCCTGACCGATACGTTTGGCCTTGTGATGCTGGAAGCCAACGGCTGTGGTACGCCGGTCGCGGCATTTCCGGTCACGGGTCCCATCGATGTGGTGCGCGAGGGTGTTAACGGCAGCCTGCACGAAGATCTCGGGGTAGCGATCGATCAGGCGCTGATGGTCTCGCGCGCGGCGTGTCGGGCGCACGCGCAGGACAATACCTGGGAAGTGATCGCCCGGCGGTTGCTCGACAATCTTGCCGCGGTGGACTGGAATCGCGCGGTGTGAGCCGATGAGCCTGTCGTTCGATACCCAGTGGCAGTCGGCTTGGCGCCCGGAATATGTGGGCACGCTGACGTTTATTGTGCGTGACGATGAAGTGTTGTTGATCGAGAAGAAGACAGGCCATGGTGCTGGGAAGATCAACGCGCCAGGTGGCAAGCTGGAGCCCGGCGAAACGCCGGCAGCCTGCGCCGTGCGAGAGGTGCAGGAAGAGGTGGGCTTGACACCGCTACTTGAGCCTTGCGCGATCGAGCTGCGTTTTGTGGAACAGGACGGTCCCCAGTGGCTCGGCTTTGCATTTGTGGCGCGGGATTTTACAGGCACGCTTACCGAAACCCGCGAAGCCCTGCCGTTCTGGTGTTCGCTGGACACCATTCCCTACCCGCGAATGTGGCCGGACGATGCCATCTGGCTGCCGCGGGTGCTGGCGCACACCAGCCCGTCCAAGCCTTTGGTCGCCAATTTTTTGTTCGCGCGCGGACGCCTGCTGGCCCACGAGTTTGTCGATGCGGCCAGCGTGGTCACTTCGATCGCTGGCGCGTCTGAAAGCCGCTGAGCGGCCGACCTGGAGCGGCTTGCCCGGTGGGGTTTGCGATCGCTTGTTATAGTGCCTGGTTGGATACCAGATGCCCGCTACATTCGGGCTGCAGCGACGGGTTATACTCGCTCACGGCTTGTTGAGGGGAAAACTATGCGAATCGGTATCTCGGTGTGTTCCAACTATCGACACGTCGAGGCTCGGGAAGGCGCACGCTTCATGATCGAACGTGGGCGCGCGGCCCGCGCAGCGAATCTCGATAGCCTTTTTGTCGGCGACCATCACGTCACGCCGACCAACTACTACCAGAACACCGCTATCCTGGGACGTATGCTGGCGGAGTGGGGGGATAAACCCGCAGGGGCGTTGTATCTGTTGCCGCTCTGGCATCCGGTGTTGCTCGCGGAGCAGATCGCGACGCTCGCCTGTATCGCTCAGGGAAAATTCATCATGCAATGCGGTCTGGGCGGCGACCCCGCGCAGAGTGCGGGGATGGGTATCGACTTCTCCAAGCGCGTGGGCATGTTCGAGGATGCGCTGCACATCATGCGCGCGCTGTGGGCCGGCGAGTCGGTCGATCACGAACGTTATTGGCCGTTGGTCGATGCGCGCATTCAACCCCTGCCACCCGAGCCGATCGATGTGTGGGTAGGCTCGACCGCACCTCCCGCCCTGCGCCGTACCGCGCGTATGGCGCAGGGTTGGCTCGGCAGTCCGGGTACCACGCTGCAGGAATCGGTGGCACAGTTGAATCAATACCGCCAGGCGTGTGCGGAATTCGATCGTACCCCGAGCGCTGTGGCGGTCCGACGCGACATATTTATCGCACCGACCTCCCAGGCCGCTGCGGCCTTCAAGGAGAAGGTGGTATCCCGCGGCTATCGCGGGTTCTCCGAGGAAGCGATGGTTGCGGGATCGGTCGACGAAGTCGCCGACACGTTTGCGGGCTTTGCTGAAGCAGGGTTTACCGACATCATCGTGCGCAACATGAGCCAGGATCAGGCTGAGGCGTTGGGCAGCATCGAACGCCTGGCGCGGGTCAAGGAGCAATTTCCGGCAGCCAGCATGTGAGATGTGTCCTGCGGGACAGCGCACGACGGGGTTGGCGAGAAATCAGACAAGAATAAGAGATAAGGGGAAGGGTCTTGGCTTTATTTGATCAATGGCGGCAACGGTATTCGTTGGTGCTCATGTGTTTTGCAGCGGTTTTCGTCTGCTATATCGATCGTGTGAATATCTCGGTCGCGATTATTCCCATGGCCGAAGAGTATGGATGGGGCAAAGACGTGCAGGGGATCATCCTGTCCTGCTTCTACTTCGGTTATCTTGTTACCCAGTTCTTAGGGGGCAAACTCGCCGATCGCTACTGTGGCAAAGTTGTCCTCGCGATCGGCGTGATTTGGTG
>JBCCHL010000085.1:0-18833 GCA_039028775.1 Pseudomonadota bacterium | reverse complement strand
GAAGATGGCGACCAGCACGTTGGCCCCGGTCACTTCTTTGCGCCCAGAGGATTGCACGTGGAAGACCGCTCTTTGCAACACCCGCTGAAATCCCAGGGTGGGCTGGGTCTCGCGGCTGGTGTCGCCGGCGGGTATCAGCGGCGTGGTGGAATCGATGTACGCCTCGAGATCGACCCGCAGTTTCTCGACGTCGGCCCCGATCTTGCGCAACACGTCGATAGCGATGTCGTTATCGAGCAGCGCGAGAAGCAGGTGTTCCACGGTCATGAATTCATGACGCTTACGTTTTGCGCTGCGGAAAGCGTCATTGAGCGTGGCTTCGAGATCTTTACTTAACATCTAAACTCGCTTGGTTGATTTCTTGTTTCAGCGCAATGGCGCACCGATCGTCGTGTTACTCGTCGTCGGTCATCTCCACCTTGGACATTAGCGGATGACTGTTCTCCTGAGCATATAGATTGACTTGCTCAGACTTCGTTTCGGCGATGTCGCGTGGGAATATCCCCACGGTTGCGGCACCTTGGGTGTGCACGGTCAGCATGATCTGTGTGGCTTTTTCGCGATCCATCGCAAAAAACTTCTCCAGTATGTGCACCACAAACTCCATCGGCGTGTAGTCGTCATTCAGCAGAATGACCTTGTACATCGACGGGCGTTTCAGTTTGGGTTTGGCGGTTGCGGTCGCCAACCCACCTTCATGATCGCGTTCTTGATCCTGATCATCGTTGTCGCTGGACATGCTCAGCAACATCCGGTGTGTGTCGTTCTGCACAGTAGTAAGCGTAGCCCTAATCACTCAATTGACCTAAGCACCCGTATCCGATCGCTATCATAGCGCTTGTATCGTGCGGATGTCTCATGTGCATGTTCGACATTCGCCGTCGTCACCACGATCGGCTCGTCGGTATTCCTCATCAGGCCTGCTGCTGATGCACAACCCTGATAAAACCCAGCGACATATCAGTTGGTGGGGGCACGGGAAAGGGATTTCAAGTGGGTTTGAGCGGTCCGTTAAGCGCTTGACTATGGGTCAAATATTGACCAAAGTTTGGTACCTAGGGGGATTGAACTAGGAGCGCTATTCGAGAACAGGTTTTAGTACTGTTAGCTACTTGCTTCTGGGAGCAACGGCACATTTGTCGTCAACAAAGCTGCTTTATATCAAGTAATTTGCGTGCTTACAGGCTCGCTGCTATTCCGCTGCCGCCATCGGCAGTTGCGATTGCTCGGCAGGCGGAAATCGAGAGATGTCGGCAATCGAGAGATCGCGGCAATCGAGAGATGGCGGCAATCGAGAGTTGGAAGGGAAATGGAAGGGCATCAGAGTGACTGCGAGAGCAGAAGACTCACCCTAACACCACCAGCATGTTGCATTTTACAGGTAGACAGGGCGGACAAGGCCGGGTACGGGGCGCTGCGGGTCCTCGCTTGTTGCACTGACACAAGCGCGATCACACCAGCAACCAGCCTACCCGAATGTAGCAGGGAGCCGATCGCACCCGCGACGACTACCCGGCTAGTTCGATTGAATTGGCGAAAGTTGACGATAGACGGTAGATCGCTCGAGGGTATACCGATTGCTGACTAACTGCATGTGGACAGCTGATCCCAAAGCTGGGTTAACACACTTTTTGACATTGTGGTTCTACACAGATCAAGCCTGACTCGAACGTTGTAGTTCATAAATAAAAATGCTGCTTGGAGGGCAGTTCGTATGGCCATTGGGAAAGTAAAGTGGTTCAACAATGCCAAAGGTTACGGATTTGTTTTGCCAGAGAATGGCGGCGAAGATCTCTTCGTCCACTATTCCGCAATCCAAATGGAAGGCTACAAAACCCTGAAAGCTGGACAAAGCGTCGAGTTCGATATCGTTGAAGGGCCGAAAGGTCTGCATGCGATCAACATCCGCGAAGCGGATGATGAACAGACTCAGGAAGCAGCTCTGGGTGTATCGGTAGAATTTGAAGATGAGCAGAATCCTGCCGATCCGTTGGACAAGGACGCATCTTCCGCCTGAGTTCGCCGTCTGATGCCGGATTAAAAACGTCTTTAGCGAACTGCGCCCACCCCATCACACGCAGGGTGAAGAGCCGTTGTAGCGGTTAAATCATGTCAGTTTGGTCAGGCGTCCCCGGTCTTTTCGCGCCCATCGCCATCGGCCACTGCCTGTTCATCCCAAGCGGTACGTCGCTGCCGGTCGTCCTCGGTTGAGGCAATCCAGGTAGCGCCGGCGCTGGTCGCTTCGCGTTTCCAGAACACCGCATCGGTCTTCAGATAGTCCATCACAAATTCGGCCCCCGCAAAGGCGGCATCGCGATGCGCTGATGCCACCAGGACCAGCACAATCTGTGCTCCGGGCGCCAGCGTACCTACCCGGTGCACAACCCGGGTGGCGAGTAACGGCCATCGCTCATGGGCCTGAAGCACAATCGCCTGCATACTTTTCTCGGTCATGCCGGGGTAGTGTTCCAAGGTGAGGTGGGTCACAGCCGACCCGTCGCCGGCTTTGTTATTGCGGTCGCGCACCAGACCCACAAAACCGACCACGGCCCCTACCCGCTCACCCAACTCGTCGGTCATCCGCTGATATTCGGCGCCGAAGTTGAAATCCTCCGCCTGCACGCTGATGTGGATATCGGGATCATTCATCCGCCGGTCACCGGCGGCAGGAATGCCACTTCGTCACCGTGCTGCAATGGCAGGTCGGTTTCGACGAGGGTTTGATTGACGGCGATCCGCACATTGGCCTCGCGCAATAATTCCAAGCCCGCTGCACTTAAAGTAGCTTCCAGCGCAGGCAAAATCTCGCTAACCCGGGTCGCCTGCACTTCTGCTTCGGCCTGCCCCACCCCATCGCGCAAGGACGCGAAGAACAGCACGCGCACGGTACTCAAGAGGCTGCCCGCGACCAGGTCCCGGACTTGCCGCCATGCTTCTCGATCAGCTGCGTGGGGCCGATCACCATGCCTTTGTCGAGCGCTTTGCACATGTCATAGATGGTCAAGGCGGCCACACTGGCGCCCGTCAGCGCCTCCATCTCGACCCCGGTTTTACCGGTCAGTTTGCACATACATTCCACCCGCAGCGTGGTGTCATCCAATTCTATGAACTCGATCGCCACCTTGGATAGAGCGAGCGGATGGCAGAGAGGAATCAACTCGGCGCAACGTTTTGCACCTTGGATGCCCGCTATCCGTGCGACCGCGAGGACTTCGCCCTTGGCCAGCGTGATATCGCGGATGGCGGCCAAGGTCGCGGGCTGCATCACCACGTGGCTGTGCGCGAGCGCGGTGCGCACCGTGGCATCTTTAGCCGACACGTCCACCATGTTGGCCGCCCCGCTCGCATCGAGGTGCGAAAATTGACTGTCCTGCTTCATCGAAGGTACTACGCCTATAGAGATCGTAACGGGATCGAAGACACTATTATGCCTTATCGGCCAATATGCAGGAATCATCCCACCGTACGCTGGGGTAGACCCCCGCACCCTGGGTCTACCCGATGCACAGAAACAGCTCCCGGCACGTCGCGACGGTGCGCAACACGACGCTTCGATGATAAAATAATCGCTTTCTCCAACCCGCCACGCCACGTCCTATTCCATGCACAGCCGGCCCGATTTTGTTCCAGCGCACGTCGATCCCGCTTCGACCCACGTGATCGTCGGCATGTCCGGCGGGGTGGATTCCTCCGTCGCCGCACACCTCCTCAAGCAGGCCGGATTTCAAGTCACCGGTCTGTTCATGAAGAACTGGGATGAAGACGACGGCACCGAATATTGCACCGCCAAAGACGATCTGGCCGCCGCAAGTATGGCCTGCGAACGCCTCGGTCTCGAGTTGACCACGGCGAATTTCGCGGCGGAGTACTGGGATGACGTATTTCACGATTTTCTCACCGAATATCGCGCCGGACGCACTCCCAACCCGGATATCCTCTGCAACCGGGAAATCAAGTTCAAACAGTTTGTCGACTACGCGGGTACCCTCGGGGCCGATTTTATCGCCACCGGGCACTATAGCGGCCTGGTCGACGGCCGTCTGGTCAAGGCGCTGGATGAAAGCAAGGATCAGACCTACTTCCTGCAGGCCGTGCCGAAAGCGCAGTTGCAGCGCTGTCTGTTTCCGTTGGCGGCCTGGCACAAAAGCGAGGTGCGCACTCTCGCTGCCCGCCTGGGTCTCGACAACCACGATCGCAAAGACAGCACCGGCATCTGTTTTATCGGCGAACGCCGCTTCGATGATTTTCTGCGGCGCTATATCCAGGACACACCCGGCCCGATGTTCGACGAGCACGATCGCGAAGTCGGTCGGCACGCCGGCCTGCACCTCTATACCATTGGGCAGCGTCAGGGCCTCGGCCTGGGCGGAATGCGCGGGCGGTCTGAGTCACCCTGGTATGTGCTCGCGAAAGAACCCGGTAACGTGTTGCGCGTGACCCAGAACGAGGTCCTGTTGGCGGGGCGGTGGCTGCTCGCAGATGAGATCAACTGGCTCGAACCGCCGTCGGGCTGGCCCCTACAGTGCCAGGCAAAGATTCGGTATCGCCAGAGCGACCAGGCATGTTGGGTACGCCCGGCGCCCGGAGGAGGGCTCAGCGTGGAATTTGTGCAACCGCAACGCGCGATCACCCGGGGGCAATACATCGCCCTGTACGCGCAGGACACCCTCATCGCGGGGGGACGGATTGTCGAGCACGAACCCTGGCGTGCTAACCTGTAACCCCGCGATCACTACGCGACCTAGATCAACCAGCAACACATAGAGAGAGCGCTTTGAGCAACGACGTATCCCTGTTGGCCATATCCGCCATCGATGGCCGCTATCGCAGTAAGTGTGCAGAGCTTGCACCGATCACCAGCGAGTACGGTCTCATGCGCTGGCGTGTGCAGGTCGAGTGCGAGTGGCTGATCTTTCTTGCCGCGACACCGGCAATATCGGAAATGCCCGCTTTGGGTGCCGAGCAAGAAAACTACATACGCGACTTGTATCAGTCATTCGATACGGCTGGCGCGCAGCGTATCAAGGCCGTCGAAGCGACCACCAATCACGACGTCAAAGCGGTTGAATACTTTGTTAAGGAACACCTGCGCAGCCGCGAGGATCTGTCCGATCTGGTCGAATGGGTACACTTCGCCTGCACCTCGGAAGACATCAACAATACCGCCTACGGCTTGATGCTGCGCAATGCGCGTGATGATGTCCTGCTGCCGCTGCTATCGCGCCTGGTGCAAACGCTCGAGGGTTGGGCCGAGCAATACGCCAGCGTGCCCATGTTAAGCCGCACTCATGGCCAGACCGCCTCGCCCACCACGCTGGGTAAGGAGTTCAAGAACGTTGCCGCCCGCCTGGCGCGTCAGCACCAACAACTCGCCGCAGCCGAGATCCTGGGTAAGTTCAACGGCGCGGTGGGGAACTACAACGCACATATAAGCGCGTATCCGGAGCAGGATTGGCCGGCGCTGAGCGCCGACTTCCTTACGCGTCTGGGCCTCACACAGAATCCCTGGACGACCCAGATTGAGCCCCACGACTATGTCGCCGAGGTGTTCCACATACTGTGTCGCATCAACCAGATCGTGCTCGACTTTGATCGCGACATCTGGAGCTACATCGCCATCGAGTACTTCAAGCAAAAGAAAGTCGAAGGCGAGACCGGCTCGTCTACCATGCCGCACAAGGTCAATCCGATCGATTTCGAAAATTCCGAAGGTAACCTCGGGGTGGCCAATGCGCTGCTCGAACATATGGCGGCCAAGCTGACCGTGTCGCGCTGGCAGCGCGATCTGTCGGACTCCACGGTCTTACGCAACATCGGAAGTGCCCTAGCACACTGTGTGATCGCCTACCAGGCCACGCTCAAAGGCATGGGTCGGCTCGAGGTCAACGAGGCTCAGATCGCGGCGGATCTGGGCAACAGTTGGGAAGTGCTGGCCGAGCCGGTGCAAACCGTCATGCGCAAGTACGGAATGGAGGAGCCGTACGAGCGCCTGAAAGCGGCGACCCGGGGCGCGCAGATGAACGAGGCTTTGTTCAAGGACATTCTTGAGCAACTGGAGTTGCCAGCGGCCGCCCATGCCGAGCTTAAAGACCTGAGACCCGATACGTACGTGGGCGCTGCAGCGCGCCTGAGCCGTAGCTGAGCGGGAAGCTGTTGCGATGGAGGTGCACACGTTTACGGCCGCGTGGGAGACCTACAAAGACACCCTGCGAGAGCTGCGCCGCATTGTGTTTATCGAAGAGCAGGAAGTGCCTAAGACTCTGGAGTGGGATGGCCGCGATGAGTCGAGCACCCACTTTCTGGCGGTGACATCCGCCGGTCAGCATATCGGATGTGCACGCTTGTTACCCGAAGGGCAGATCGGCCGGATGGCAGTGCTCGAGGAGCATCGCGGCAAGCACATCGGGGCGCAGTTGCTCGAGGCGGCGGTCGCCGCAGCCCAGGCCCAGGGATTTGATCGGGTTTTCTTGCACGCTCAGAGTTACGCCGAGCCGTTTTATCGTCGTGGCGGATTTCTGCCGTATGGGGAGGAGTTTGAGGAAGCCGGTATCCCCCACATTGCGATGGAACGTATGCTGGAATTTGCGTACACGCCGCCTGAAGTTGAAACCACACCAAGTATCGTCGCGCAGGATACTCGCCCCGCCCTCATCGGAGTCACCCCGAATCCACAACCATTCGAAGATTTACAACAAGCCTTGGACGGTTTGTTAAGGGTCATCGCTAGCGCGCGCCGTCGCCTGGTGATCATGAGTCCGGAGTTGGACCACGATCTCTTTGCGCAGCCGGCGATCGTCGAGCAGATTTCCAGGCTCGCACGCAGCGCCGCCAAAGTCGAGATTCAGATTCTGTTACTCGACTCCCGCCGCATCGTGCAGAGCGGACACCCATTGGTGGAACTGGCCCGGCGTCTGGATCAGAAGATGGCCGTTCGTCGCCTGGATGAACGCGCCAACAGCGACACGTCCAGCTTTGTGTGCGCGGACCTCGATGCCTATTGGTTGCTGCCCAGCTACGATCAGTATGAAGGGGTATATGATCTGGCCAATCCGGTGACCAGCGAGCGCTTCAACGAAGTCTTCAAGGGCGCCTGGGAGAATAGTTCGAACGACCCCGACCTGCGCATTCTGCGCCTGTAAAGGCGCTCACTTAACCTTCAGCGACTGCGAGCAGAGCCTCGCGCAGTTCTGCATAACTCTCGGTCGCAGGATACTGGGGAAACTGCGCCGCGATCTGGGTCGGCGCGTGATAGAAGAAGCCGTGGTCAGCCTCTTCGAGCATGGTCACGTCGTTAAACGAATCTCCTGCGGCGTAGACCGTGTACTGCAGACTGTGAAACGCGCGTACGCTGGCCCGCTTCGGATCTTTCTGACGGATGTGATAGTCCACGATCCGATCATTGCTGACCTCAAGTTTGTGACACAGCAACAGCGGCGAACCGAGCTTGGGCATCATAGGGCGCGCGAACTCGTAAAACGTATCGCTGATGATCGCGATCTGAAAATGCTCCCGCGCCCAGGACAAAAACGTGTCCGCGCCGGGGAGCGGTTCGAGCTTGGCGATTTCGGCCTGGATCGTCGACATGCTGATGTCGTGCTCGGCCATCAAACCCAGCCGATACTGCATCAGGTCGTCGTACACCGGAATGTCCCGGGTGGTTTTGTTGAGGCCATCCACACCGGTGGCCACGGCTACCGCCTGCCAGATTTCCGGGATCAGCACCCCTTCCAGATCGAGACAAAGAACATGCACTATCGATTTCCAAAAAACGTTTGGGGGTTGTCGTTCACTTGTTGGGTAACTCGAAGTCCGCGAACAACGCTTCACGCTCGTTGCGCGTCGTGCAGGCGATCGCCTGCGCCACCACATCCTCGTTCAGATGCGGTGCAAAGGCTTCGATGAAATCCAACATGTAGCGCCGCATGAACGTCCCTTTGCGGAAGCCGATATGGGTGATACTCGGTTCGAACAGATGGCTGGCGTCCACCGCGACCAGATCCTGATCCGCATCCTCGTCGTAGGCCATCTTGGCGATGATCCCGACGCCCAACCCCAGGCGCACATAGGTTTTGATCACGTCTGTATCTGTGGCTGTGAATACGACGTTCGCGCTGAGCTCTTCTGCGCGAAAGGCCTCGTCCAGCTTGGAACGCCCGGTAAAGCCAAACACATACGTGACCAGCGGCTGGGCCGCCACATCGGCCAGGCTCAGGTGTTCCGCTTCGGCGAGCGGATGCTCACGGGGCACAACCAACGCGCGGTTCCATTTGTAACAAGGCATCATGACCAGATCGTTGAAGAGATCCATGCCTTCCGTCGCGATGGCAAAATCCACGGTCCCGGATGCGGCGAGTTCGGCGATCTGCTCCGGTGAGCCCTGATTCATATGCAGGCTCACATCCGGATACTCGCGACGAAAGTCGCCGATAATACCCGGCAGCGCGTAGCGCGCCTGGGTGTGGGTGGTCGCTATCGACAGGCTTCCCTCTTTCTCGTTTGAGTATTCCTGGGCCACCTGTTTGATCGCATTCACTTCGCGCAAGATGTCTCCGGCCATCGCGATGATCACCTCACCCACCGGCGTGACATGGGTTAGGTGTTTGCCGCTGCGGGCGAAAATTTCGACGTTGAGCTCGTCTTCCAGTAGGCGAATCTGTTTGCTGATACCGGGTTGTGAGGTGAACAGGCTCTGGGCGGTTGCGGACACGTTCAAATCGTGGTGGGCCACTTCCCAGATATAGCGTAGCTGCTGCAGTTTCATAGCTTCTTCCTGCGCTTCTTCCTGCGCTTCTTTCTGCGCTTCTTTCTGCGCTTCTTCCTGCGCCTGATCCCTCTCAAAGTTCAGACAGTTATAAAAAAGGCCCGGATCATAACGGAAATAGGCGCATAAATCAGTCGGGTTTGCCGTTCACCACACCATGGGGTACGTGGCCGGTCGCGATATGCTCGGCAGCACGCAGACAATGACCTTCCTGGTCGTCAAAAAAAATATCGGCTTCGAATGCCTGCAGGAAAGCGGTTTTGTCCCGCCCGCCCAGAAACAGGGACTCGTCCAGGCGGATGTCCCAGTCGCGTAAGGTGCGGATTACCCGCTCGTGGGCGGGTGCGCCCCGTGCGGTGACCAGCGCCGTGCGGATCGGACTTTCGCCATCCGGGAATTCCTGCTGGATGCGATGTAGCGCACTCAGGAAGCCTTTGAACGGCCCGCCCCGCAGCGGTGTTTGCGCATGGCTCGCCTCTGAGGCGCTGAACGCGGCCAGCCCACTCGCCTGGTAAATGCGCTCGGCCTCATCCGAAAACAGCACGCTGTCGCCGTCGAAGGCGATACGCAGGGGCGTATCTTCGTTCGAACTCGCAGCCCGTTTGCGGCCGAAAAGCATGGCCGCGGCAACGTTCTGTTCAAGCGCCTGGGAGACGTCGTCGGCATTGGTCGACAGAAACAAGTCGCAATCAAAAGCACTGATATAGCGGTATGGCGATTGGCCACCGGAGAATGCCGCCCGGGTGATGCTCAGGCCATGGGCCTTGATCGAGTTGAACACCCGTAATCCGGTATCCGCCGAATTGCGCGAGAGCAACACAATCTCGATCGGGTGGGCGGTGAGTTGGGCGTTGATCTTGAGCAGTTTTTCGACCAGCACAAACCCATCTCCGGGCTCGAGCACCTTCTCCTCGTGTTCGATCTGGTAACGTCGATAAGCCGCCAGCCCGTCGCTTTCGTACACCGCATTCGACTCTGAAAGATCGAACAAAGCGGTGGAAGAAATCGCGACGGTGAGCTGTTGGTTCATGCGTCCAGGTCCGGTATCAGCTGGCTTTCCAGCTTGGAGATCATGTCCTTGAGGCGCAACTTGCGTTGCTTCAGGCGCTGGATGCGCATGGTGTCGTGGTGGCGGGAGTCGACAAGGTGACGTATCACCACATCCAGATCGCGGTGTTCAACGCGCAATTCGTCTAGCCAACCCTGCAATTCTGTTTGGTCCAAACCGTGCGCTGCTTCTGCTCTGCGAAATTCGTGGCATCATAAGTGCTTTGACGCCACACGCAACGTATATTTTGAAACTGCTCATCGTCAGCGCTATTGTCCTGGTCCTACTGCTGATCTTCCTGCGCCGGCGTACGGGTCCGAACGCGGAGATCGGACGCGCACCACTGCAACCCCGGCAGACCCGACAGGAAGCGGAAGAACTGCTCGGTCTGAGTCCGCCTTACGACGATGCTGATGTCATCGCCGCCCATCGGCGTTTGATGCAGAAAGTGCACCCCGACAAAGGCGGCACCGTGGCCTTAGCCCAGGCGTTGAATGAAGCCAAACGCGTCCTGCTGCAACGCTGAGAATGTGAACCGCAAGCACAATATCCTGTGCGCCACCGCACAGAGCGCGTCTGGGGGCTTTGGGTACACTTCCATACATGTCCTCAGAAGATGTAGTAGAGCGACGTGGTTCCCCTCGTTTCGACAGTGAAGGCCTGCTGGTAAAAATTCGCAAGCAGGGTGGTTTCGCGCGCCTGCAGGGTATTGCCCGCGACTTTAATCGGCATGGGGCCGGCATCATTATCGACCAACCTATCGGCAGCGACACCGTGGTGTACGTCAGTCTCGCCTGCGGTGATCTCTCCCTGGACTCGGTCTTGGCAGTGGTGCACAACTGCTGCGCGATAGAGGATGGATTTCGTTGTGGGGTGCGGTTCCGGGCCCAATCCGGGCGCCAGGCGAACCCCGCAGAAGTCGAGGCGGTGTTGGTGGCATTGGAAGCCCGCTTTGCCAGCCTGAAAGAGGCGAGCTAGAGCGCAGCCAGCCGCGCTTGATCAGTCGCTACGACTGCCCTCGATCATCATGCGCGCGGCTTCGTCCTCCAGGGCATTGAGGCGCCGCACCCAGTTATCCAGGAGCAGGAACTCATCATCGGAGACCGCAAAGCTGCGGCTGATCTCCTTGAGCAGACACTCCTCCTCGATCTCGAAGGCACCATCGGCATACGAAAGTTTGAGCAGGTTCAGCAGCGCAACGATACGCGCTGAGCGCGAGTTGAAGACATCCGCGATGCCATCCAGCTCCAGGTATTCGGCTTCTTCGCTGTGGGTGAGCTCCATTTCCTTGCGGAACTCGGCGAGCATGCCTTCTTCGTTGGGGTCCAACAGACCGTCGGACACGACCACATTATGCGCCAGGCGCAGGAGGGCGTGACGCTGCTGATCGGTCAGGGAAGCCAGCCACACCCGCTTAGAACCAGGGCCAGGTGTTGATGGCCATATCGATGAAGCTAGCGAGCATGATCAGCACACACAACCAGCCAAAGCCCAGCATCAGCTTCATAAACAAGCCCTGATCCAGAAAGTCTTCCAATAAGTACCACATAACGCTCTGTATTTACCTCAATCTCGGGTTGAAAGTTGTTGCTTCTAAGTGTAGCTGCAAGTCTGGACTGCACAGCGTTGTGACAGACCATCGCCATCGTTGCCTTGGCGCGCGACTTAAGGGCCTATTCTAGCCTGTTTCCAGCCTATTTTGTGAGCCTCAATCGAGCAGCGCGACGCGGGTTCCGGCCAGGGTGCCGTGCAGATCATGGTCGTCGTGTCGTTCGATGGCTACCCAGGCAAAGTCACCGGGTTTCACGCCCGCCGCAGCGTCGATATACACCTCGCCGTCGATATCCGGGGCATCAAAGCGGGTACGCCCGCGCGCACGACCGGCGTCTTCGAGTTCATCGATCAGCACCCGTTGGGTGGTGCCCAGCAAGCGATCGAGGCGTGCTGCGCTGATCGGCCCCTGGGTTTCATAGACCCGTTCCTGGCGATCGAGTTTTTCCCGTTCCGCTACGTGCCCGTCCAAGCGATTGGCTTGCGCACCGTCGATCGCGGAGTAGGTAAAACACCCCACCCGATCGAGTTGGGCGGCTTCGAGAAAGTCCAGGAGCTGACCTACATCGTCATCGGTCTCGCCGGGGAAGCCGACGATAAACGTGCTGCGGATCGCCAGTTCCGGGCAGATCTCGCGCCAGCGAAGGATGCGCTCCAAGCTCTTTTGCGCCGCTGCCGGTCGGCGCATGGCTTTGAGCACCGTCGGCGAGGCATGCTGTAGCGGCATGTCCAGATAGGGCAGCACTAGCCCATCGCGCATCAGCGGAATGACGCTATCGACATGCGGGTACGGGTAGACGTAGTGCAGCCTCACCCAGGGTGCGATCTCGCCCGCTGCAGCACACAGTTCGCCCAACCGGGTTGCAATCTCCTCCCCCGCCCAGGGGCGCAGTGCGTAGCGTTGATCGAGGCCATAGGCCGACAGGTCCTGTGCGATCAGGAGGATTTCTCTGGCACCGGCGTGCACCGCCTGTTCGATTTCGCGCAGCACAGCATCGATCTGGCGCGAGACCAGCGGACCACGCATGCTGGGAATGATGCAGAAGGTACACTTGTGATTGCAGCCTTCGGAGATCTTGACGTAGGCGTAATGCTCCGGGGTCAAACGCGTGCGCTGTTCGGTATCGATGGTCAGGGCTTCGGGGTGTTGGACCAGCGGTTGATAGGTGCGCACAGCATCGACCACCGGCGTCACCTGGGCCGGCCCTGAGATATGGCGTAGCTGGGGAAAACGCTGCCTGAGCTGATCCGCCCTGGCGCCCAGGCAGCCGGTGACCACCACCTCGCGTTGTTGCGCGAGCGCCTCTTCAATTGCGGCAAAACTCTCTTCTTCGGCGGCCTCGATGAACCCGCAGGTGTTGATCACCAGAAGGTTGCTCTCTTCTTCCGCAGCCACAACGTTATAACCCTGATCGGCCAATGCGGTCACGATGTTCTCGGAATCCACCAGGGCTTTCGGACAACCGAGGCTCAGGTAGCCGACCTTTGACGTATCTGTCATGTCTCCAACTTTACACCCACTGTTATGCAGGCCGGCTATGCACCCGCTGTGTTCATCCGGCCCTGTTAGCAACGCACGATCTGATCGTTGTGCTCGGGCGATTGGCTAGTCCATCCGCGCCTATTGTAACGTACTTGCGGCATGGCCTTGCGCTACAATCGCCGCCGTGAGCAATCATTTCGTCAAGCTGCCACCGGGCTATCTGTCACCCGCCGCGGCCAACCAACGTCAAGCCGCCGGTGGGCTGCACAAGTTTCCCGGCGGGTGGCAGGCGCCGTTTGCGATCATCACCGCCAACGAGCGTCTGGCCAGCGAATATCGGCGATGTGTTGAGGATGCCCTGCAACAGCGCTTTGCCGTCTGGACCACACCTCCGATCTACAGCATTTCCAATTTTCTGCGTGCCGAGCTCGATACCGTGCAACAGAACTCCGGGCGGGAATTTCCCACGAGCACAGCGGAACAGATCAAGACTGCTCTATTCGCGAACGACCCGACCTTGCCTGGCCATGTGCTGCACCATTTTGCCGACGCCTACGATCTGATCCACGCCTACGACATCGATCTAAACTGCCCCGAACTCGGCGACACACCCCTGCAGGCCTGGTTGAAGGGTGTGCAAGCATGCCTGCCGGACACGTTGTACCACCCTTCGGCCATTCCGAGTCTGCTGTTGGAACACAACCAACTGCCCCGCCTGCCGCTGTGGCTGGTCGGCTTCGAGACCTTGGATAAACCCCTGCGCCGATACCTGCGCACCCTACAGAAACATGGGCTGATCGCCAACGCTGAGCACGGCATTCTCGAGCACGACGCCGACGCCCTGCCCCCGGTGCCGACTCAGACCGATGCCGATCTGCGCAGTTTCGAAAGTCTGCATGACGAGTTAGCCCACGCGGCCGCATGGGCGCGCGAGATCAAGCTGCGAAAGCCTACCGCGACCATCGGTATTGTGGTCCCCTATCTGGGACGACACTATGATCTGGTGCTGCGTCAGATAGGCCTTGGTCTGGACCCCCTGCGCGGCAGCCTCGGTACTTGCTTCGACATTTCCGGCGGAGTGCCGCTGCACACAACAGCGGTGTGGGAGGCGGCACAGACGCTGCTGGAGGTGGCCTTGCACGGGGCCGACCAGGCTGCGGCGCGCAGTCTCTACGCAAGCCCCTACCTCGAACTACCCGGCTTCGAGGCCGCTGCCCTGCGTTGGCCACACCGACTCCCCCGCCGGGCGAGCCTGGAGCAGATCTGGGTGCACGACGAGGTGTTCGACTTCCCCGTACCGCTCGCGGCGTACCGCGGCGCATACAAGACCCTCAGCGAGTGGAGTCTGGCGTTACAGAACTTGTTGACGGCGTGTGGCTGGCCGCGGATCACGGATCTCGGATCTGTACAATTCCAGGCCGCGAGCAAGGTCATGGAGTTGTTGGAGCGCTGGGGACAAACCGCACATCCGGATGCACCGCAATTCTCTTCTTCGCAGGCCCTGGCGCTCATCGGTGAACTCATGAGCACGACCCTCTTTGCGCCTCAGCGCGAAACGAGCGACATCCGCGTGCTCGGCCTGCTGGAGACGACGGGCCTCGATTTCAGCCATCTGTGGGTTTGTGGAATGACCGCGGGTGAGTTTCCAGCCCACAGCAAGGCCAACCCGTTCATCCCGGCGCGGGTAGCGACCCGCCATGGCGTGCCGCGCAGCAATCCGCTGCAGGAGTGGCTCTTCGCCAGCCAATTGCTGGCTCGGTGGCAAGCGCAGGCCCGCGAGTTGCACTTCTCATTTTGCGCCCGGGATGCCGATGGCGCGGTGACCCCGAGCCCGCTGGTCGCCGATGGTGCCCGTGATAAGCAGGAGACGACCGCGCCCATCGCCCTCGGCAGCCTTGCCCGGCACCCGCTCATCGCGTCAGCGCAGCCCGCACAGCTGCATGAACGTATCGATCAATTTGGGTTGACCTGCAAGCCAGGGCCGGTAACCGGCGGGACGGGGCTGCTGAAAGCACAACAGGAGTGCGCGTTCAAAGGCTATGCACATTATCGGCTGGGCCTGCGCGAACCGATGCCGGCATATGATCTGCCCAACGCGGCGGCGCGGGGATCGCTGGTCCATAACGTGTTGCAGACCCTGGTGGGCAAATATCGTGGGGCCGCCGCTTTGCTCGCGCTGTCCCGGCATGAGATCGAACGGACCTGCGCCGAACATCTACAGCGCGAAGGTCGCCTCCCCGCCCCCTTTGTGCAACATGAGATCGGTCGCATCACCCATCTGGTCTTGCGCTGGCTGGAGGTCGAAGCGCGGCGCGAGCCGTTCGACAATGTCCAGGTCGAATCAGAACATCGCGTGGACTTCGCCGGCTTAGTGTTCTCCATCCGCATCGACCGCATTGATCGGGTGGCCGATCACCTGGTCTTAATCGACTACAAGACTGGCGACATCAAAACGGTACTACCGCCGGCGCGGGCTATCGAAGACCCGCAGCTGCCAATCTACAGTCTTGTCGACGACGCGGTACAGGGGGTCTACTTCGGCCGCGTGCGCGCCGACTATTGCGCGTTGCTGGGGTTAAGCGCGCCCGATGCGCAGATCGAAGGCGCCCGCAGCAAAACACCAGACATGGCCTGGACGGAACAGCGCGATGCCTGGCGCACTCGCTTGGAAGCGTTGGCGATGGACTTTCAACGCGGCTACGCCGCGGTCGACCCCCAGCCGAAAGCATGCGACTACTGCAACCTGCGCAGCCTGTGTCGGGTGGGCAGCAGAGAGGAAGATGATGAACCTTCAGAGCAATCGCCCGCATGAACGCACCGTTCCCCATCGCACCCGACGCCGCCATACGCGAGGCCGCGCTCGCAATCGATCACTCCCTGATCCTGCAGGCGCCCGCCGGTTCGGGTAAGACCACCTTGCTGGCCACCCGGGTGTTGAAGCTCCTGACCCGGGTTGCCCGGCCCGAAGAGATTCTGGCGATCACCTTCACCCGCAAGGCCGCTGCGGAGATGCGCGAGAAAGTCCTCGATCTCTTGAGCGAAAACAACGAGTTGGCGGCGACGGTACGGGCGCGCAGTGCCCAACTCGGATGGGAGTTGCAGAGCAATCCGGCGCGTCTGCAAATCCAGACCATCGACGGCTTTGCGCTACTGGTGGCAAGTGCGGAACCCAGTTCCGCAACCCTGCTCGGCGTGCAGATCGAAGAAGCACCGGCGGACCAATACCGGGCAGCGGCGCAACGCCTCTTCGCCCGCCTGTTCGACCCCGACGATCCAACCGCGTCAGTCGTGGCGGACTTCCTCGCATTTCTAGATAACGACGTTGATCGCGCGGTGAACCTGCTGGTGACCATGCTGGCCAAACGCGATCAATGGCTCGGCACGACGTTGGAGGTCTCCCAGCAGGCCGATACCACCCAGGCGGTCGCGCTCTTCCTCGAGCGTACGATCGGCAACCTGCGTGCGGAGTATGAGCGCGCCCTGGACGCCAAGCTGACCCCAGCCGATCGAGATCTGTTGCGCCGCTTGGCAGAGCACTTCGGCACCCCGGATACCGTGCGGGACGTCTTACCGCCGCTGCTGACCGGTAAACAAGAGCTGCGGCGCCGCGTGACTGCCAAGGAAGGCTTCAGCGACAAAGCCTGGCGCATCGAATGCTCGAACTGGTTAGTCGACGCGCACGAGGCCGGCCTTGCCCCACTGCTCGAGACCTACGCTCAGCTGCCCGAAGAAGCATTACCCGAAGCGTCCCTGGACGATTTACGCCTGGTTTGTCTCGGATTGAACCTCGCCGCCGCCATCCTCGAAGCGCAGATGCGCGAGGAAGGTCGTACGGACTTCACCGGTCTGTTGCTCGCGGCGAAGCGCGCGCTGCGCGACGAACATGGCCCGACCGATCTTGCCCTGCGCCTCGACTATCGGATCAAACATATTCTGGTCGATGAGTTTCAGGACACCTCCCGCTCGCAACTCGAGTTCTTTCGCCTGCTCACGGAGCACTGGCAACGCGACGAACTGGAGCCTGGGGAGACCACCTTCTTTGCGGTCGGCGATCCGATGCAATCAATCTATCGTTTCCGCGATGCTGACGTGGCCATCTTTGCCGAAAGTCGACGTGACGGCATTGGCGCGGTCTCGCTGCAGGCGCTGCAGCTGGAGGCAAATTTTCGATCCAGCCCGGTCATCGTCAATTGGGTGAACGACACGTTCAGCACGCTGTTCGCCTACGATGCCGTCGCCCCCCAGCCCGGTCAGATAGATCACGGCGCGGCCATCCCAGTGCGAGAGCGCGAGGTGAGCGATCAGGTCCAATGCCTGCACTTTACCAGTGCGCAGATCGAAACCCAGGCGATCCTGGCCCACATCGATGCATTGCGGCGGGTCAATCCCGCCGCATCGATCGCGGTTTTGTGCCACGCCCGCAGCCATGTCTTGGAGCTGCTCGAGCACCTGGAAGCGCGCCGCATACCCTGGCAGGCGAACGACATGCATCGGCTCGATCAAGAGCCGGTGGTTGAAGATCTGTTCAGCCTGTATCGGACGTTGCTCGACCCGCTCGATGCGATCGCCTGGCTGGCGTTGCTGCGCTCACCGCTGGTCGGGCTGACCCTCGCGGAGCTGACCGCCCTCAACCGGCTGCCGCACAAAGGCCGTATGAGCCTGCACACCTTGCCCCCACAACCCCAGGTCCAACGGGTGATCGAGGCGTTTGAGTGGGCAGCAATCCAGCGCGGCGAAGTGCCGTTGCGCGAGTGGCTGGAAGGCACCTGGCTGCGGCTTGGTGGACCACTTTGTTACGAAACCCAAGATCTCGCGCATGCGGCGCGTTGGCTCGATCTGGTCGAACAAATCGGACCCCGCGCACGCAACCCGGTACAGCTCGAACAGGCGATGGCTGGTCTTTTCGCCCTGAGTGCGGACGACGCACCGCTGCAGATCATGACCATCCACAAAGCCAAAGGTCTGGAGTTCGACCACGTGATCGTGCCGTTCCTCGACCGTAGCACTCGCAACGACGATACTAATTTGCTGTTGATGCGCCAGGGTGGCAGCGGACTGCTGATGGGTTTAAAGGACGATCAGGTCGGCAAGTGGCTGCGCCACGAGGAACGTAGTTTGCGCGTCAACGAAGAGAAGCGTCTGCTCTATGTCGCCGCCACCCGAGCCAAACGGTCGCTATGGATGAGCTACGCCCTCACGGACAAAGGTAATGCTGCACAACTGGGGCGCTGGCTTGCACCGTTTGCGCAGGATGGTGAACTCGCACCCGCACAACCCGGACCGCCCGCGGTCAAGGCTCAGGGACAGAGCGATTTGTTCGCAAGTCAGGCACCCACCATGCGTTTCCTCGATCCGGACTACCGATGGCAGCCGCAGACGTTCAAGACCCTGCCCGGCAATCCGGCCGCGCTGCGGGAGCCGGATCCGATCGCCGGCCGCCAGGAGGTGATCCTCGGTCAGTTGGTACATCGGGCACTCGCATGGCTGGGCACACTGCCCGAACTGCCCAACGCAGCGGAGGCTGCAACGCTGTTGGCGCCGCGCTGGTCGTCCTGGCAGGACGAAGCGTCAGCCGCCACTCTGCTCGATCAAGCGCAGCGGCAGATTACAAGTACGCTCGATGATCAAACCGGCCGTTGGATCATGACACCGCGACAGGCATCTTTCTTCGAATTGTCGGTGGGCGGCATCCTCGACGAGCGGTCTGTGCAACGCGTGTTCGATCGACTCTTCATCGAAGACGGCAAGTGCTGGATCATCGACTTCAAAAGCACCGTCCCCGAACAGAACAGCGGACACGCCGAATTCGCCCGGCGCGAGAGCCAGCGCTATCATCAGCAGTTGTCACAATACGCCGTCCTGGCGGCGCAACTGACCCAGCTGCCCACCCGCACGGCGATCTACTTCACCGCGCTGGCGGAATTTGTGGAGCTCGACACCGCCGGTCAACCGCAGTAGACAAAGCCTGGACGGCCCGCTACCATCCGCGT
>JBCCHL010000084.1:0-18858 GCA_039028775.1 Pseudomonadota bacterium | reverse complement strand
GGTCGGCAATAGTTCCGGGAGATGGACCGCGGTCTCTACCACCGGCGCCAGCGATTGCGGCAGGTTGACGCTGGCCGGTTCGAAGGGTGCAAGAAAACCTCGCTCGGGGGGCAGCGTGGGTAACGAACGCGAAACTGCAACATTCATCGCGGAATATCCTCTAGTTTTTCTCCTATTATTATTAATAATATTCAGCACTCCAGAGCCTTTGCGGAACATAAGGGGATAAACAGTGGATATTCAGCAGAAAGCACCAGCAACCCGCGATCTCGACCCCGCGGACCGAAGAATATTAAGCGCGTTGGTGGAGGACTCGGGCTTGAGCTACGCGGAGCTTGGCCGCCGCGTGGCACTCTCCGCACCCGCGGTACACGAGCGCGTCAAACGTCTGCGCAGAGCCGGGGTGATCCGCGGCAGTACGGTGCTGCTCGACGGCAAGGCGATGGGCAAACCACTGCTCGTGTTTATCCACGTCCTCACCCAAAACTGGGGGCACAGCCAGGCGCTGGATGAACTGGCCGCGTTTCCGGAATTCGAAGAGGTGCATTCGGTGACCGGCGACGCCTCGATCATCCTCAAGGTCCGCCTGGCCAATTCCCAGGCGCTCGAGGCCCTGTTGCGCCTGCTCCACCAGCTGGACAGCGTGATTTCGACCAAGACATTTGTGACGCTGTCGACCTACCAGGAACGCCCGATCCAGGCAGAGGTCACCAACGACTGGCCGCAGCCACCCTTACCCCGGTCCTAACTCCCAGGGCCTCAAACCACCGAAAGGCCACCATCCACGGGTAAAGCCACGCCGGTGATGTAGCCCGCCCGGTCCGAGGCGAGAAACGCGGCGGCGTGCGCCACATCCCACGCACTCCCCATCCGTCTTCCCAAAGGCACCTGACGATCCCGTTCGGCAACCACCTGGTCTCGAGGCTTGTCCGCCGAGACCCGCGCTTCGATCGCCATCGGCGTATTCATCAGACCCGGTAAAATGACATTGGCGCGGATTCCAAAGCGGGCATTGAGCGCCGCCAATTGCTCGGTTAGGCCGATCACCGCGCACTTGGTGGTTTTGTAACCGACCAGCGGATAGGGTTTGCGCGCGGCGAGCGAAGAGATATTGATAATGACCCCGCCTTCGCGTTCCCGCATGCCCGGCAGCACGTGCTTGCAGGCCAGTACCATGCCGCGCAGGTTGATCGCCACCAAGCGGTCGAACGCGTCCACCTCGATGTCCTCGACCGCCGCGTCTCCGCCGGTCAGGCTGACCCCTACGTTGTTGTGCAGGATGTCGATTGCTCCCCAGGCCGTGGCGGCGGCCGCAACCACCTCGGCGACCTGGGCTTCCTCACAAACATCACAGCCATAGGCCTGGGCCTGGCCGCCTTCGGCCGCGATCATATCCACAGTGTCCTGGGCGCTGGACAGATCGCGATCTGCGACCGCCACCCGCGCCCCCTCGCGGGCGAACAGCAGCGCCGTCGCCCGTCCGTTGCCGATGGTCTCACCCGGCGTCTGTCCGCCGCCCATCACCAGCGCGACTTTGTCTTGCAACATGCTCTGCAACCCCTGCCCTCCAAACAGCCTTTTGAGTGGACACTGTTAAACAGGAGGCGGGTAGACGCAAGCGCCGCGGGTGATACGTCGACACCTCAACATCGCTCAAGCGCGCGCGCTAGCTGCCGATAAAACCATATATCCGTAAACCGTACAGGGTGTGGTGATGAAAGGCGTCGTGTTCACAATGTTCGGCGAACTGGTCGAGGAGCAGTTCGGATTTGACGTCTGGGACGAACTCATCGAGGTCACCGAGCCACCCAGCAAAGGCATCTACATCGCCACCGATGTCTACCCCGATGAGGAACTGCTGGCCTATGTCGCCGCCTTGTCGGCACGAGCGGGAGTCCCGAGTAATCAACTGGTGTACGCTTTTGGCGAGTACATGCTGGGGCGTTTCAAAGACTCGCATCCCGAGTTCTTCAGCGGGCACGATCTAAGCTCTTTCCTGCAGTCCGTTCACCAGGTTATCCATGTGGAGGTGAAGAAACTTCACGCGGATGCTGTGCTACCCACGTTCACTTACGAAGACAACGGGCCACAGGAATTGGTGATGATCTACCAATCGCCGCGCAAGCTCTGTGCCCTCGCCGAAGGCCTGATTTCCGCATCCGCCACTCACTTCGGGCAGCAACTCTCCTGCCAGCACGAGACCTGCATGCACGACGGTGCGAGCCACTGTCGGCTCAAACTGTCGTTCGGATAAACCCGTTGTCGGGCGCGATAGAACAGCCTGCGGCCTCAAAGCGTGCACTCGAGCGCGAGCGCGAAGCCCGTCAGCAAGCCGAAGCCGCGCTGCAGGCGCGCTCGTCGGAATTGTTCGAGGCCAACCAGCACTTAAAAGACTCGTATCTTTCGACCATCCACATCTTTGCGAACCTGCTCGGCGACCACAACGAAAGGACGACACAATCGCTGCGCGGGCTTGGGCGCGATACCAAAGCGTTGACGGAACGTATGGTCTCGATGACGAGCACCTGCAGCAGGCCTACACGGCCGGCATCATCTGCGATCTCGGCAAACTCGCGCTACCCGATTCAATCGTACTCAAACCGGTGGCGGAGCTTGCCGCCATGGAACACGAACGGTTCACGACCCACCCGAAGTTGGCCCGCGACTCCCTCAGCCTCCCTCGCCCCATCGAAAGTTGCCGCCGAGACTATCTTGAGTCATCCGCGACAAACCAGAACGGTCGGTCCTGACCCCAACTGCGGATCGCCTCGCCGATCATGAGACTAGTACCGGCGAGGATTGCCCAGATACGCCAGAAGGTCAGCATCTTACGCCTCCCGCGCAGTCCTGATGGCTCGCCATACCGATTCCGACGTCAACGGCATGTCCAGATTGGTCACCCCCAGATCGCGCAGGGCATCCAGGGCGGCGTTGACCACTGCGGGCGGCGCCCCGCAGGCCCCGCCTTCGCCGATACCCTTCACCCCGAGTTCGTTGTTGGGGTCGAGCACTTCGTTAAAGGCAACCTCTACGTCACACACATGGCTCGCGCGGGGCATGGCGTAATCCATCAGCGACCCGGTCAACAGTTGCCCATCGGTGGCGTAGACCACATTTTCGTAGAGCGTCTGCCCAACCCCCATCATGACCCCGCCGTGCACCTGCCCAGCCGCGAGCAACGGGTTGATCACCCGCCCACAGTCATCTACCGCGCTGTAGCGCACCACGTCCACCACGCCCGTATCCGGGTCGACCTCCACCTCGGCGATATGGGCCCCGTTGGGGAAGGTGTATCCGGTACCACGATTGTAGCGGTAGGTGTAACGGAGCCCCTGACTGCCGAATTGGGGTTGGCGCGCCGCCTGAGCGACCTGTGCGAGCGAGACTTCGGAATTGTTCTGCGCCGAGGTAAACCGGCCCTGGGCGTAGGACACCGCAGATGTAGGGGTCTGTAACATTTCTGCGGCGATGGACCTGGCGCTGTCCAGCACTGCGATACACGCACCGCGCACCGCCACCCCACCCATCTGCGACGAGCGCGATCCGCCGGTACCGCCGCCGAACTTCACCTCGCGGGTATCTCCCTGGATGATATTGATCTTGTCGAACTCGATCCCCAACTGCTCGCTCAAGATCTGCGAATAGGTGGTCCGGTGACCCTGGCCATGGGAATGGGTACCCACGACCACGTCGACACTGCCATCGGGGTTCAACGAGATGGCCGCTTCCTCTTCGGGTCCTCCGCCGCTGGATTCGACGTAGAAACCCACGCCAATGCCGCGCAGTTTGCCCGCTCGTTGCGAGGTTGCTGCCCGCGCCGGAAACCCTGCATAGTCTGCGGCCCGCAGCCCAAGATCGAGGGTTTGCGCGAACTCTCCCGAGAACAACTCCACGCCCGAGGGCAGCGTGTACGGCATATCTTCCGGTTGGATGAAGTTCTGTTTGCGCAGCGCGATAGAATCGACCTGCAGCTCTATGGCTGCCTCTTCGAACAAGCGCTCCATGACATAACATGCCTCCGGACGCCCTGCTCCGCGATAGGCCGCCACGGGCTGCGTATTGGTGAATACAGTGCGCACGGAGTGATGCACGTGGGGAATCTTGTAAACCGTCCCCACGATGCGTCCACCGGCCACCGTCGGCACAAAAGGCCCAACGGCCGAACAATAGGCACCCAGGTTGGCGGTCGTCTCGACCCTCAGCGCCCGCAGGTCGCCCGCCGCGTCAAAGCCGCCGGTGACCCTGGTGAGGTTGTCGCGACCGTGCGAATCGGTGAGAAACATCTCCGACCGATCGCCGCGATACTTGACGGGCCGTCCCAAGGCTTTCGCGGCGAAGGCACATAGCGCAACCTCCGGTTGCACTTCACCGCGGATGCCAAATCCACCGCCGGTATCCAGCGAGATTACCCGTACCTGGTCCGGTTTTACCCGCAGAATGGCGTTGGCGAGCACGCCCTGCTGTGCGACTGGACCCTGGCTCGGGTTGTAGATCACATACTGTCCATCAGCATAGACCGCCAGCACGCTGCGCGGCTCCAGGGGGCTGGGCGCGACCCGATTATTGACCAGGTCGACTTCCACCCGATGCACACACGCCGCAAACGCGGCATCGACCGCAGCGGCATCACCGTTCTCATAGTGCACACACAGATTGGAATCGCGGTCGTGGATGACCGGCGTGTCGGGCGCGAGGGCCACGGCCGGATCGACGTTCGCCGGCAAGTCATCGAGTTCGAGCCCGATCATCTCCACAGCGTCCTGGGCGGCTTGCGCGGTAGTCGCGATCACCGCTGCGATGGGTTGCCCGACGTAGGCAACTTTGTCAGAAGCGAGCACTAGGCGTTCCGGGATGTAGGCCGGATTGCCGTCCGCATCCGCCACCACCGCACGGCAGGGCATCGGCCCGAGATCGCGGATGTCATCGGCGGTATAGATGGCGATGACCCCCGGCATCTCATGCGCCGCGGTGGTGTCGATCGCGTTGATCAGGCCATGCGCATACGGCGAACGCATTACGCGCAGGTGGAGTTGGCCCTCGAGGTTGATATCGTCAGTGAACTGCCCGCCACCGGTGATCATGCGCGGGTCTTCCTTACGCGGCACACTTTGACCGATCCCGAACTTCACGGTGTCCTCCCCAGCGTCACGCTTTTGCCTCTATGCGGAGCCTCTGCCACCATAAGTTGCTGCGGGCTGGTGGTGGTGTGGCGCCAGCGGCGTTTGCCGAGTTGGGGGCGGATCGCTCGCGCAATCAAGGCGCGGCGCGCTTTCCGCTCTCGCCAACCACCGGATTGAACAGCTTGCCAATGGGTTTGACCTCGATTTCGATCTCGTCACCATGATCCATGAAGATCGGTGGCTTGCGGGCAGAGCCGACCCCACCAGGCGTGCCGGTCACGATAACGTCACCGGGTTCGAGTTCGATAAAGGTGGAACAGAATTCGATGATTTCCTCAAAATTGTGTACCAGCAGATCCGCCGTCGCGTTCTGCATCACCTCGCCATTGAGGCGTGTGGTCAGCTCCATGGCATACGGATCACCCACCTCATCGCTGGTCATCATCCAGGGTCCGAAACCGCCGGTGGCCGCGAAGTTCTTACCAGGCGTGAATTGACTTGTTTTACGTTGGTATTCGCGCACGCTGCCATCGTTGTAGATACCGAAGCCCACCACGTGATCCAGCGCCTGGGCGCGCGGAATACGGCGTCCGCCTTTGCCGATGATCATCGCGATCTCGCCTTCAAAATCCAGGGTATTGGATTCGCGCGGACGGATCATCGGCTGCTTATGGGCAACCTGAGCCGCAGCAAAGCGTGCGAATATCGTGGGTACGCCCTCGCCGCCCCGTCCAGTCTCTTCCTGGTGCGCCTTGTAGTTCAGGCCCACGCACAGAATTTTCTTCGGATCGGTGATAGTCGGGGCGAACGTCAGGCCTTCGAGCGCCAGGTCCGCCTCGTCACCACAGGCCTGCGCGAGCACTTCAAGCTCCCCGGCCGCTATGACTTCACGCAGCGTTGCGTGAGCGCTGTTCGCCCCGGCATCGACCACACCCAGCCCATCGCTAGTCACATAGCCAAACGTGATCGCCCCATCGCGTTCAAAGGACAGCCAGCGCATCAGTCGAACATGATGACGCTGCGTGCTACCTCACCCGTCTCCAGCGCGGCCATTCCTTCGTTGATGTCCGAAAGTGCAATCCGATTGGACACCAGATCGTCGAGGTGCAGACGCCCCTGCAGGTAGAAGTCTACAAACCGGGGCATGTCCACGCGGAAACGGTTGGAGCCCATCATAGAACCCTGAATCTTCTTCTCCTGGAGGAAATCCGGACCGTGCAGCGCCACCATATCGCCAGGCGGGATCATGCCGATGACCGTTGCTGTACCACCCCGGCGCAGCATACGAAATGCCTGCTCCGCGGTGATCTTGAGACCGATGGCCTCAAACGAGTAATGCACGCCGCCGCCGGTCAACTCTCTGACTTTCTCCACCGCATCGCCGTCGCTCGCGTCGACCACATCGGTGGCACCAAACTTGCGCGCCAGTTCGAGCTTGGAGGGCACCATGTCCACGGCGATCACCCGCGAGGCGCCGGCGATGGCGGCACCGTTGATCGCCGATAAGCCGATGCCGCCACAACCGATCACGGCAACATTGGAACCGGGTTCGACCGCCGCGGTGTGGATGACCGAACCGACGCCGGTGGTCACGCCACAGCCGATCAGCGCGGCCCGATCCATTGGCATGTCCTCGCGGATCTTCACCACCGCATGCTCATGCACCAGCATCATCTCCGCAAAAGAGCCGAGTTGCGCAAACTGGGTGAGCGCCTGGCTGCTGTCCGATAACCGCGGCTCTTCACCTGGGGCACGATTGACCTCCGGTTCCTGGCACAGCGACAGATGGCCGGTGACACAATCTTCACAGTGCCCACAGAACACGCTCAGACAGGTGATCACATGATCGCCGGGCTTGACATATTGGACATCGGACCCCACCGCCTCGACCACACCGGCGCTCTCATGGCCGAGCACCATCGGCAACTGGCCGGGATACGTTCCGTTGAAGAAATGCATGTCACTATGACAAATCCCCGCCGCCTTGGTGCGCACCAGCACCTCGCGCGGACCGGGTTTGGAGACGGAAACCTCTTCGATTTCCATCGGTACGTTGACCTCACGAAAAACCGCTGCCTTCACAAGCGCTCCCCCACACTGACTGGACTGGCTTTTACCCTAACACAAATTTGTGCGTGATAGCGCAAGTCCGAAAAGCGGACGAAATCGGCGTCGTCGCGCCTCTCGCGCAGGCGGTCGCTGTCCACCTAGCCGCCTTTGGTGGTCGGTGTGTGGTCAGCTCAAGCGCCCGGCCACAATCTGCTCCGCGACCGAAATCGCGGCTTCCAGGCCGCGCGGATCGGCGACCCCCGTACCGGCGATATCAAACGCGGTACCATGATCGACCGACGTGCGCACAAAGGGTATGCCCAATGTGGCGGTCGTCGACTCATGAAAATTGTGCACCTTGATCGCGATGTGCCCCTGGTCATGATAGAGCGCCAGGACCACATCGAATTCACCGGCGATGGCACGGTTGAAGACCGAGTCGGATGGGATCGGCCCACTGGCCAGAATCCCCTCGGCCCGGGCGTCGTCCACCGCGGGCGCCAGTTCCTCGATCTCCTCCCGACCGAGCAAGCCGCCCTCACCGCCGTGTGGGTTTAACGCCGCTACAGCAATGCGCGGCGCGGCGATGCCCCACTGCCTGACCGTGGCGTCGATAAGCCGCAACTTGGTCAACACTGTGTCGCGCTGCACATAGCGCGCCGCTTCGATCAGTGATTTGTGGGTGGAAAGGTGCGCCACGCGCAGACCGGGGGTCATCAGCATCGTGGCCGTCCACTGTGCGCCAGACAGACGGCCGAGAATTTCCTGATGGCCAAGATCATCCACATAACCCGCCGCGTGGATAGCTTCTTTGTTGAGCGGGCAGGTGACCATGGCGCTCAGGCGCCCATCGAGACACGCCCGCGCCGCCCACTCCACGGCCTCCACCGCTATCGCACCGCAGGCCGCCTGTACGCGGCCATAGCCAAAGTCGGTCGGCTGCACGCTGCCCAGATCGACCAGACCAATACTCTGCTGCCCCGCCAGATCGCCGTCGGGGTCCAGCGTGTCAAAGCTCGGCAGCGTCACCCCTGAACTAGCGGCCCCCATGCGCAGGGCCCATGTGGGACCGACCAGCACCCAGGGCACGTCGGGTGTGATCGCTGCGACCACTTTGGCGAGCACTTCCGGGCCGATCCCCGCGGGATCGCCGATGGTGATAGCGATGGGTTGCATAGTGGTCCTACAGTTGCTTAGGGTACTGTACATATATACAGTTCTAGGGTAATCTGAATACTCTAGCTATGAATGTTGTCCGCGGTCATTTTAGGCACAGTCTGCGTCCAGCGGACCACACACTTTTTCCCCTGGCAGTTCACGGCGCGTACGCGATGTTCATAAGATAACGAGAGTGTTCCGCAAAAACCATCCGCCGCCCACGCGACACCCTGGGGCAAGCAATGGGATCTCTGGGCCGAGTGCACCTAGACCGCGGCACATCCCACAGCAATAGACAGCCTACAGCAACAAACAGCAATACAGAGGCAAAAAAATATCGAGGCCAAAAACAGAGAGGTCAAAAACAGAGAGGCCAAAAACAGAGAGGCCAAAAACAGAGAGGCTAAAAAAATAGAGGCTAAAAAAATAGAGAGCCCCAAGAAATAGAGCACCCCAAAGCAACGCAAACCCAACGCATAGGCAATGAGGAGAACAAGCATGAAGGCCGTTGGCGAACTGCTCGAATCATTTGCGCTGTACGCAATATGCGACGACTGTTTGCGTTGCGAGCCGCTCGATCTGCAGGCGCTGATCGATGAGGTGGGCGCGGACTATCCCATCGAGCGCATCCGCCTGCGCCTACGTTGCAACGCCTGCAACCAGCGCACCCAGGGTATACGGATCGTCTATATCGGCCCGCAGGGCAAGGCGGCCGGTTTCAGGTACGCCTAAGCACGGTCGGCAAGCGCGTCAAGCTCCGCAAACGATACCGCCAGAACGATCCTACCAAAATAGGTAGGCAACCCACCCAGCTTTGTGGGCACAATAGGCGCATGGAGGGCGGTTTGGTCGAATACGAAGGCGGGGAGAACAGGCGCTGGCTGACGTTCATCGGAGCCTGTCTGCTGATCTGCGGTACCTACTTGCTGTTGACGGATCTCGTCAACGATCGCAGCCCGCTACCCGAAAACTCACGCCTGGATCGTGCCGAGCTTGCGTTGCTGGACACACCCACCCTGGCAGCATTCGCAGCCGCCGATAAACAATCCGTTACCCTGACCCATACCGTCTGTTGCAGTGCTCGGGCGATCGGCTACCGCATCTCCTTCGATGCGCCCGGTGAGCACGACCTGGGATTGATCCCGGTACTGGGCGCCGACAATTTCCACGCCTACGTCAACGGCGTTGCAGTCCGTAAGCACGGCTCGTTAGGACCTTATCCCACCTACCACGGTATGGTGCGGGAGGTCACTCGTGTGCCGCGTGGAATCTTGCGCGCGCGGGACAATCACTTGGACATCATCGCGGTACGCACCGCTTCGCCCTACTTCGATGTCTACCCCTCGTACGTGGCTGACTTCGACACCATGCAGGCGCGCTTCGCATGGAGTGGCTTCATGATGGCCGAGGTGCGCATGCTGAGCATCGCGGCTATGGGTATCGTCGCGTGTGCCGCTTTGTTGCTCGCCTTGCAGATCCGCAATCGCAGCGTCGCTTTATGGCTCTTTGCACTGTCTGGGGCGTGGGCGCTGCACAGCGCTTTCTACCATTGGTATGACTTTCCGTGGGACGGCACATGGCGGGTCAGCTATTTCATGACACTGGCGCAGATCCTGCCCTTGGCTTGGCTCGGCTTTGTCAGCGCCATCATCGCTGGAGAGCACCGCGCCTGGCGCTGGCTGCTGGGAGGCGCCGCAACGTTGACCTGCGCCGGCATCGCGAGTTCGGTGATCTGGCTGCGCCTCGATCATGCCACAGGCTTCGATGCTGCCAGCCACATCGTCAACGGACTGGGTTTCGTTTGTTATGGGGGCGCGTGGATACGCGTTGCCAGCGCGCTGGTTCGCAGCGGCGCACGCCGGGTCTGGGAGAGTGCCCTGTTCCTCGTTTGTCTGAGCCTGTTTCTGGTCGACGTGATCGGCGAGACGTTCTATCAGCAGGCCTGGGGCAATGGCACCAACGTCGCCCCGCTCTTTCTGGGCGCGCTGCTCCTTGCCATGATTGCCCGCAACGTGCGCTGGCACGAATCGCTCACCGCCTTCAATCTGGAACTGGCGGAACAAGTGCAGGCGCGCGAAGCCGAGATCCAGCAAAACTACGCTGCACTCGCCCGAGCCGAGCGGGACAAAGAGCTGGCGGAAGAGCGGCAGCGCATCATGCGCGATATGCATGACGGCGTCGGCGGACGCCTGGCCGCGTTGACCGGGGTATTGTCACAAACCAATGGACGGTCACAAACAGATGTGGTGGCCGCGGTCAATGACGCGGTCAGCGACGCCTTGCAGGATCTGCGCCTGATGGTCGATTCACTGGATGTCCTGCCGGACGATCTCGGACTTGCGCTGGGCACCTTGCGGCCGCGCTTGCAGCGCTGGATCGCACACCACGACATCGAGCTCCATTGGCGTTGTGATTTGGCTGCGGCGGAGGGTTACGGCCCCCAGGCCGCCCTGGATATCTATCGCGTTGTGCAGGAAGCCTGCAACAACGTGGTCCGACACGCCCGCGCCCAGTCGCTGTGGGTCGCCGCCGTGCAGACGCCCGAAGGCATCCTGCTAACCGTGGAGGACGATGGTGACGGCATTGAGCCCGGCGCACATATCGGCAAAGGCACAGCGAATATGCAATCCCGCGCGGCACGGTTGGGCGGCAGCCTGTGCGTCAGCGCGCGCCACCCCCGGGGTACGCGGGTGGCGCTAGCACTACCCGCGGTGAGACAAGAGATGAGGGAGCCTTAAGATGAACACACGCGTCATCATCATTGAAGACGATGCCGTCATGCGCGATCACCTGGCCGGCGTGATCGGCGATCTCCCCAGCTACCGAGTGGTGCGCACTGCCGCCACCTACGCGCAGGGTGAGCGCGCGATCAAACAGGCGGAATACGATCTGGCGCTGATCGATCTCGCCCTGCCCGACGGCAACGGTATTGGCCTCATCCGCCAGGTCTCCGCCCTACCCGGGCGCAAATCGATGGTGATCAGTGTATTCGGCGATCGTCGCAGCGTGCTGGACGCAACCGCGGCCGGGGTAGATGGCTATCTGCTGAAGGATGGCAACCTCGAGCAGATCAGCCGCGCGGTGCAGCAGGTAGTCGCCGGGCACACACCGATCAGTCCAGCCGTCGCCACCCATCTGATCCGACAACTGCGCTCGCGCCCCAACAACGATGCCGAGGCAGACGCCCTGACCGCCAGGGAACACGAAGTGTTGTCCCATCTCGCCCGTGGGTATACCTACAAGGAGATCGCCGCACAGTGCGACATTTCCACCAACACCGTCAGCTTTCACACCAAACAGATCTACGACAAACTGTGTGTCAATTCTCGGAGTGAAGCGATCTACAAAGCGCTGAACGCCGGCATCCTCGATATCGCTACGGTGGATTGAGCAAGTTCGAGAGCGAAGGATTGCGTGGAAGGAAGGTGGAGGGACCAAGGCGAGAAGGCAACACCACAACAAGAGAGCAGGATATCGAGAGCATGCGGGCATGCCGGGCGACGACCCCTGGAGGCCGTGCCCGGCAGGCGCGGCTTAGAGCTGCAACTTCAGGCCGAGACGCGCGGCATGCTGAGTATCCCCCTCGCCGTGCAGGAGGTCGTAGCCGAGGTACAAACCCGCGCGTGCACCGAGGCGCACATTGATCTGGCTGCCCAGGCGCAGTTGATTGCGAGCAGCGGCATCCGCATCTAACTCTACCTGCAACGGTTGCATACTGTTGACGAACGTCGCGTCCACCTCGCGACCGTCCAGCGGAAACATGCGCTCAATCCCCGCATGCAAACGCAAGTCCACGCTACTGCCGAAGGCACGCGCGGCGGACAGATTCATCTGTGCATAGCCGGTCTCGCTCTGACTGTCCGCGATGCCGAGGGCGAGCAGACTGCTCCCACCTTCGACATAATCGTCGGCATCCACGCTGACATAGCGCACGAGAACCTGCGGTCGTAGTTGCCAGGCACCGCGCGTAAGGTCCAGCCCGACCGCGCCGTAGCCGGCGAACAGGTCCGCTTGCGTGTCCGCATACAGCCCCTCAAGACCGCCATCAAATGCCACCATACGCATAGAGGCCCAGTCTTGGGTACCGGACATCAGCCCGATTTGCCAGGGGACTCGAGCGCCGCCACCGACAAAGGCAGTGACGTAGGTGCCGTCGATGTCGGTGCTGCCTGCGCCCTGGTCGAGACTGGCCTCGCCGTCGACATCGCTGGCCGCGATGCCCACAAATCCGTGCTCACCGATCGGCAGGGAGATGCCGACGCCGACCCCGGAGCTGTCATAGTCATAGCCAAGACTGTCGCCATTGCGATCACGCTCACCGTCAGCGGCGACCACATGTCCCCAGACCACCCGCCCATCCTGGGGAGAAGCGTCGGGCACGAGCACGTCGAGCATGCTGACGGCACCATGGGTCGCCGCCGCGAGTTGACTGTTAAGTGTGCTGGGACGCGCGGTGACGACGGCAAGCCCAACATCCTGACCGAGCGAGGCCGAGCTGCTGTCATAAATCACGGAGCCTGAACCCGCCCCGTTGACGACCACCTGATCGAAGGTCCCCGTGACCCCACCGGCGGCCTGCAAGAACGTCAGCCCCGTCCCATCCGCACCCATCGCAGGGAGCAGGTTGACGCTGCCACCATCGATACGAGCGATGCCCGTGACGTCCAGCAGATCGATCCCGCCGAGGTTGTCGTATTCGATCTCCAGGACGGAACCCGCATTCTGGGTATAGTCGCCGTCGATGGTGAGTGTGCCGATCGAGTTGCCGGGGCGCAGGGCGCCATCCAGCACCACATCGCCAACAATCCTACCAACGCCGTTCAGCGCAGCATCCGCCGCTACGGTGAGACCGTCGCTGCCGGTCACGTTGAGCACGGCGTCAACGCCGAGGCTACCGGCCTCAACCACCACATCACCCAATGTGGTGTCGGTGGTCAGTTGCAGGGCACCCTGCCCTGCTTTGATAAACCGGGAGCCGGTCGAGCCGCTCAGCGCCACGCCGCTGACCTCGGTCGCATCGTCCCAGATCAGGGCGCCGCCATCGTGCAGTGTATGGCTCTGGGCGGCACTGTCCGCATCCACCGTCGCCGTGCCGGACACCTGCATTGCAGCCAGATCATTAGCGCCGGTAAACACGACGTTTTGCCCGCTATCGACCAGCAGCGCACCAGCGCCTGCCAGCGCATTGCTCAACTCGCCATCGGCTGCGCTGATGCGCAGACGCGTATTCTCATCGATCGTGATCGCCCCACTGCCGAGGCTCGTTAGGCCGGCGACCAACTCGCCGCCCGCGATGTGAACACCACCGCTGTGGGTGTTGTTACCGCCCAGGCTGACCGCATCGGTACCGATTTTGCGCAGCAGGCCCACGCCGCTGAGGTCGTTGTTCAGATTCGCGTCGTTGAGCAACAACGTCGTGTCCGCCCCGAGTTCTATCGTGGCCACGCCGAGGGCGGCCGCATCGCCTATCTCCAGTGCGCCCGCGTCGAGGTGCACGGAGCCACCGAAGTCATTGGCACCGTCGACGGTCAGCGTCCCGGCACCGATCTTGCGCAACAGACCCATGCCGGTGATGGCGTTGGTCAGCATTTGATCTGCGGCCGTGTTCAGCGTCCACGCCCCGGCGGCGTCGATCGCCACCCCCGCGCTTCCGAGCGCCCCCGTCGTAGTGACATTGCCACCGAGAATGTCGCTCCCACCGCCGTGTTGGATAGCACCGCTAAGCGTCACCTCACCGGCGGCGATCACCAGCCCACCGCCGCCGACAATGTCGTTGGCGTGGCTGGTACTGCCATCAAACTCCAGCGCAGCCCCGGTCGCGATGTTGATATCCGTTCCCGCGCCACTGCCGAGGACCAGCGTGCCGGCGAGAACGTCTATGGTGCCCAGCAACTGGTTGACCCGGCCGATCCGCGCACGGTTGTTGCCGGTCTTCAGCAAACCTCCATTACCACGCACCACTCCGTCGATCACGCCCGCGCCGTTAACTTCTAGTTCACCGTTGCTCTGAACCGTCGTGACCGCCGCTTCATACAGCTCCGGGTTCACAATCAGGCGGCCACCATTGACCGTACTCGAGCCGAAGTTGGTAGCAGCCGCCAACGTGAGGTCAAAGCTCCCGAGCTTGGAAAAGCTGTTGTTTCCGGTGGACACCACCGCGTTACTGAAAACCCCATCTGCTGCAGGACTCAAAACCAGGACGCCGGCGTTGTTCAGGGTGATAGTGCCGCTGCCAAAGCTGTCGATGTCACCGATGATCGCGCCTTCGTTGATGATGGTACCGCCACTATACGTGTTGGTGGCGAGCAGGGACGCCGTGTTGTTGCCCTGTTCTTTGATCACGGACCCGGAGCCGGATATCGGGTTCGCGACGTTGCCGCGAATGGAGAACTCACCGAAGTTGTTGATCGCACCCGTGCCCAGCGAGCCGCTGCTGAGCAGTGTCAGCCTGCCGTCGTTGATCTCAATCTGGCCGTCAAAATTCGTGTTGCGACTGCCAACGCTGAGGTTGCCCGAACCCTCTTTGATCAACCGAATGGTACCAGCGGACAGGCGGGACAACGCGTTGGCCAGGGTCTGGTCGGTGTCGTTATCGATGGTCAGGCGTGCGTTGCCGCCGAGGTCGATCCGTCCACTGCCCAGACTGTCCGTCGCAACAACGTCGAGACTGCCGAGTACCTCCAGGCCGCCGGTGAACGTGTTGTCGCCGCGCAAACTCAAGGGTGAAGTGACACGCACCTGTCCGGCGCCGGTGATGTCGCCGGTGTGCATCCCGCCAGCGATCAGCGCGAGCGTCGCGCCTGTGTCGACCGACGTGGCATTGTCAAACAGAGAACTATCGTTGACCTCCAAAGTACCCGCCAGAATCGACACATCGCCAGCAAAATCACGCTCGGCAACCGAAGAACCGTTGATGCGCAGCGTTCCGATCCCGCTCTTCACAATACCGCCGTCACCGCGCAGCGCCGCATCGAAGCCGAGCACGCTGGAGGCAGCGATATTGAAATCGAGCAAGGCATCTTGGGCGAGGGTCACCGTATTGCCACCCAACAATATGGCCGCATTGCTTGCGTCTCGCAGCACGCCCGCGTCCACCTCGATCGCAGTGCCCGAGGACACGGTATCGCCGAGGGTCCAGGTCCCACTGCCTTGTTTGCTGAGCAGTTCAAAATTCTGCACCGTCAGGGCAAGCGTGCCATCTCCGGTGAGGTTGAGTCGATCGTTCCCGCCGCCGCCGCTGACGCCTGTGCCGATGAGATTGGCGCCATCGGTGAGATTCAGAACGTCATCACCACCGCCGAGCAAGACCGCCTCTGCGGACCCGCTGACCGTGCCACCGATCGTCACGATGGCTGCCTCGCTGCTGCTCGAAGCGATGCCGTGGAGATCGCCGGTGATGGTCGCACCGGAGGCGATGTCAACCGTCGTGTCCGTGATCAACAGCGCGCGGACCGTCGAGGATGCGGCGGCGAGCTGCGCACCACTTTCCATCACGAAGGTACCGTTGTTGGCGCCAAAGAAGCTCACATTAGAATTGCTCAGATTAGCGCTCTGGCCGAGGGTGATCACCACGTTCGGGTTGGAGACGATGATGTCCAGATTGCTCGCATTCCCCGCGCAGTCAATTTCATCGTCGGCAGCCGGTGACGTGACCGTACCCGACCCTGTTACCGTACAGGGTGCACTCGCCCAGAGGGCGGGTGCTGTGCCCCATAACAGTAGGGAGATGAAGGGGAGCCATACCGCCCGCCCGCGAGTTCCAGTTTTCGCGACCATTGCGCTTTCCTCAGTTTGTTAAGTGAGAGCGCTTTGTAGCGGGCTGGGTCTGGGAGCGGACCACTAGTATTGGTAGGAAGGTGGAACTTACGGGACGCAGGTCACAGGTTGCGGCCTTCAATCGTCGAGGTGGTCACCACCAGAAACGGAAACCGAACGAGTACTTGGACTGCGTACGGTCATCATCATCTTGGTCCAGCGCAAGATGACCGTATTCATAACCTATGTAGGTGGAAACATCCGGGCGTATGTCAAAAAACAATCGCACCCCGAGCTGCGCCTCGTTGTACCCGGGGCGCAGTTCAAAACGGGCCTGCTCTTTGAGTGCCATCTCCACCTCAGCATGTGGTTGCAAGCGCCAGCGGCGAGCGAGGCGGATGTCCTGTTCCGCCTCCAGGCGCATCAGCGCCTGACCATCCTCGGCAGCGTAAAACTCGGCGTGCATCTCCACCCAGAACGGCAGCGTGCCCTCGAGCCCCACCCCGATGAAGCTGCGCCCGCGATGAGGGCGGGAATCGTGGCGCAGGCCAGCCTGGAAATTCCAGAACGGGGCGATGGGCAAGCTGTAACCCGCGTAAAATTCCGCCTCAGAAAGTCCCACGCCCGCCTCGTATTCACCTTCGCTGCGCAGGTAGAAGCGTCCCTCGTCGTCGCCGTGGGCGAGGGTAACGTCCCACCGCCCCTCCCAATCGTCATCCACATGGAGACCTTCCATCCGGTCGACTTCCAGGAGCGTGACCCGCCCCCCGCTATGCTCAGCGAGCAATCGCTGTTTCGAGGCTTGCATCGCGTCCGTCCCCCAATGTGCTTCGGCCGCACGCCAGCGCGCATCGCCAGAGGCGTCGACGGCCTCCGCCGCAAAGCCGGGCGTCAGCATGAGCAACGCGAAACAAGGCGACCAACGCACTAGGCGGGCTGCACTATGGACACCACACGCATCATCCCCGCATGCATGTGATACAGGAGGTGGCAGTGAAATGCCCAATCACCGGGCGCATCCGCAGTGATGTCCACCGAGAGCCTCTCAGCCGGTTTGACCACAATGGTGTGTTTACGTGGTTTGTGGTGCATCGCGCCGCCGGGTACCACCACATCGAAGAACATGCCGTGCAGATGGATGGGATGCGGCATCATGGTGTGGTTGACCAGCGTCAGACGCAGCCTTTCGCCATACTTGAAGCGCAGCGGTTCGGTGACCTCCGAGAACTTCTTGCCATCGAACGACCACATGTAGCGTTCCATGTTAGCGGTCAGGTGTAAGTCCAGTTCCCGCTGCGGCGCCCGCATATCAGGATTCTTCTCGACACTCGCCAGATCAGCATAGGTCAGTACCCGGTGCGGCACCTCTTCCAAGCCGACCGGTCGCTCGGCCAGACGGTTTGCCGGGTTTACTGCCCACGCGGCGACGCCGGGACCGGTGATCGCGTCCGGGTAGGATGCCGTGGTACCCGCGACCGTATGCTCCCGCGCATGATGTGCGTGCTCCGCCGCATCTGGATCGGGTGCATTGTGTTCCTTGCGAGCGCCGTGGACGTCGCTGCCCGTATTTGCAATCGTCATCTTGTGGGCGTCGTGGGCGCTGTTGCCGCTATGCGCGTTGGGGGCCTTGAGGGCGCTATGCACTTTGTTCGAGGTGTGCTGGTTCGAGGTGTGCGGGTTCGAGGTGTGCCCTTTTTCCGCATTGTGCCCTTTGTCCGAGTGGTGCCCTTTGTCCGAGTGGTGCCCTTTGTTCAAAGTGTGCGCGTCGTGTGCAGCGTGCGGGTCGTGCGACGTGTGGGCGTTGGACGCGGAGTGATCGGCATGATCCATCGCCATGTCTTTCATGGTCAGGGTCGGCACGGCGCGCAGCGCGGGGATCTCCGCCACGGCATCGGCTGAGCGGGACAATGTACCCCGCACGAGACCGCTGCGATCGTTGCTTTCGGCCACCATAGCGTAGGTGTCGGCCACGGGCGTGACATTGACATCAAAGGTTTCCGCCACCCCGATTTGCAACTCGTCCACCTCGACCGGCACCACATCCAGACCATCGCTGCCGACGACCGTCATGGCCAGGCCCGGGATGCGAAAGTTGAAGATGCTCATAGCGGAGGCGTTGATGATGCGTAAGCGCACGCGTTCGCCGGCCTGAAACTGCGCCCGCCAGTTCTCCAGCGTGCTGTGCCCGTTGAGCAGATAGGTATAGGTGGTTCCGGTCACGTCGGCGATGTCCCGGGGATTCATGCGCATACGCCCCCACATCTCCCGCTCCGCCCAAGCATCGCGCCAGCCTTTGCTGCGCACATCGCGCACAAAATCGCCCACGTCGCGATTGGCCTGATTGTAGGCGTGGCTGACCTTCTTCAAGCGGCTGAAGATACGGTGCGGATGTTCAAAACTCCAATCCGACAGCACCAATACAAACTCGCGATCAAAAGGTTCTCGATAGCCGGCGCGCGGCTCGATCACAATGCCACCATAGTGGCCCTGTTGTTCCTGCAGGCCGGAATGACTGTGATACCAATAGGTGCCTGCCTGCAGCAACGGGAATTGATAGGTAAACGTCTCGTTCGGCGGAATACCGGGGAAGGAGACGCCGGGGACGCCGTCCATATAGAACGGCAACAATAGCCCATGCCAATGGATCGATGTCGGTTCAGCGAGGTGGTTGGTTACATTGAGGGTGACCGTCTCACCTTCCCGCCAACGCAGGATCGGTCCCGGCAGCTGCTGGTTCACCACCACCCCATGCCCGCGGCGCTGGTCGACCTCAATC
>JBCCHL010000083.1:0-19096 GCA_039028775.1 Pseudomonadota bacterium | reverse complement strand
TTGGGTTTCATGTTGCTCGGCTTCTGTGTCCTGCTGCCGTTGGAACGACTGATCCCGCGCCACCGGATGAAAGTGTTCCGGCCCCAATGGATGACGGATCTCTTCCACGTCTTCATGACCAGTTTTCTATCCGTGTTGCCGCTGATCGTGATCTTCCCGCTGTTGGCGCCGCTGCGCAGCGACACCTTGATGGCTTGGGTGCAGGCGATGCCGCAGTGGCTGCAGATCGTTGCGGCGTTGTTCATCACAGAGTTCCTGATCTACTGGGGACATCGGCTGAGCCACACGATCCCTCTGCTGTGGCGCTTCCATGCCGTGCATCACTCGATAGAACATCTCGATTGGATCGCGGGCGAGCGCCGCCATCCCATCGATGGCCTGTTGATGGCTTTTTTTGTGGGCATACCGCTGCTGATCGCAGGTTTCGACCTGATCGATCTTTTGTGGGTCGGCTTGTTCAATAGCCTGTGGGACACCACGATCCACGCCAATCTCGGCTGGCGTTTGAAATTCATGGACCGCATCTGGGTCAGTACCGAGTACCACCATTGGCATCACTCGGCAGATCTGGCCGCTCGAGATACCAACTTTGCTGGCGCGCTGCCGATCTGGGACATCCTGTTCGGCACCTACTACTTGCCAAGCGACAGATCACCGGGACCCTACGGCATCGATACCCATATGCCCGAGACCTATCTCGGCCAATTACTGCAGCCCTTCCGCCCGATGCAATCTAAACAGCCATGAGTTTATTGGGTACACTCGCAACGGACGGGAGAAACGCCTGCACCCGCAGGCAGACCAAAACGCGCAGCGCGAAGCTGGCGCCAATGCGCGACGTACGAGCTGAGCACCAGACGATGAGATTTCGCTAGCCGCCAGACGGTAAACCTCACGGGATTCGTTTCGACGAAGAGAAATAGGACATATCATGACCACCGCTTTGCAAGGTTTGCGCGTTGTCGATCTGAGCAATGGTCCCGCCGCGGGGTTGGCCACCATGGTGATGGCCGACTTCGGTGCCGAGGTGATCCGCGTGGTCGGGCCCGAAGATGATCCTCTCGCCCAACTCCCCTCCGCTTCCTTGTGGCAGCGGGGCAAAGTCCCGCTGTCCCTGAACCTCACAAGCGACCAGGATTTGCAGCGCCTGCAAACTTTGCTGAGTGCGGCCGATGTTTTTGTCACCAGCAAGTCGCAGCTGACCCTGGGTAAATTTGATCTGACCTACAACACCCTGCACGAGCGCTATCCACATCTGGTGGTCTGCCATGTCACCGCCTTCGGCAACACCGGACCGATGGCTGAGGTCCCCGGCTACGAACATGTGATCGCAGCTTACAGCGGTCGCATGCAGGCCTTCGCGGGCATTGTCGATCGCGAAGGGCCGGTGTTCAGCGCCCTACAGGTCGGAACGCACGCGTGCGCCCAGGCCGCCTTGGCAGGAACTTTGGCCGCCGTGTTGCAGCGCGGCGAAGCGGGTCCCGGCCGTCTGGTCGAAACCAGTTTGTTGCGCGGCATGGTGCCTTATGAACAGGGGCCGATGCTGGCCGGTCAGTTTCCCGAGCGCTTCGGCGACATCTATGGCGCCCCGCCGCCACCCGGCTTCAACGAACCGCCCATGCCGTCGCTCTACTACCATCCCGCACAAGCGGGTGACGGGCGCTGGATGCAATTCGGCAATCTGTTACCTCATCTATTCGATAACTTCCTGGTCGAGACCGAGTTGGTCGACGTGCTGGCCGACCCGGATTACAACCCCACCCAGATGCTACTCAACGGGGATGCCCACGAACGCTTTCGTGCGCGCATGCTCAAGCGCATCCAGGACAAGCCCGCTGCCGAGTGGATGGAGCAGTTCATCAGCAACGGTGGCGTGGTCGCTACCGCATACCAGACGACCCAGATGGCGCTCGAGGACCCTGACATTGTGGCCAACGGCCACGTGGTCGAGCGCGCGGACGGCGGCAGGGAACTGGGTCCGCTGGCGCGTCTGACCGCCACGCCCGCGAAGCTGCGCCAAGAACAAAGCTGCAACGTCGATGCGTGGACGCCTAGAAAACTCGGCACCACTCAGGCCGATACCACTGAGACAGAGGCCCGCTTGCCACTGGAGGGCATCCGCGTGGTCGAGATCGCAACCATCATCGCCGCGCCGCTCGGGGCGTCGTTCCTCGCGGACATGGGAGCGGACGTGATCAAGATAGAACAGATCGGCGGCGACCCCTACCGCGGCCTGGCGATGGGGGTGGGCAGCGGCCGCGTCAACACCGGCAAACGCAGCATCAGCGTTAACATGAAAGAAGACGCGGGGCGCCAGGCGGTAGTCGACCTGATCGCGACAGCGGACGTCGTGATCCACAACTTCCGCCCTGGAGTGCCCGAGAAGCTCGGCATCGACTATGCCTCCGTGAGCGCCGAGAATCCAGGACTGGTGTATCTGCAAAGCAATGGCTATGGGCCAGACGGACCAGGCGCACCGCGTCCGAGCACCCACCCGATACCCGGCGCCGCTATGGGTGGCGTGATGTACCAGATGCGCGAAGATTTGCCCCGGGATCTCCAGGATATCGATAACCTGCGCCTGTGGACTCGCCGACTCATGCGCGCCAACGAAGTAAACCCCGATCCAAACACAGCGATGGTAGTCGCATCCTCCGTCATGTTGGGCCTGTCGGCGCGCGCGCGCACCGGACGCGGGCAACAGATTCTCATCGATATGTTTGGCGCCAACGCCTATGCCAATCACGACGACTTCCTGAACTTTCCGGGCAAGCGCCCACGCGCCATCGCCGACGAATTGATGCACGGGTTGTCCGCGTGCTATCGGCTGTACCCCTGCGCCGAAGGACAGTGGTTGTTTATCGCCTTGTTAAGCGAGCGCGAACGCACCCGCTTCGCAGAATGCCTGGCGCACAACCAAGTCTCAGCGGCGCCGAGCGCCGAGGAGCTGGAGCGTGGCGATGTGGCAACCGTCGAGGGGTTGGCGGCGTTGTTTCCAACCCGCACCGCGGACGAGTGGGAGGCGATGTTAACCGCCGCCCACCTCGGTTGCGTGCGCGCCGACCGGCACCCGCCAAGCCGTTTTTTCATCGACGACGAGCATGCCCAGGCGACCGACATGACCATGCCCGCCGTACATCCCCAGTGGGGACCCTATCGTCGTCATACGAGCGTGGTAACTTTCGACGGCACACAGCACGCATTGCAGGGCCCACCCATCGCGGGTCAACACAACAGCGAGGTGCTGGCGGAAGTCGGCTACGACACACAACGCATCGCACAAATGACCGAAGACGGGACCTTGTGGCAAGAAGCGCTGGAACCCTAGCGGCCGCGAGCCTTCGTCACCCACCCATTCCTCCAGAGAAACACATTCACCAAACGGGAACACGCAAATGGCAGACTACATACCAAGCCCGATCGACTGGGTACGCAAGCAGGCAGACCTTTACGAAAGCAGCGGAGGGACCGAAGGCACCACCCTGCTGGACACCGGTTTGCCCTGCATTCTATTCACCCACAAGGGTAACAAGACCGGCGCCGAGCGGCGCACCCCGTTGATGCGCGTAAAGGACGGCGACAATTACGTGCTGATCGGCTCGATGGGCGGCGCACCCAAGAATCCTGTGTGGGTCTACAATCTACGGGCCGACAATCAGATCGCTCTGCGCGATGAAACCAATGTCTACCAGATGCAGACCCGGGAAGTCACCGATGCGCAGGAGCGCGCCAGGTTGTGGCAACTCGGCGTGGATGCCTTTCCGCCTTACGCGGAGTACCAGGGCAAGACCGACCGGGAGATCCCGGTGTTTCTGGCAGAGCCCGTCTAGGTCTGCCTTAGAGACCGGATCGGCTTCAGCTACCGGGTCTGAAGCCACCCGCACTGGGTGCGATCGCTTCGAAGGATTCGAAACGTTTGGCATAACGCGCGGCCAGATAGTCGAGCTTCGCGGCCAGCGGATCCGGCGACACCTCATCACGTTCTGACATGATGAGCCAATGCCGATCCTGGGCTGCGTAGCGGGGCCACTCGATCAGGCTCTGATCGTTCGGCGTACCGCTGCGCGCAAAACTTGTCCAATAGAGCTGCATGCGCTTGGCCAGTGCCGAGGTAAACACATCTTCGCTTTGCGCACCGCGGAACAGGTAGTAGGAATCCATACCATGCGGGGTTCCCGGCAGACCCACCTGCTGCTGGGGAACAAAGTCCATGTAGTACAACCAGACCGGTTGTTCCACCGCGAGGGCGGCTTCCGCCATGATCTTTGCCGAAAGCACATAGCGGTTGTCACCGAAGATACGGGTCCACGCCCGCGCCCGAGAACCCTGAAAGTCAGCGGAGTATAACTCGCGCAACGTATCGTCATCGCCGTAGTGGGCGGCGAAGTTGAGCGCGGCTGCCTCGGAGCCGCCAAGGACCGACCCCTCGAAGCTCACGCCACCGGTGAGCAGCGGCACGCGATGCTGCTCGCCGCGCCGGAAAATCTCCGCGGGCTCAGCCTTCAGGGTCACACCATCCACCATCGGCAGCTGGAATCCTTCGAGCGCGTCCAATAGCGCAGCGGCGGGAACGGCACGCAACGCTTCGATGCTCTGGGGTGCATCCACATCGACCGACGCAGCGGCTTTACTCACCAGCGCCACACTGATGTCCTCAGCGCTGGGCATGCTCTGCAGGGCAAAATCCAGCTTCGCCTCGCAATTCAACCGCGCAGTGCAGGGTAACGGCCAGGTCCCGTACCCGCTCTGCGCAATCGCCTTGTGAAACAGACCAGCGGACAACTCACTCGCCAGCAGCATATTCACCGCCTGACCGCCCGCGGACACCCCAAAGATCGTGACATTCTGTGGGTCGCCACCAAACGCACCGACGTTTTGTTTTACCCAGCGCAGCGAGAGGATCATGTCGAGCAGACCAAAATTGGCCGCCTGGCTCGCGAGTTGCGGATGGGCGAAGAACCCGAGAGGACCGAGCCGATAGTTGATCGACACAACCACAACGCCATGTTGCGCCAAAGCCGCTCCAGGAATGTCGCCAGAACCAGCGCGAAACCCACCCCCATGGATCCACACCATCACCGGCAGGCCTTCGGCGGCCACGCTCGGCGACCAGACATTCAAGTACAAGCAGTCTTCGCTCTGCATCAGCTCAGGTCGGTTCTGCACACAAGCCGGACCGAGGGTCTGAGTGACAAGTTCTCCCTCGTGGGCGGGCATTGCCAGCGGTCGCTGCCACCGTCGCTCGCCAATCGGAGCCTGGGCGTAGGGAATACCCTTAAAGACCGCGAGACCTGCCTCGTCGGCACCGACGAGGAGGCCCTGCGCGGTCGTCACGCGCACGTCTGCTGCCGCCGCGAACTGGGCAAAAACGAGCAGCATTCCTACCCACTTGAGCATAGGCAACATGAGCTGGCGGCGCTTACGGGCGCGCGATAACCGAGCTCGCGCTCACTCGCCCCCGACTCGCTTGAAGTTCGGCGGGCGACGTTCGACAAATGAAGACACACCTTCTTTGAAATCGTCTGCCTTCAGGGAGTCGGCCATCCAGGCATTGGATTCGTTCATCGCGTCCTCGAGTTCCATGTTCAGGTGCCGATAAACCTGAGCCTTCATCATTTTGATCGACTGGGGCGCCGCGGTCTCGGCCAGCATCTTGATGTAGTTGCTGGCGTCTTCGCGGCTGCGACCTTCCTCACACAGGCGGTCGGCAAGACCCAGGCGCTCCGCCTCCTCGCCCGTGAACTTGCGCCCGCTCCAGAGGATATCCAAAGCCCGGGACGGCCCCAGCAAGCGGGGCAGAATCCAGCTCGATCCGTGCTCGGCGATCAGGCCGCGATTGGAGAACGCGGTGGTAAATTTGGCCTGACGCTCGACAAACCGCATGTCACACAAACTGGCAAACACAAAACCCAGGCCAGCACAGGGACCGTTGATCGCCGCGATCAGCGGCTTGCTGATACTTAGGAGATAAGAGAAGGTCACCTTGAAGTTATCACCCATCGCTGGGTTACCGGGATTGGCGTCGTAGGCACTCAGGTCTTCGCGCTGCCCACCAGCTTCGCCAGCGGCCGTGGATTGCAGCCCGCCTATGTCCGCGCCGGCACAAAAGCCTCGACCTTCGCCGGTCAGGACAATGCCGACCACATTCTCGTCGTTCTCCGCCGCGGCCAGCGCGTGCTTCAATTCCGCCTGCATGCGACCCGTGATCGCATTCAGCGCGTCGGGCCGGTTCAAAGCGATGATCGCTACCGGGTTCTCGACCTGGTAATTGATATGTTCGTACATGGTTTTCTCCTCCTTCGAATTACGTACTCATTCGCGACACACAGACTATCGGATATCGCTCTGCCAGCGTCAATAAACCGCCCGGGGATTGACATGCCGCCATCGCTGTCGCACCGTTCGGCCACGGGGAACGAAAAGAGGAACAACCCTTGTCCAATCACGACGAGCGCCTGGGGCCGGAAGGCTATCAGGTGGATGCCGTTGAGGCGTGGATCAGTGAGCACGTCGACGGCCTGACACCACCCTTCGAATGGACCCGCCTCGAAGGCGGACACTCGAACCTGACTTACCGCCTGGACGACCAGATCGGTCAGACCGCGGTCATTCGCCGTCCCCCGCAAGGTGAACTGCTGCCCAAAGCTCACGATATGAGTCGCGAGTGGGCGCTCATCTCGAGTCTCGGCCCCACAGAGGTACCCGTCCCCGCAGCCTATGGGTTCTGTGAAGATCCCGAGGTCACCGGCGCCTGGTTCTATGTGATGGGACTGATCGACGGCCATCCACTCTACAATTCCGACGATACCAACCTTTACGTGCCGGAAGATCAACGGCGCAAGATGGCGATGTCGTTCATCGACGTCCTGGCCGCGCTGCATGCGGTTGATCCCGACGAGGTGGGCCTTGGCGAGCTCGGCAAGAAAGAAAATTATGTGGGTCGCCAACTCAAGACCTGGTATCGCTCCTGGACGGCGAGCGTCGAACCGGCGGATTTTGACGACCCGCGCGCGCACGAGTTGCAGCAATTTTTTCTGGATAATATGCCCGATCAGGGGCCCGCACGTGTGGTCCACGGTGACTACGGTTGTCACAACGTGCTGATCGGCCCCGACCATACCGTCGCCGCCGTGGTCGACTGGGAGATCTCCACGCTCGGCGACCCGCTGGCCGACCTGGCCTACGCGCTCAATCCCTGGCCGGACCCGAACGACAAAGAGCCCCCCGTACCGGAAGCGGCCACCGCGCCGCCCGGCTTCCCATCGCGCACTGAACTCGCAGCGCGCTATGCGGATAAAACCGGGCGTGACCTGTCCAAGCTCGACTATTACGTCGGCTTCAACCGCTGGAAGTCGGCGGCGATTGTCCACGGCGTCTACGCGCGCTACTGCGAGGGCAAGAAAAGCACCGAAGGTATCGACCTTGAGGAGATGCGCGAGCGCATCACGCGTTCGCTGGATCTGTCCGCCGAGGCGGTCAACCGGCTGTAACGCCTTCGCACTACCAGGTTTTGTTTAAAGAGGAAGAACGCTATGCGCATGGGCATCATGGTGGGCGAAGGCAGTGGCGCCGCACCCGAAATTGCGGGTCTGATCCAGCGCGGACAGGCCGCGGAACGCGCGGGTCTGCACAGCGCTTGGATCGCCAACATTGCGTTGGATGCGATGACGGCAGCTACAACCCTGGGGTTGGCCACCGAACAGATTGAGATCGGAACCGCGGTGGTGCCTACCTTCACCAGACATCCGACCGCTATGGCGCAGCAGACCGCTAGCACCCAACAGGCATGTGATGGTCGGTTTGCACTCGGCATCGGTCTGGCCCATCGCTTTATGGTGGAAAATGCCTGGGGACTTTCTTACGACAAACCTGCGCGGCACATGCGCGAATACCTACAGATTCTCCAACCTCTCCTGCAGGGGGAGTCCGTCCAACTGGACGGGGAACAGTACCAGGTTAACCTTCAGCCTCCGCCTGCTAATGGCCACAATACCTCCGTACTGGTCGCCGCTCTGGGCCCGGTGATGCTAAAGCTTACCGGCGCGCTGGCGGACGGGACCATCACCTGGGCGACGGGTCTCAACACCCTCACCGATCACATCGTGCCGCGCATCAGCGCGGGCGCCCTGGCGGCTGGTCGCCCGCAACCGCGTGTGGTGGCAGGCTTTCCAGTAGTGATCACCAACCAGCCGGACGCCGCTCGCGAGATCGCCGCGAAAACCTTCGCCATGTATGCACAGATTCCCAGTTATCGCGCCATGCTCGATCGCGAAGGCGCCGACGGTCTGCAGGATCTGGCGATTGTCGGCGATGAGAACACGGTGCGCAGCCAACTGCAGCGCCTGGAGGGCGCCGGGGTCACAGATTTGTGTGCGTTTCCCTTTGAGGTAGACAGCGGCGACGCCGAGCGTACCGTGGAGTTTCTAGGCGCGTTGAATCAGGCTTGAGCGCTTCGCGCCGGCTCTGAGCACTCACCATGTTGCATCTGATGCTGCACTTCGCGGTGCCTTTAGGGGTCGCTTGGCTGACCCGCGGCAAAGCCTGGTTATACCCCTTTCTGTGGATGATGGCCGGCATGGCCATCGACTTGGATCACCTGCTCGCGGACCCGATCTACGACCCGCTGCGCTGCAGCATCGGTTTTCACCCGCTGCACACGATGCTGCCGATGTTGCTCTACATCGCGCTGTTGATCCCGGCGCGCACCCGCTGGCTCGGAGCGGGATTGTGTATCCACATTCTGCTGGACAGTGCCGACTGTTACGTCAATCAGGGTGTGTGGTTTGTGGGCTGACAAGCTCCTTACAACAGAGCATCCAGAATCAGATCGGTGGATTCGATGATGCGCTGATCCCGCGGGCGTAGGTCAGGCTCGAAAGCCTCGCCGGTCAAATGCTGCAAGCCCTGAATGTAGCGAACCGCAATTTCGTTGGCCTGCTCTGCGGAGAACTGCTGGTCCTTCTCTTTCACCATACCGCGAGCAAATTCTTTGGAAAAAGACACCGGTTTGCCATCGCGGGTCAGCACGGCCCCCGTCTCGTCGGTGCGCCAGAACCGCGAGGAGTCCATGGTGTAGAGTTCATCCGCGGAGACAATCTCGCCGTCGGCGTTGACCCCATGTTCGGTCTTGGTATCCACCAGCACCATCCCCTTCTGCGCGAGATAGTGACTGACGATGCCAAAGGCCATCAGGGAAGCATTGCGAATCTGCGCATATTGCCCGGTCGTACACACGCCGTTCTCGAACAGATAAGCCGGATCGATGGTGTGATCCACTTCCTCTTTGGTGCTCGGCGTATCCATCACGTAGGGCAACACACCGTTGGGCTCAAGGCTTGCGATATCCAATTGATGACCGGCGTAGTCCAACTGATTGCGGCCTTCTTCTCTCGCGGTCATCCAATGTTGGTAGAGCGACGTCGATGTGGAACTCTCGGCCATGTACAAACGCAGCACATTCTCGACCATCAGGAGGTTGAGGTTTTCCGCCGGAATAACGGTGGAGGTCGGGGCCAGACCCTCAACCTCGAACTGCGACGAGCCCAGCACCAGCTTCACCAGCTTGTGCATGTGCGCATGGTTCAAGGCCAGCACCTGATCCTTGAAAGGGATCGCGCCGCGGTTTACGTCGTGGGTGGAGATGCGGTTGTTGCGAAACATCAGGCGCATGGGACGCCCGTTTGCGGTCTGCAGCGTATCCCCGAACACCGAATCGGAGACTTTGCCCTCCAATACGGTTACCCCTGCGAGACGGGGTATCTCCCCATCGGCGATCAACTGCTTGATCGGGCGGCCTTCATTGACGGCAGCACCATGGGTCGCTACCAGATCGCGGATTTCTTGTTCGTTTAGCATTGCGGGAAGCACGTTCTCAAGGCAAGTGTGGGAGGCATAACGATACACATGCGTCGAGCAAAAATTAACCTATGGGCGTTAAACGCGAGCGCCGGAGGGGTTCACGCGCGGGTGGATTGAAGATCTGTCAGCTTTTACCGCAGCACTTCTTGTACTTGCGCCCGCTATCGCAAGGACAGGGGTCATTACGCCCCACTTTCTCGACCTGACGAACGAAGGGGGTGGACGGGGGACAGCAGCTGGAATCGCTGCAGCACGAACTCTGAGGCGGCAGTGCTTGCAAACTGGCGGGGGCTGATCTCTCGTTCATAGCGAAATTTCCTTGGCGGTACGCGTATGTTGCAGGCGCACCCAGCACGGGTCAAGCGGCGCTGTCGGCTCGCCGGCACGCGCGCCGTCGCCCAAGGCCAGGCAAACGGATGCGACGATTAGCCCCTACCCGCGGGTTCCGTGAAGTCTATCTGCGGTCCCTTGGGGAGAATGCCCGGGTGGCGAGCACCATAGTAAATGCCTTTGATCGCCTCGATATCGACCGTCTCGGCCACTCCGGGTTGCTGATAGAGATCGCGGGTATATGGCCAGAGATTGGGATATTGGCTCAAAAGGTTGCGGTTGCAACGAAACTGCCCGTGATAAGCCAGGTCGAAGCGCACCAGGGTGGCAAACAACCGCCAATCCGCTTCCGTGATTTGATCGCCACATAGAAACCGCTGCTCAGCGAGTCTTGCATCGAGCTTGTCCAGCGTTGCAAACAAGGCGTCAAACGCTTGTTCGTAGGCCTGTTGCGAATGCGCGAACCCACAGCGATAGACACCATTGTTGACGCAGGTATAGATCTCGTCATTGAGCGCATCGATCTCTGTCCGCAACTCCGGCGGATAATGGTCGCTGTCCGCGACGCCGGATAGATCGGCAAAGTCGGCATCGAGCATGCGGATGATCTCGGACGATTCGTTGTTGACGATGGTGTTGGCCTGCTTATCCCACAACACCGGCACCGTCGTACGACCGGTGAAGTTCTGATCAGCGGCCGTATACACATCGTGGATGTGCCGTGCCCCGAGTAACGGCTCGGGGGTGCCGAAGGTCCAACCCTCCGTCCCCATGGCGGGCTCGGTAAATGAGATGGAGATGTGTTCGGTCAGCCCTTTGATCTGCCGATAGAGAATCGTGCGATAGGCCCAGGGGCACCCAGCGTTGACAAACAGATGATAGCGTCCGCTGGCGGGCGGATACGCCGCCCCACCGATGTGGGAGCGAAACGTCGACGCGTTGCGCACAAATTCGCCGTCCGGATTGGTCCGCCGCTGGTCGTCGCGCGACCATTGGCCATCTATCAGCATACCCATATCAATTCTCCACCGGTCTCTTGTCGCTCGATGATCAAGCACACGCTAATTGATTGCCCGGTGCATATGCAATCCCAACGGCTTGAGTTTATGCTCTTTCGAGCGAATCTAAACGGAGGAAACAATGGCACGTTTGCAGCGCAAGACTTTCGAAGAGCTCACCGAGGCACAACAGGAGATCTTCAACAACATCGTCGAAAACCGTCCGGTCAAACCCAGCGACGGGCATATCGGCGGTCCGTTCGATATCTGGGTGCGCAGTCCGGAGATGGGAAGGCGCATGGTGGGCCTCGGTGGCTTTTACCGCTTTCGCACCCACGTCGATCGACGCTACATCGAACTGGCGATACTCGTCACCGGCGCCCACTGGCAAGCCCAGTTCGAATGGTATGCACACGAGCCGATGGCGCGCGATGCGGGCGTACCTGAAGCGGTGATCGCCGCCATCAAAGCGGGTACTGCGCCTGACTTCGACGATCCCGGGGACGAAGCGACCTATCACCTCGTGCATCAACTGCACAACGATCACAAGGCGTCCGACGCCGCTTACGCGGCAGCCGTCGAGCAGTTCGACGAGGTCGGCGTGGCAGAGATTGTCGGCGTCGCGGGTTTCTATGTGTCTGTCTCGATGACCTTGAACGCATTCGATGTGGACCTGCCGGAGGGCGCCGAATATCCGTTCCCCCGCTGATCGAGTAATGTTGATCAACCCTCATTAATCGAGCAACAACGAACAAGGAACCGAACACATGCTGAAGTTACACGGCCGTCCGCGCAGCAACTACTACAATGCCGTCAAAGTCATCCTTCTCGAAAAAGGTCTGAACTTCGAAGAGGTGATCGAACCCCTGCCGCCCCGCGCGGAGTTTCTCGCGCTGAGTCCGATGAAGAAAGTACCCTGCCTGGTCACCGAGCACGGCCCCCTCACGGAGACCGGCGTCATCATCGACTACCTCGAGGAGACCCATCCAGACACCCGCATGCTGCCAACGGATGCCTTTGCTCGCGCCAAGAGCAAAGAAATGATGAAGTCCTTGGAGCTTTACATCGAGTGGGTAGCGCGTCGCGGCTATGGTGCTTTACGCGGGGAGACCGTCTCCGAAGAAAGCCAGGCCGCGATCGCCGCAGATCTTGGTCAGGCGATCACAGCACTGGGGCCGACCCTGCGATTCGATCCCTGGCTGGGAGGCGCTGAGTTCGGCGCCGCAGACGCGATGGCCTACTTCATGCTCATCTACGCGCGCATCTCCGCTAAGACCAATGCGGATATCGATCTGCTCGACGCCCTGAGTGCCGAGGCGTGGTTCGAGCGTGTGACCCAAAGAGAGAGTGTATCGCGCACCCTGGCAGACGCGGCCGACTATGCTAAAGCCACCCAGGGTTGACTGCGTAGCGCTGGTATCAGCCCTGCGGATAAGCGAAAATCACAACCAGAGCGTGGATGCGAACGTGCGACGTTCTACCGTCGCCACTCAAGACTCGCTCCCGCCACACAAGCTTAGAAAGGAGCCAACATGGGTAAGTCCGTAGACTGGTACTACCATCGAGGCGGTTGAAGCAGTTGCGCAAAAGCCAATGCCTATTTGGAAGCGCACAAGATCACCGTGAGTGATCAAATACCTGCCAGCCGTAAACTACAACGCGAAGACGCTGAAGAGATTCTCGCCAAGGCGAGTAAGATGACCGTCGCCAAAGGCAAGAAAGTCCAGGAGTTCAAGGGCGGAAGGGCAGCGCCGGAAGACGCCATCGACGCCATGCTAGGCAGCACGGGTAACCTCCGTGCCCCCTGCCTGGTCGTCGGTAAGACCGTGCTGGTCGGGTTCAACGAAGACGCATACGACGCCGTTTTCGGCTGATCTCCCATCCGCTTAAGCCAGGTCCACTCGGGCCTGGCGCACCCGTCCACCCAGCTTAAGGTTTGCGTGGGTCCGCATCATCTACATAACTCTTCACGCTGATTTTGATCATGTAATGATCCGATAACTCGCGATCATGGGCGTCGAGATCAGCGGATTGCAGAATATACTGACGCGTGTACTGAAACTCCCGGCGGCCTTGTTTCACAAACACGCGATCGAACGGCGAGTGGCCGTAGCGATGGCTCCAGTAGGTGGACCGATCGGCACTGTTCAAGTCTACGTAGCCGGCATCGATGAAGTGGTCGATGGCGGCCTCGGTGTTTTCCTTGATGTTGGTGTCGCCGATCAGGATCACGCTGGGGTCCATGTTCGCTTCCACCCAGGGTAGATGTTCGCACAGCGTTTTCGCCTCTTTGCTGCGCTTGCGCGGGTTGGCTGCGCCGCCGCCAAAGTTCGATTTCATGTGGAGCGGCACCAGCACGATACTGCGCTGTTGATCCTCCTGCACGGATTGACCGTCCGCGGCACGCTCCCAGACTCTGATGGTGGTGGTGAACTGGATCGCATGGGGCGCACGATCCCAGAGCCAATCGCCGTCGTCGTTAAACACCACGTCCAACCGCACGACCTCGCCACGCTCTACGCGGGTGGTGTTCCACATGACCGCGCATAGCTGTTCCGTATCGCCCAGGTTGCGATTGGGTAATATCTGATAGCGCCAGGCGTCTCCTAGATGCTCCTCCAACAGATAGCAGACGATGTCCAGATCTCGATTGCGCCGCCCGGTCAGCGCAGCGCTGGCGATCACCGGTTGGTGATCGAACAGGCGCACCTCCTCGTGCTCGTCAGTCACGTAGATCTCCTGGAGCGCGACGATATCCACCCCGGCCATCTCTATGTGATCAGCCAGTGCATACGCACTCTGGTTGTCCGCTCCGCGCCGGTTGCCCGACAGGTGTTCCACGTTCCAACTGGCAATCTGTAAAAAGCTCATTCCATCCCTCCTTGTGAACGGGTTGTGTCTATCGCTTGTGTGTCACCCAACCCGTCAGCTCAGGCGCGCGCACAGATCATCTACCCGCGCTCGGTTCACCCCGCGGTCAGAGTAACCCACCCGCGAGGCCGATCGCACGTGCACCGTGTCCGCATCGCGGCGGAACTCAACGTCGTCGACAAACTTGAAAGTGCGCGAGGAGAACTCACAGGCAAGGTATGTCTCTTCCTGGGCGGTGATCACACCGCCCATCTCGACGAGCACCTGCGGTAACTGCGACCACGCATCCACGGACAACGGCGCCACTTTCTTTGTCTCGACCGTCCCGGTCTCGCTGGAAACGCAGTTGGGCGAAGCGGGACAAGGGGCGAGTTGACCGTCTATGAGACCTGGTGCTGAACCCTGCTGCGACTGGCGTCCGAGGACGTAGAAACCGCCACAGGCGATTACTAACAAGACGACAAATACAAGAAAGACATTTTCCAAGACCACAACCTCAGCGGCACTCTCTAAACTCATCTTATATTGATCGTGGCGCGGATGCTCTCCTGTTGGGATCCAGCCAGAACCCTTTGTGCTCTCTCATCTACGTGTTATATAGCTGTTACAACCAACTGTGGAACGAGGTATTTTGTTATGACGTATCGTGTCGCAAGCATCGTTCTAATGTTGAGCGTCCTTCTGTGGGCCCCAGCGACGCACGCGGACAGCGAGCGCTTCGAAGCCTATCTGGACGGCGTTGTGGAGGCTTCGTTCAGCGAACATACCCTTGCCGGGATGACCTTTGTCCTGGTGCAAGGGGACGCCGTGACGCTGCGCAAGGGGTATGGCTACGCAGACCTCGAGAGCCTGACCCCGGTCGACCCCAATACCCACATGTTCCGGCCCGGCTCGGTGTCCAAGTTGTTTACATGGACCGCCGTGATGCAGCTTGTCGAAGCCGGCAAGCTCGATCTGCACGCCGACTTGGGTCAGTACGTCAGCCAGTTCGAGCTCCCCAATCACTTCGATACCCCCCTGACCATGGCGCACCTGATGACCCACACACCCGGTCTGGAGGACGGCGCGCTGGGGTATCTGTTCGGTGACAGCGCGGATGACCACCTGCCGCTGGCCGAGGTGTTAGAAGCCTATATGCCCACCCAGGTGCGCAAACCTGGCGAATACGCTGCGTACTCTAATTGGGCAACCGCGCTCGCAGGCCTGGTGGTGGCCAACGTCTCCGGCATGACCTTCGAGGATTACATACGCGAGCGGATCTTCGAACCGCTGGATATGCAGTTCTCGACGTTCGACGAACCCCTGCCCGCTGAGCTCGAAACGCATATGGCCACAGGCTACATAAAAAAGGCAGGCAGGCTGCAACCCTTCGGTTTCGAATACATCAAGAACTTTGGGCCCGCGGGCGCGATGTCCGGGAGCGCGGATGACATGGCACACTTCATGATCGCCCATCTGAACGAAGGGCGGTTCGGCGCGACCCAACTGCTGCAGCCTGACACCGTGGCGACCATGCACACCCGACTCGCCAGCCACACACCGGACGTAGCTGGCATGGCGCATGGCTTCATCGAGTCCTTCCAAAACGACCAGCGCTTCATCGGCCACGCCGGCGATACCATCGCCTTTCATTCGCAACTGCTGCTCGATCCGAGCCGTAGGTGGGGCATTTACCTGTCCTTCAATGCACCAGAAGGTGCCGCCGCCCGCAACGCGATCGTCGATGGCATCGTGAACTATTTCTATCCCAAGCCCACACCCACGTATGCCTACGAACGCCTGGAGGGGACGGCTGCGCGCATCGCAGAGGTAGCGGGCACCTATCGTTTCAACCGGCGTTCCTTCACCAAGCTCGAAGCGGTCAACGCGATGTTTGCGGATCTCAACGCCGCACCGGGCCCCGATGACACGCTCATTCTCCAGAGCCAGGAAGCCCGGGCGATGGTGGAGATCGAGCCCTATATCTTCCAAGCCATTGGCAGTCAGGATACCGTGCAGTTCACCCGCGACGCGCAGGGTGAGGTCACGCACCTGTTGATCGCATCACTACCGATCGTCGCAGCGGACCGCGTCGGCACAATGGCTGCGGGCAACACGCACCAGATCATCATCCTGCTCGCCGCCTTGGCCAGTCTCTTCCTGGTGATCAACTATGTGCGCAATCGCAAAGACGGTCTGGAAGGACACCCGGCGCGGGCGCGGTTGCTCCTGACCCTGGCTGGGGTGAGTTTTGTGTTGTTCGCTCTCGCCCTGGCTATGCTGGTGGGCTCGGTGGGCACCAACACCCTGCTGTTCGACTTTCCCCTCCCCGGAACTGGCCTGGTAATGTCGCTCGCCGTGCTGGCAGCGATGCTGACCGCGCTCAGCATCGCTCACCTGCCGCTGGTGTGGGGCAGCAGCGCGTGCAACCGCTGGGCGGCCTTACGCTATACGTATGTGTGTTTGATTTTCGCGCTGCTGGTATACGTGCTGCACTTCTGGAATCTGCTGGGTTGGAACTACTATTAGCCGCCTGTTATGGCCGCCCGCTTTGCCTTGGCTAGTAATGCTCCACAGTGTTTTCGAAGGTAAACCCATCCTTTGCCATCACCAGGCGATGGCGTGCGCCGGCGATGTCTGCATCCCATGGCTCGTAGCCGGCGTCCCCATGCCACATGGCCACCCGATCGCCGTCCGCTGCTTTGGCGACCCGGGTGTTGTATACCTTATGCGGGTGATCGCGGAAATGTTGCACCACATCGGCCGCCGGCGCATAGAGTGACAAGTGATACAACGTCACCCAGGTAGGCGGCACCAGATCGATTTCGGCCTTGGCGTGGCGGGCCAGAGCATCCGCAGGACGGACCCAGGCGCTGTCCTTGATCTCGCCATCATCGATGGCCACGTCTTCCAGGCCTTCGACGTGCGCAACAAAAAACCAGGTCGCAAAGCGCTTCTGCGGGCCAGGGGGCGGCGTCCAGTGTGCGAGTTGCACAAAGTCGTTGGCGTTGAGGCTGATGCTCGCCTCCTCCATCGACTCCCGCGCCGCCGCGTTGCGTGCGGCCAACTCGAGATCATCACCCCCCGCATAGTCCTCCGCATCGATCTTGCCACCGGGAAAGACCCACATACCGCCGAACGTGATTTTGGAATTCTTGCGCAGCATCAGCACCTCAACACCGTCGCCGCCGTCGCGCAGCAGCACGACGGTCGCGGCCGGGATTGGCGCCTGCACACCTTCGGCGTCTTCCGAGCGCGCATCGATGTTGCCGTACATGTCGTTCTTATGCTGGGTTTTGTCGTCGGTGGTCATATGCCGGGCCTTACACCTGCTTACGAGATCTGGACGCCATCACTATATAGCGTTCACCAAGGAAAGTAGAACGCCTGACTGTGAGACGTCCGATAGGTTCAGGCGGCGCCCACTCCTGCAGGCCCCGCCCTGGCGCCTCAAAGGACTTCGAAGAGCCCCGCAGCGCCCATGCCGCCGCCGATGCACATGGTGCTGACCACGTACTTGGCGCCGCGACGCTTACCTTCGATCAGCGCGTGCGCCACCATGCGCGAACCGGACATGCCATAGGGGTGGCCGATGGAGATCGCACCGCCGTTGACGTTGAGCAACTCGTCAGGGATGCCGAGCTTGTCCCGGCAGTACAGCACCTGCACGGCAAAGGCCTCGTTCAATTCCCATAAACCGATATCGTCGACGGTCAGACCGTTCTTCTCCAGCAACTTCGGTACCGCAAAAACAGGACCGATGCCCATTTCATCCGGATTGGTACCAGCGACAGCAATGCCACGATAAGCGCCGAGGGGTTGCAGCCCGCGTTTCTCAGCGAGGGTGGCTTCCATCAACACGCAAGCCGAAGCACCATCGGACAATTGTGAAGCATTGCCCGCCGTCACATGTTTGCCTTCTTTGATGACCTGGCCACCGCTGAAGACCGGCTGCAAACCCGACAGCGCTTCTGCCGTGGTTCCCGGCCGGTTGCCTTCGTCCTTATCCAGGGTCACCTCGGACTCGCTGATTTCGCCGGTCTCTTTGTTCTGAAACTTCATGGTGGCGGTCAGCGGCACAATTTCATCGTCGAACTTGCCCTCGGCCTGAGCCTGCGCGGTGCGGGCTTGGGAATTGGCGGCCAATTCGTCCTGCGCCTCGCGGCCGACGCCATAGCGCTCGCCCACCACCTCAGCGGTTTCGATCATCGCCATATACAGCGAGGGCAGATTCTGCAGCGCCCACGGGCTGGGAATGGCAAACATGTCGCCGGTTTGGTTCAGGGAGATCGACTCCACGCCGCCACCGATCGCCACGTCCATGCCGTCGGAGATGATGCTCTTGGCCGCGATGCCGATGGCCATCATGCCAGAGGAACACTGCCGGTCGATGGTCTGTCCCGGCACCGTATCCGGCAGGCCGGCTTCGAGCAGGGACTGGCGTGCGGTGTTCATATAGGCAGAACCCATCTGTATGGCCGATCCCATAACCACGTCTTCGACCTCGTCCGGCGCCACACCGGCGCGCTCGACCGCGTGCTTGATCACATGGCCGCCCAGCGCCTGGGAACCGGTGTTGTTGAACGCACCGCGATAGGCTTTGCCGATCGGGGTACGGGCGGTGGATACAATCACTGCTTCGCGCATAGTGTCCTCATCTCTAAAGTGGTGAAAAAAGCGACCCGGAGGGTAACATAGCCCCTGATTGAAGGGGACCAAGCCCCGATGGAATACAATAAGAACCCAATTGGAATAAATCTATGAATGTCAGCGATGCCGTAAAGAACCGCCTCACCGTGCGCAACTTTCTCGATACCCCGGTCGCAGATGCCACGATTGCGGAGTTGCTCGAGAAGGCCGCCCGTGCACCCTCCGGTGGCAACGTCCAGCCTTGGCGCGTGTTCGTGATCAACGGCGACAGCATGGGACGTTTCCTAGCCCACCTGGCGGACGCCGAGATGCAGAAAGTGCCGGAGTATCAGATCTACCCCGACAGCCTCAAATCCCCGTATCGCGATTCGCGTTTCAAAGTGGGTGAGGATATGTATGGCCTGCTCGGT
>JBCCHL010000082.1:0-19239 GCA_039028775.1 Pseudomonadota bacterium | reverse complement strand
CGCCAATGGAAGACATGATCCCTCAGGGCTTCGAGCCCCACTTTCGCAAGCCCAAGTTTACCGAGCCTTGGGAGCCCATCTACTCAAGGGTCGACGACGACCAAGTGCGACTGGGGGTGATGGTGCGCGAAGTGCACTGCAACACCAAAGGCGTGGTTCACGGCGGCTTCCTGGCCACGCTGGCCGACTACGCCATTGGACTCTGTGTCGGCAGAGGTTTGGAGGAGATTGGGCGGGAGCATACCGGCATCGCCACCGCCAGTCTGAACATCGATTATCTCGGACGCGCCGGGGTGGGCGATTGGATTCACACCGACGTCGATGTCATCAAACTCGGCAGCACGTTGTGCACGGCCAACTGCATAGTGGTATCCGCTGATGGCCCCGTCGCGCGGGCCAATGCCACTTTCAGGGTGTTTTGATCATCTGCTGTCGCTGTGCTTGTTGTGACCCCCGTGCCGGGTGGGCGCCTCAGCCCTCGTAGTTGGATTCCATCCAGCCGGCGCCTATGGCTTTGGCGGGTAAATCGAGTCCCAGTTCCGGAACCTGCAGGGCGATCCAGGCGGTAAAAGAGTTGCTGTTGGGCCCGGGCCACATGACGTACTCCCGAGCGTAGGGGTAGCGCTGAACGGCGTTGGCGATCTTGTCGACCAGAGGCGCCGCTTCTGCACCTGAAACCTCATGCAACAGTAACGGCGGCGAGCGAAACCAGGGTTGATCGGGCATACCGTTGGTGATGGAGAGGGCGGTTCCCGCCCGGCGCAGGCGCCAGCCGATCACCTGATAGATGGTGTATTCACTCTCGTCCCAATCCTTGGTCGCGACCCAGGTATGTATGGCGAAGTTGCCACGAAACCCCCAAACGTCGGCGCCGTAAACCTGCACTACGGGCGCGCGATGGTCAGCCGGATTCGGGGCCACCGCCGGGCCGATGGTGGAGGGTTGCATCAGTCTGGAGGTGATGGCCAAGGCGATGGCGACCAGCAGCAGGAAAATACCGAGATAGATCACGTGACGCATACACGGCAACATACAGCAGCATTGCGCGCTTTGCCCGTGTCTTTTTTTCGGGGATTTGTTGCAGAAATGTTCAGCGCTCCTCCGATCCCGCGGGTGGGCTAGACGCGCCGTAGAGGGTGTCCAAGAGCGCGAGGATGCGTGGCCGCAACGGCAGTTCGCTGTAGGCATCGTCCTTAAAGTAGCCGGTGTACACCGCCACCACATCCCACTGTGGATTGATGATCAGTCCCTGCCCGGCCCAGCCGCCTTTGAACAACGTGCCATTCTCCAGCACCGCGTCCCACTGATAGACGTTGTGCTTCACGCCGGGTGCCTGGGCACCGGCGTTGCGCAGCAGAGCCGGATTGCCGCCGTTCTGCAACAGGTCGAGGTGGGCGGCAGAGATGATCGGTTGCTCGGTGACCACGCTCGCACTGGGCGTGTACAAGAGCCCAAAGCGCGCCAGATCGCGCATACGGCTCAAGAACCCGCCGGGGGTGAGCGCGATGCCGGCATGCGGTGCGATAAAGGAACCATCCGCTTCGGCCCCGATATGGCGCCATACCTCCTGGGTCAAAGCGTCTTGAAAGGACAGGCCGGTGATCTTCTCCACCAGCCAGCTGAGCACAAATGTATTGAGCCCGGAATAAGAAAAACGTTCGCCCTGGGGGGCGACGCGCTGGGCTTTGAGGCTGCGCAGGAATGCGTACGGGTCCCTTGGGTCGCCGGGTTGCCAGTGCCCGTCGCCGATGGAGATCGAAAACTGGTAGTAACACGAGGCGCGCTGCTCGTATTCGTCCGCGCAGTCCAGACCGCTCGCCATGTCGAGGAGATTGCGCACGGTGATGCCTCGCAGATCCGAGTCTTTAAGGCTGGGTAGATAGTGTTCGATAGGTTGACTGACATCGATCTTGCCGCGCTCTTCGAGCAGACGTACCAGGAGCCCCGGGAACACTTTGGCAACTGACCAGTAGATCGGCATTTCATAGTCCTGCATGCGTGGGTAGCGTTCGAACACGATGCGACCCTTGTGCAAGATCACCACTCCCATGGTGGTCGAGGCTGGCGATGCGATGAAGTCGGCAAAGGGTATGCGACCATCGGGTGTAGCCACCGCATGTGTGTCGATACGTTTGTCGAGCGAGTATTCAAGCTCTGCAATCTTACCCATGCGATACACGTTCACGGTCGGGAAAATCTGATGCAGGTTCTTGAAGTTCCAGCGCATGTCCGCGCCGTTGACCGTCCACCAGATATCGTCTGCTGGCAGGCGCGTGTGGGCACGACGATTATCCTGCCAGGTGTTAGCGGGTGCATACTCAGCCGGGTGACACAAACCGCTTGGCAGAGCCACGGCGAGCAGGACGAGCATGGTGATCGGCACTTTTTGAACTATGCCTTGCATGGAGGCGCCTGAGACGAACGATTCGATAATTGTATATAAATTGGCGGCTCGGATATGCTCGGACACTCGAACTTACTGGAGCGCTCGAGATGTCAACGATGTCGGTTGCGGTGATCGGTGCGGGGCCGGCCGGGCTGGTCGCGACCAAGACGCTGATAGGCGTGGGCCTGGATGTCACGTGCTTTGAAATGTCACCGTACGTAGGTGGACACTGGAAGATAGACAACCCCAATGGTCGCGCGGCCGCCTATGAATCCCTGACCACTAATACCAGTAAGGCCATGAGTCGCCTGAGCGATTATGAAATGCCCGAAGACTGGCCGATGCTCCCCACCCATGAACATCTGTATCGCTGGTGGTGCGACTATGCGGAACAGTTCGAGCTGGCCGTCGACATCCGCCTGGAAACCGAAGTCATGCGTGTGGAGCGCAAAACCGACGCCTGGGCGGTGGTAACCCGCGATGCTGCGGCGGTTGAGCGTACGCAGTTGTTCGACGCCGTGCTACTCGCCAGTGGCGCCTATTGGCAGCCACAGTTGCCGGCGGGCATCGAAAACTTCTCCGGTGCCTATATCCATGCCGTCGACTACCGTAGTCCGCAGCGGCCTCTACAGACGGCGGGTAAACGGGTGCTGGTCATCGGCTCCAGCAACACGGGCTGTGAGCTGGCGCTCGAGTTGGCTAGGGCGGGCGATCGGCAGGTGGTGATGTCCGCGCGCTCAGGCAACTGGATCCTGCCCAAATTCATAGATACCGCCGAAGGCCCCGTCCACATCTCGACTAACGCGCAACTCAGCCACCCGCTGGACGACGTGCCATCGTTGATCGCGCGGCTGCCGCGCCGCGCCCGTGAAGCGCTGTTCGGCTGGCTTGCCAAGCGTATATTCGCGCGGCAGTTCGGTGCTTACGCGCAACGGCTCACAGCCGCGGGTATGCCCCCGCCGCCGGCGAATCCCCTCGCCAAGCGCCCGGCGGTCGCCGATCGTCTGGCGGAGGCATTGGAGGAGGGCGTGTTGCGGGCGATGCCGGGGATCGAGCGTTTCGATGGTGAGCAGGTGAAGTTTTGTGATGGCAGCACCGAAGTGTTCGACGCAGTGATCTGTGCGACTGGGTATGCGCTGGCGTATCCCTATGTCGACGCGTCTATCCTGGATACGAGCAATGGTGACGTGGAGCTCTTTATGGGCTTGATGCATCCTCAGGCACAGAACCTCTTTGTGGTGGGGGTGAGCCGTCCCACCGGTGGGTTCTGGCCCATCGCGGAGGCCCAGGCGCAGTTCATTGCCCAACTCCTGAGCGGCCGCTATCGATTGCCCGGACCCAAACAGATAGCCCGCCTCACTAGTCCGACGCTCAAGCGGGACTCCTTCAATCCTGCGCTGTACGGGTTGGCCCTGCGGGAAGAGTTGCGTCGCGGAGCGGTCTAGGAGCCTGTTGAAAAACTATTTTGAGGCTCAGCGCGCCAAACGCTCCGATCCTTGGCCCGCGTTGCGCCTCTTGCAATGGTACCCGACCTGTGCCGCAAGACGCGCCTTGCCCAAGAATCGGAGCGTTTGACTAAGTCCTAAATAGTTTTTCAACAGGCTCCTAGAGTCCCCGCGTACCTATCCGTTGCAGGCCGCGCCCGTGACGCAGGATGCAGTTTCCGGCTGCTGATCTGCAATCTGCTGCAACTCCGGGCGTGGCTGCAAGTCTTCTGGTAGACGGATGTCCCAGGCCAGGTCCAGGCGGTGCATGCCCGACAATACCCACCATCCGGGATCCCACTGTCCCGGGAGTAGACCGAGTTTGGCGGAACCTGGGTAGGCGTGGTGATTGTTGTGCCAACATTCGCCCATGGTTAACAAAGCTGTACCCGGTATGTTAAACCCCTGGGTGCACGCCCCGCGGACTTCCCACGTGGCATGGCCGCGATTGTGGGCGAGATAGCCGATCAGCCAATGGCCGATCACCCCGACGCTCACCCGTGTGCCGATACCCCAGCACACCCAGGCCCAGCCGCCGATGGCGTAGAAGAGGATTGCCCATGGAAGTTGTTGCAGCATCCAGTTGCGCTCCATGAATCGATACACGGGATTGGCAGCAATGCGAGGTTCGATGTGTATCTGGGGCGGCTGGCGCAGCTCTATCCTGTAACACAGTTGCCAAAGCGCATCGCGCCACCAAGTGGCCTGTTGGGAAAAATAGTCATGGCAAGCCTCCTGGCGCTGCGCCCAGTCCCGTTGATCGTGGACTCGCAGTGTGGTGATCGGTCCTGCCAGACCGACCAGCACACCGAGATGAACAAGCAGATACTCCAGCCATAAGGGGCACTGGTACGCGTTGTGGATCAGGCGACGGTGCATTCCCAGGGAGTGACCCAGACATAGAGTCACGCCGGTCGTGATAACAAACAGGAGCACCGCGCCGGGTGTTGCGGTCATCGCCGCGCCGACCGTTCCCAGGGTGAGCATGCTGCTGATCCACAGGGTCTTCGTCCTATCGATGCTGACGAGGCCATCAACGGCGTCCGCCGACAGTCGCTCATCGATACGTTCGTTCCGATAGCGTTCCAGGTAGAGTTTGTCTGGCTGATCAATCACGTAGCAATACCTCCTCGATCAAGAGTTGTCCCATCTGCCCCATCGCCCGCTGCATCAGGGGATGGAAGTACCAAGCCGGGTCCAGCCTGCGGGTGTAATGGATGGTGAGTTCGATGTCGGTGGTGCCGTCCGCGTCCCGCAGTGTAATTTCCGTCCCGTGCAAACGTAGGTAGCCAGCGAAGTGTGAGGTATCGCGCAATACGCGGGTGCGGATGTAGCTGCGCGAAACCTCGTCGAAGATCAGCGCGATTTCCCCTTCCACGACGTTGGTCACGAACCAGCGGGCGTAGTGGGTCTTGGCGCGGTGGATGGCGCCGGTCGCGATCGGTGGGGTGATCACCTCATAGGGCATCGGGAAGATCGTCAAGAGCAGGGAACGTTCGACATCCATATTTATCGGGCCGCTGAGATTGGCGTGGATTTGCTCGATTGAAATGGTGCTGCTCGCGACCACGGTGACGCTATTGCTCCGCGGCAGGCTCCATTCAGGCGTCGTGCCTTCTGCGGCGCTCAATAGCAGCAGGACCGGGAACACCGATATGCCCGCCTTGGCGCGTTTTGACCGCACGAAACGGTGGGCGGCGTGGAAGAGGAATATCAGGGTGATGATCAGCAGGTATAGCGGAATAAAGAAGATCACGCAGATGAAACCTTCGTACAGAACAATCGAACTGCCCAGGAAGAGGATCAATGCCCATGTGATCAGGTTCAGGTACCCGTGCCACCAGCGTTCCGTGCGCATCGGCATGAAGGCCAGCAGGGCAACCGCGATCAGATAGGGCACCCCGATGTAGAGCATACCGCTGTGCGATAAGTCGTTCGCAAACAACCAGCGGACCGTTACCGAGGCCGCGCCGATGCCCAGCATCAGGCAGAGCGCGATCACACGCTTGCGTCGGTCGAGAAGATTGGCCATTTGGAGGTCTCGTAGAAACTATGGCAGCACTTTAGGCACGCGCATGACCCGTGACTTCCGCGTTGATCAATTGGGATAAGAAAATATAAAAGTCGTTTTATAACAACGGGTTAGAGGTTTCCTGAATGATCTTCCGGGAAACCTGGGGCTCCTCAGCCGTATTGTTTGCGGTAGTCCCCGGGTGACATGTCTGTTTCCGCTTTAAACGCGGCGTAGAACGTGGACTGTGACCTGAAGCCGGTGGCGAGCGCGACGGTGAGGATCGCATCGTCCGGGTGTTCCACCAGGGCGCGCTGGGCCGCGCTGATGCGATGGCGTCGTACGTATTGGGTGAAGTTGCAATCCAGGTGTTGGTTGATCAACTCCGAGAGTTGGTGGGTCGACAACGACATCGCATCGGCGCAGGTACGCAAGCTCAAGTCTTCCTGTTCGTACAGTCGTTCGCTCTCCATCAACTGCTCGAGTCGCGCCAGGCTGGCGGACACATCGATCTGGCCGAGCGTGGTGGTTGAGTAACGCACCCGGGTCAGTTCGAACAGATCGGTGACGAATGTGGGGATGGCGATCAGGGCAAACATCACCAGCAGGTAGGCGATCGCGATACTGCACGCGTACAGGGTATGGAAATAGATGGGGTCCATCACCGGCAATACGGTGCCGAGAATGAGCACCAGGGTGGCGGTGAGCGTGATGACCACCGAAAACAGGAATTCGAAACGATACTGAGGACGTTGCTGTCGCAGCGAATAGGTCAGGCGCGAGAGCCACAGCGCATAGGCGGCGCCGATGCTCAGCAGCAACGTCAGCGCGATCGGCATCGGTAAGAGCAGCAGGCCGATCGGGCACAGGTTCAACAACAGCCACGGGCGAAACGGCGCCTGGACCAACACAATCCCGCGACCAAACAGGAAAAACAACCCGGGCGCGCTGAACAGTGCGAGCTGAAAAATGAACTGGTGCATCGGGGAGTCGGTGGCACCACCCAGAAGATAGGTAAGTTGTTGGACCTGGATGACCGCGAGGGCGACGGTCAAGCCGATGCCTGCAAGGACACCGAGCGGTGACTTCGGAAACATGGGATTGAACAGATAAGCAATGATCATGGTGGTGCCGGCGAGGATCGAAAATCCACAGCAGGCGATGGCGATACTCATCATGGAGAAGTCTGCTCGCTCGCCGCCAACTGGCCAATCACGTTTCGACTTGCCGTCACGCCGGGTCCTGCAGGTGTGTTAGCAGCTCCTCGTTGTGCTCACCCAGATGGGGAGCACGGCGGCTGATCTGCCAGGGGCTGGCCGGCAGTTGATACGGTGCACCCGGGTAGCGCACGGTACGATCGAAGTCTTCGTGGTAGACGTCTACTTGAAAACCGCGCGCTTTGATGTGTTCGTCTTCGAATGCCTCTTCCGGTGCGTTGATCGCCCCGACCGCAAGGCCGGCGCGCTGGCAGCCAACAAAAAACTCATAGGCGCTCACCCGCGATGCGATGAGTTGCAGGGCCTCGCGACCCGCAGCGAACACGGCGGTCAACGTCTCATCCTTGCCGAGCTGGCTGAGCTGAAACGGTCCATCCCAGTCCGCTCCCATCCGCAGAAACACGGCTTCGGGGAATTCGTTATCCAGCCCCAGGGCGTGCATCCAATCGAGGAGTTTTTGAAACTCCTTCGGTGCACGGGGAGGTACACCGGTATTCACCCAGGCGCCATCCGCACACGCCATCTGCGTTGGCCCGGTCGGATTGACCGCCGCGTGTCGGCCGGTCTGGCGCTGTACTTCTTCGCCGTTGAGCAGGTGGGTATAGCTGGCAGCCTCGGTGGTCACATTCAAGGCGGCGGTCATCGAAACGTCGATAAATTGTCCATTGCCGCTCGCTCCGCGATGTAGCAACGCGGTAAGTACTGACATGAAGGCGAAGTGGCAACCGGTGTGATAACCCTGCTGCCCCCACCCCCGCACGGGTGGCAGGCTGTGATCGTCGTAGCCACAGCTCCAGGGTGGACCGCCGGCGGCCATCAGCGTGAGATCGGTCGCGGGCAGGTCGCTTTCCGGATTGTCGCGTCCGAACGGTGTGAGTGCGACATGGATCAGGTCCGCCCGCAGCGCTTTAAGATCGTCATAGTCCAGCTGCAACCCGCGCAGGCGCGTGGTGGGTTCACCCTCCAGTAAGACATCAGCGGTTGCGATCAGCCGCTGGAACTGGGTTTGCCCCACCTCGGTGTCGAGGTCGATCACCACGCCGCGTTTGGAAGTGTGGTAGTGCCAGAAGTAGAGGCTGCGGTTCGCGCCGGGTTCATCGTCAAGGAAAGGCGGATAGCCACGGCTCGGATCGCCGGCGGGCGGTTCGACGAGGATCACGTCGGCACCCATGTCAGCCATCAGCTTACCCGCCCATGCGATGCGTTCGTGGGCGAGTTCGACCACGCGAATTCCCTTGAGAACGCTCATACCACACCCTCTGCAACGAGCTCCTGAACGTCATCATCGCCATAACCTAACAAGCGAGTCAGTACATCTTGCGTGTGTTCGCTGAGGCAGGGGGCGCCGCGCTGCATTCGCCAGGGGGTGGCGGAAAATCGGGCCGGCTGGCCGTCGACGCGCACTTCTCCCATGGCGGTCTGCTCGACCGTGGGCCATAGATCATAGCGGGCTGTGGTCGCGTCGGCGTCCACGCGCTCGCTCGGTTTTTGCACGGCCGCTGCGGGTATCGGCAGGGCGCGCAAGATCTCCTGAAGCTGGAACTTGTCCTGGTCGGCCGTCCAGGCGGCGACCTTGCTATCGAGTTCGCCCTGCTCGTCCAACCGCGCCTGCTCGGTGTCGAACTCCTGCGTCCAAGCGGCATCGATCACGCCGGCGAGCTGGCGCCAGTCCGCATCGTCCCGCACACTGATAGCGATCCAATGATCTTCGCCACGGCAGGGATAAATGCCGTGCGGTGCCATGGGTTGGAACTGGCTGCGGTTGGAGCTTGGTTGCACGGCCTGGCGGATGGGACGGTGGTTCACGGTCCAGTCCAGCAGTGCCGGCCCGTTCAGCGTGATTGCGGCCTCAGTGCAGGCGAGGTCCACCCATTGGCCTTCGCCGGTCTTCTGCCGGTGCAGCAGCGCGAGCATAATCGCCATGGCCATGTAGTAGCCCCCGGTGTGGTCCATGTAGGAGTAACCCCACCCCGCTGGAGGTTGGTCGGGTAGCGTGGAGGTAAATGTCAGACCGGAGAACGCCTGCACGATCGGTCCCCAAGTCTTGAACTCGTGATAGGGCCCGATATGGCCAAAGCCGCAATTGGAGACGTACACGATGTCTGGCTTGATCGCCTTGAGAGCGTCGTAGCCAAAACCCCACCGGTCCAGCACGCCCGCCGCGAAATTCTCCGTTACGGCATCGCTGCATTTGATGATCTCGGTCAGGATATCTTTACCCTTCTGGGTGCGCAGGTTCAGGGTGATGCCGAGTTTGTCGGTGTTGTGGTTATTGAATCCACCACCCTGGTCGAGGCCATCCTGGCCTGGCTTGAAAGGTGCACTGCCGCGCAGGATATCCCAGCGTCCCTGGCGTTCCGGGTCTTCGATGCGGATGACCTCGGCGCCAAATGCCGCCAGCCATTTGGTGGCGCCGGCCCCGGCGAGTTGGCCGGTGAAGTCGCAGATGCGAAAGCTCTCCAGCGCTTGTGGCATGGCCGTATCCCCTGGTTCTCTGCCCTTAAGAGATCATCATCCTCGAAGCCGCGGGTGGATGGAAGGGGCTGTGAGTCGACATGTATAATCGAACCAACGATATCGGGGGAAGAGTATGAGCGAATACGAAACAATTCTGGTCGAGCACGATGGTGGGGTCGATTACCTGACCTTGAATCGTCCGGAGGCACTGAACAGCATCAACACACAGATGGTCACGGATCTGCGCGCCTATTTTGGTGGCCTGATGGAAAACACCGACACCCGGGTGGTGGTGATGAAAGGCAATGGGCGTGCGTTCTGCGCAGGCCTGGACATCAAACAGGCCGGTGGCAGCGATAGCGCTGGGCATCGGCCGATAGGTGCAGGCTGGGGCTTTCAGGGCTATTTGGCAGACGTCTATATCCTGATGCGCCGTTGCCCCCAGCCCATCATCTCTCTGATCCAGGGGCCGGCCTGCGGCGGTGGCTTCGCTTTTGCGCTGGCGTCCGATGTGCGTATAGCGGCGGAGAACATGCGAATGAACGCTGCGTTTATTCGTATCGGTTTGTCCGCTTGTGATATGGGGACGTCCTATTTCCTGCCACGTCTGGTGGGCACGTCCGTTGCCTCGGAGTTGATGTTGACCGGCAAATTCATCGAAGCGGACCGCGCGTTGGCGACCGGCTTGGTTTCCGCGGTGGTGCCCAACGAGCAACTCGCGGATGCCGCCAAGCCCTATTTGCGCGACATGCTGACCACATCTCCGATGGGGCTGCGGCTGACCAAGGAGGGCCTCAACATGGCGGTCGACGCCGGTTCTCTGGAGGCGGCCATGGCGATCGAAAATCGTAATCAGATCCTCTGTTCGCGCACCGAAGATGCTAAAGAGGGTATGCGCGCGTTCGTCGAGAAGCGCGATCCGGTGTATACAGGCAAGTAGAGGCGAGCAGCGCTAGCTCTCCAATTCCACGCCGAGTCCTTCCGCCAGCCCGTATAGGTGATCGCGCGCGTAGCGCTTCTGCACCCGCGTACCCGGTAACATCTGAAAGCCGTGGCAGGCACCCGGGTAGACGATGAGATCGGTGACGATCCCTGCACGCATCAACTCCTTGGCGTAGGTGATGTTCTCATCGCGAAACAGATCGAGCGTCGCGGTGGAAAGCCACGTGTGAGGCAAACCGCTGAAGTCCTCCAGCCGGGCGGGGACCTGAGGTGCGACAGGTTCGGCGTCGCCAAGATAGCTCTCCCAACCATACTTATTGCTCGCCCGCGTCCAGACGAACTCGCCGACCAGCGGGTCACCCGGGTTTTCGGGCGAGCCGGTGGTGTCGTCCAGCATGGGGTAGGTCAGGTGTTGGTGGCACAGTGGATATTCGCCGCGGTCGCGAGCGAGGATCGCCAGTGCTGCCGCGAGACCACCGCCGGCACTTTCGCCCCCGATACCAATCCGGGTTGTGTCGATCTGTAGATGATCCGCGTTCCCGAACAGCCAGGCGAGTGCCGCGTAACAGTCTTCCAGCGGGCCGGGAATGGAGGTCTCCGGGGCGAGACGATAGTCGACGCTGAGCACCACCGCGCCAAGCTTGCTGACCACGTTGATGTTGTTGATATCGGAGCCGAGGGCGGAGCCCATGACATAGCCGCCGCCATGGATGTGCAGATAACCCGGGCGCGGACCAGCGCCGGCTTCCGGTGTATAGAGCAGGGCGCTGATCTCGGTCCCATCGGCGCTCGAGAAGGTGACCTCGTCGCGGGACACCCCACGGCTGCCCGGATCGCCAGTGACTACCTCACGACCGCGCATGGCGTCCAGGTTGTCGTCGTTGACGCTGAAGGGGGGCAGGTTGTCGACCAACGGCAGCAACTCGGGGTCGAGCAGGTGGCGGGATGATTCGGTCATGGGGGCTCCTGATGATGGTTCGCGGATAGCGCTTGTTCTGAGAACCTGCGGTTCGAGGAGCACAGGTTCGACGTCTATGGCTCGATCGGATGCCTCAATCCGGCAGCCCCAGCACGCGCTTGGCGATGATGTTCATCTGTACCTCGTTGGTGCCGCCATAGATGGTCACCGCGCGGTCGCGCAACCATGAGCGGGTCGATTCCAACTCTTCGTTGCTGAACCCTTCACCTTCCCAGGCGACCCCCGCGGTACCGCGCAGGCGAGACTTCAGCTGTGATCCTTCCTTCGACAGTGTGGAGCCCACCAGCTTGAAGATCGAGGTGGCCGCTCCCGGTGCGCCGCTGGACTTCGCTTCGTCCAACACGCGGCGGGTGGTCAGTGCCATGGCCCGTTCCTGCATGACCTGTTGCAGGACTTCGCGGCGGGCGTCCGCGTCGTTGATACGGCCCGAGCTGTCTTCACCACTGTATTGTTTCGCGAGGCGCGCGTAGGCGTTGAGGGTGGGCTTTTTCTTTTTCGGTGAGGCAGGCGCTACCGCGTTGCGCTCAAACTGCAGAAGGCGCTTGCCGACGGTCCAGCCCTTGTTCAGGTCGCCGACCAGATCTTCGCGCTTGGCGATTGCATCGTCGAAGAAGGTCTCGCAGAAGGGCGATGAACCGGAGATCAGTTTGATCGGCTTGACCGTTACCCCGGGCTGATCCATGGGCAGCAGCACAAAGCTGATGCCGTCATGTTTGGGCGCGTCGGGGTCCGTGCGCACCAGGGCGAACATCCAGTTGGCGAACTGGGCACCGGAGGTCCAGATCTTCTGGCCGTTGAGTACAAAGTTGTCGCCGTCGATCACAGCCTTGGTCTGCAGCCCGGCGAGGTCGGAACCGGCACCGGGTTCGCTATAGCCCTGACACCACTGCGCCTCGCCGGTGACAATCTTGGGAATGTGCCGAGCTTTCTGTTCGTCGGTACCGAACTCCAGCAGGGTTGGGCCGATCATGGTCAAACCCATGCCCACCGCAGGGGGCAGCGCTTTGATCTTGGCGTATTCTTCGCGCAGGACCTGGGTCTGCTGACCGTTCAGTCCGCCCCCACCATATTCCGTCGGCCACATCGGTGCGGTCCAACCCCGGGCTGCAGCACGATCGCGCCAGGCGATGGCCGCATCGGTGCGATACAGCTCCGGCGCGTCTTCAAAGTGCACGGCGCCTAGTCGCATGTCCTGCGGACAGTTGTCTTCGATCCAGTCGCGCGCCTCTGCGCGGAAGTTCTCGATGCTCATGGTTGGTTCCTCCTCTTGTCTGTCCGGGCCGGTGTCTTGCCCGTTTCGAATCTATGCGTCCGTTTGCGGTGCTGTTTGTTGGTACTTCGTGTCAGCGTCTTGTTTTAAAGGTTGTACCGGCCCTGTATCCACGCTGCTTGTTAGCGCGTTGGTCGCGCATTGTTGCCGCCCGCTTGAAGAGCGGCTGAACAGTTGGATTATGCCACTTCTTTTGCCGCCTGGGAGTCCCAAACCCGAGCGTGTTATGCGGTGTCCGGTAACCGGTTTGCCCGCGACAGAAAACTCAGCATGGAGATTTGCAGACGTGTGACCTTACGCTGCAGGTCGATCGTTTCCGGCAGATAGGTCGGCGGATCGCTGGCCAGGTTGCGAATCCGCAAGCTGCAATCGAGGTTGCGGCAGATGTAGTTGCCGATGGAGCGACGCCCATCGCTGCCTGCGACTTCGACGCTGAACATAGCGGTACCGCGCGAACGGTAGACGTGGTGGCACCAGGAACACATGTGGGTGCGCGGGCGGGGGTTGTGATTCTGCATGCGTCGCAGTTTCAGGCCCCCGAGCTGGTCACCGACGGGGATGACCACATAGCCGTTCAGACCGCTGGAATGCACCCAGCCAAAGTAATCGAGCACGCCCCAGTCGACGATGTCCAGGTTCGGTAGTTCCAGGCCTTCGCGGCGCCCGAAGACCCCGCGCAGGTCGCTCTGGGTCAAAGGCTGCAAAGGCTGTGGATCGGGCTGCACATGCCCCTAGTCTACACGAAACGGTTGCGAAACAGCGTGGGAAAGCCCAAGGTTAACGGGTTTTGTCGACAAGATTTGGGAGCATTGTTATGAGTGATTTACCTGCAAGCGGCCGAGCGCTGCGCTCGCTGGTGACCGCGGATGGCCAGTTGGAGTTGTCGCTGGCCGATGTGCCGGTGGCTGCACCGGGTCCGAATGAAGTTGTGGTGCGCATTGAGGCTGCACCGATCAATCCGTCCGATCTGGGCCTGTTGCTCGGCATGGCGGATGTCAGCACCGCACAACAGGGCGGCACTCCGGACAGCCCCACCCTCACGGCCCAGATTCCGGAGGGCATTGTGAAACACCTGGCTGCCCGCTTCGATCAGGCGATGCCGGTGGGTAACGAAGGGGGTGGCGTGGTTGTTGCCGCCGGTGAGAGCGACGAAGCGCAGGCGCTGCTCGGCAAGACGGTGGGTGCGCTTGGGGGTGCGATGTACAGCGAGTATCGGACGCTCAAGACCCATCAATGTCTGGTCATGAATGACGGTGTGGCGGCACGCGATGCCGCGTCCTGTTTTGTGAACCCGCTGACCGCATTGGGCATGGTCGAGACCATGCGTGCGGAAGGGTTCAGCGGGCTGTTGCACACGGCCGCGGCCTCGAACCTCGGTCAGATGCTGCAGAAGATCTGCATCGCGGATGAGGTACCGCTGGTCAACGTCGTGCGCAAGCAGGAGCAGGTCGATATTCTCAAGGGTATCGGGGCTGAGTACATCTGTAACTCAAGCGACGATAATTTCGGTGCGAGTCTCGTCGACGCGATCGCCGCGACCGGCGCCTACATCGGGTTTGATGCAACCGGCGGCGGCGATCTGGCCGATCGCATTCTCACCGCGATGGAGGTCGCGGCGAATCGCGCCGGTGGCGAGTACAGCCGCTACGGCTCCGATCAGTACAAGCAGGTCTACATTTACGGCGGGCTGGAGCGCAGCGCCACCACCTTGCGTCGCGGTTACGGGATGTCTTGGGGTGTGGGGGGTTGGTTGCTGACGCCGTTCCTGCAGAAGATCGGCCGTGAGCGGGCGGGTGAGCTGCGACAGCGCGTCGCTGACGAGATCCACACCACGTTTGCGAGTACCTATACCGCGGAGGTCTCGCTGGCGGGTGCGCTGCAGATCGAAGCCCTGCAGACCTATGCGCAGCAGGCCACGGGGCAGAAGTATCTGGTCAATCCCAGCGCTTAAGCGACCGGTTGCGCGAACGCCTCGCCCGTAGAGGTCACGGATTACCGCTGAGGGCTTCTCCAAGGGCGAGGATGGCGGGGGTTGGGCTGTGCGCGGCCAGGGTCACCAGCACGAATCGAACGGTGATATCCAGCCCAACGTCCGCCACGCTGATGTCGTCCCCGCCCAACAGTTGGGAGACGTAAGATTGCGGAGCGAGGGTGACCACGTCGGTATGTTTGATCAAGCTCACGCACGCCGACAGGTTGTTTAAGCGATAGTGAGGCTGAGCGGGCCCACCCTGCTCGGCGAACGCCTGAAACAACCGGTTTTCGTTGTAGTAGCGGCTGGGTATGGCCAATGGTTGCTGCAACAGCTTGTCCGGCCGGGCGCGATGTGGGTGCTGGTGCCGGTGCAGCAACACCACCGCCTCTTCCCGTAAGCCTGTCATGCGCAGGCTCCGCGCGTAGCGGGAGGCTTGGAAGTTCGCTTCATCGCCGATCACCGCATCGCATTCCCCCTGCACCAGGTCTCGATACACATCGCTGGACCCTACCGCCACTTCCACCTCTATGCCCGGATAGCGTTGCTGCAGGTTGGTGAGCGCTTCGGGAATGAGGGTCTCTGCGGCCAGCGCGATCGCCCCGAGGCCGAGCGATCCCATCTCCCCGCATGTGAGCTGGCGGGCGTGGGCATAGAAGTTATCCATGCTGCTGATGGCTTCTTCCGCCTTGAGCAGTAGCGAGCGGGCGATATCCGTGGGCTCAACTCGTCGGGTGGTGCGGTGGAACAGCCGTGTCTGTAGCTCCTGTTCCAGGTGGGCGATGCTCTTGGTCATCGTGCTCTGGGAGACGCCAAACTGTTCGGCCGCGAGGCGGAAGCTGCCCGTGCGAAATACGGTGGCAAAGTGCTGTAGGCGCTTTAATTCACTCATGGATATTTTAATTCTGGTTTAGTGCTCGGAATGAAATAGTAGCCGCATTTGTTCGCCTGGGTAAAACGGCGAGGTTGCCGTTTGCATTCTCCTTGGCGAAGGGGTTCAATCGGGTTCGAAAAGGCGTGCAATATGCCGTATATGGCTTTGTCGAGAGCGCTGGAAGCGTGCCCAAAAGGCGCGGTTCGTAGCGCGGATTTGAGGGGGGAGAATGTTCAGATATCTGTTGACCACGTGCGTGGGGGTACTTGGTTTGATGGGCTGTGGCCCGGAGCAGCCGCAGGAGGCCCCGTCAGTGGAGAGTGCGAGCGCGGCACACACAACGGCGAATGTGGTGCGCAACCCGGACCGCAATGTCTACTTCGGCGACACGCATATCCACACCATCCTGTCTTTTGATGCCTATCTCATGGGAACCCGCAGAACTCCCGATGAGGCCTATGAGTTCGCCAAAGGTGCAGCGATCGAGCATGCGTCCGGTTTCATGATGCAGATGAAGAAACCTCTGGATTTTCTCGCCGTCTCCGATCATGCGTTTTACCTCGGCATGATGCGCGAGCTGGGCTCACTCACGGGGCCGTACAGCGAGCATCGGCTGGCCGATGTGGTCCAGGCGGCGACCTCTGCCGAGACAGCCCAGGCGGGGTTCACGGCGGTGGTGGGTCATCTGCGCGGACGCGATCCCAACGCGCCGGATGATCTCGATGACCGCAACGTGCAGCGCAGCGCGTGGCAGGAGATCATCAATGCCGCCGAGCGACACAACGACCCGGGCAACTTCACGACCTTTATCGGCTATGAATACACCACATCTGGTCCCGAAGCGCAGAACCTGCATCGCAACGTGATCTTCGCCACCGACAAGGTGCCGTTTGCACCCTTTTCGCGCCTGGACTCGCTGAACCCGGAAGATCTCTGGACCTGGATGGACGGCAATCGTGAGGCGGGGATGGACGCGATCGCAATTCCCCACAACATGAATGGCTCTGATGGCTGGATGTTCGAACGTACCAAGTTCATGAGCGACGATCCGATCGACGCGGCCTATGCCGAGCAGCGTATGCGCAATGAACCGTTGGTCGAGAACTCCCAGGTCAAAGGGACCAGCGACACCCATCCGGATCTTTCGCCCAATGATGAATGGGCCGACTTCGAGATCATGCCGCTGCGCATCGCCAGCGTGCTCGAGTCGCAGGCACCCGGCAGCTATGTGCGCGATGCCTTGTTAACCGGACTCGCGATGGAGCAGGAGACTGGTGTGAACCCCTACAAGTTCGGGGTGATCGCTGCATCCGATACCCACAATGCCGCCGGTTCTTTTGAGGAAGACAATTATTGGAGCAAGACAGGCTTGATGGATATCGACCCGTTTCGCCGCGCGTCTGTCCCGCTGCCGGGCACCGAGGACAGTCCGGAATACGCGGACGGTGCGTCCCAATACTGGGGTGCCTCTGGCCTGGCCGGCGTGTGGGCCGAGTCCAACACGCGTGAGGATATATTTGCCGCCATGCGGCGCAAAGAGACGTTCAGCACCAGCGGTCCCCATATCAACGTGCGCTTCTTCGCGGGCTATGATCTGGACGACACCTTGGTGGACGCATCCGATGCGATCTCTCGAGCGTATGCCAGTGGCGTGCCGATGGGAAGCGACCTGACCGTGCAAGGTGAGGGCTCGCCCAGTTTCTATATCTGGGCGGGTCAAGATGCAGACACCCAGCCGCTGCAACGTCTGCAGATCATCAAGGGTTGGGTCGAGGACGGTGAGAAGCGCGAGGCGGTGATCGATGTCGCATGTTCGGACGGACTGGCGGTCGATCCCGCGACCCAGCGCTGCCCGGACAATGGCGCCCAGGTGGACTTGAGCGACTGCAGCGTTACGCCGGATAAAGGCGACAGCCAGATGTCGACCGTCTGGCAGGATCCGGACTTTGCGCCCGAACAGCGCGCTTTCTACTATGTGCGCGTGCTGGAAAACCCCAAGTGTAGATGGTCGTCGTACGATGCGATCCGCGGCGGGTTTGCGCCGCGAGAGGGCATGCACGCGACGATTCAGGATCGCGCCTGGACGTCACCGATCTGGATGGTGCCGGAGGCCTAGAGCCGCGGCTTGCGCTTCAGAGTCCGCACAATGCCTGTTGTGCAAGGCTATAAGAACGCTTGCGCGCCTCGTGATCGAAGATCTGTGCGGTGATGATGAGTTCATCCGCGCCGGTCTCGGCGAGGAACTGCTCAACCTCGCGGCGAATCGTTGAGGGCGCACCCACCGCCGCGCAGTGACTCATCTGGCTCAACACAGAACGTTGCTCGGCGTTGAGCTTGCCTTCCAAATCCTCCGTTGGTGGCGGCAGTGGCCCTGGGTTGCCATAACGCAGATTCAGGAACGCCTGGACACCGGACGAACGCAAGAACATGGCCTGGTCGTCGCTGTCCGCGGCGATGACGTTGTAGCCGAGCATCAGATACGGTTCGTCCAATATCTCCGAGGGTGTGAATTCTTTGCGGTAAATCTCGATCGCCTGGTGCAGGGCTTGGGGCGCGAAGTGCGATGCAAAGGCAAACGGTAGTCCGAGAATGGCGGCTAGCTGTGCGCCGAACAATGAAGAGCCGAGGATGTAGAGGGGCACCCGGGTACCCATGCCCGGTACTGCACAGACCTTCTGACCCTCCTGCGGTGCGGCCAGGAACTGCCGAAGCTCGAGTACGTCCTGGGGAAATTGGTTGGGGTCGCTCTGCAGCGTACGGCGTAAGGCGTGGGCCGTGACCCCATCCGTACCCGGGGCGCGGCCGAGTCCCAGATCGATGCGGCCCGGGTACAGCGCTTCGAGGGTACCGAACTGCTCAGCGACCATCAGCGGCGCGTGGTTGGGGAGCATGATGCCACCCGCCCCAACCCGGATATTGCTGGTACCCTGGGCGATGTGACCGATCACCACGGCGGTGGCCGCGCTCGCGATGCCGCGCATGTTGTGGTGTTCCGCCACCCAGTAGCGGTGGTAACCCAGCGCTTCCGCGTGGCGGGCAAGATCCAGACTGTTGTGCAGCGCTTGCGCGGGGCTGCCGCCCTCCACGATCGGAGATAGGTCGAGCACTGAAAAGCGGGTCATGGGCGCCTCCCTGTCGTTTACTCGTCCATTCTAACGCCGTGAAGCGGGAGACGAAAATTGGCTTTGCCCAGGTGCGCGGGTAGGCTAGGCGGAATTGTCGTCGAGGTGATGCCCTTGGACCCGCTCACAACCGCGCAGATCGATCAGTTCGATCAAGTCTTGAGAACCACCCGCTCGGTGCGTCGTCATCTTGATTTTGAACGTCCACTCCCACCTCAAGTGCTGCGCGACTGCATCGATGTGGCGGTGCAGGCCCCCACCGGTCTCGCGGGCGAAAACTGGCGTTTCCTGGTCGTCACCGATCCCGTGCAGAAAGGCGCGGTCGCGGATCTCTATGAGGATGTGCTCGTGCAACTGCTCGCGGAACGAGAGATGCCGATGAAAGCGAGTCACAAGGCGCTGGTGGAGCGGCTCCATGAGATTCCCGCCATGATCTTTGTCTGCGTGGACGGCGAGCCATTGGCCGACACGGCGGCGGCGGATATAGCTTTCTATGGCTCTATCATGCCGGCGGCGTGGTCATTG
>JBCCHL010000081.1:0-19574 GCA_039028775.1 Pseudomonadota bacterium | reverse complement strand
GTGATCGCGCAATTGTGCTGGGCTCAAACAGTTTCCTCCATTGCGGCGAATAAGTTATGCCTTTGTATGTAGTCGTAAACCGGTGGCACCAGAAGATGGCCGGCATGCTTTTCCTGCGAAACAAGTGAACGCACTTGAGTAGCGGACACTTCGAACATGGGTATGTTCAGGCGCACAATCTGCCCGACACGCTCCGGTGAGAGCGTCTCCACCTCATGCGCGTCACACAGCGCGCGGACTTCCGCGGGTGCGGTGACAGACTGCTGCCCCGGTCGGTCCAGGACCACCAGATTGCACAAGCTCAACAATTCTCGCCAGCTTTTCCAACTCGGTAGCGTGACGAAGCTGTCGAAGCCCAGGACCCAACACGGCAAGGCCTGGGGTTGTTCCGCCCGCACTTCACGCAGTGTGTCTACCGTGTATGTCGCGCCCGCCCGATTGATCTCCCGATCATCAGCAACCAACAGATCGCTACAGGCGCAACCCAACTGCAACATCCGCCAGCGGTGCTGGGTTTCGGTTTGGGGCTGATCCCGGTGCCGAGGCCGGGCGGCGAGCAAAAGACGGATGTGAGAAAGTTCGAGGGCGCGCGCCACCGCCAGCGCAGCGTGGATGTGCCCCTTGTGGAGCGGATTGAAGGTCCCGCCGTAGAGGCCGATCAGCATAGAATCCTAACGATGGCGCAATTCTCCGTTGCCGAACACGATGTATTTCTGCGAGGTTAACCCTTCCAGACCCACCGGTCCACGGGCGTGTATCTTGTCGGTCGAGATGCCGACCTCTGCGCCCAGTCCGTATTCGAAGCCGTCGGCAAACTGGGTGGACGCATTGACGATGACGGAGGCTGAATCGACCTGGGTCATAAAGTCACGCGCGCGCTGGTAGTCGGCGGAAACGATAGTATCCGTGTGCGCCGAACCATAGTGATTGATGTGCTCGATCGCCTGCGTAATGTCCTCGACCACGCGCACCGCCAGATGCGGCCCCAGATACTCGGCGAACCAATCCTCTTCAGTTGCCGCCTGGGTTTGCGGTAGCAATGCCCGGGTGGTCTCACAGCCATGCAAGGTCACCCCCGCCGTCTCGAAACGCACACCCAACTCGGGTAGCAACGCATCCGCCACGGCTCGATGCACGAGTAACGTCTCCAGCGCGTTGCACACCGCGTACTTCTCAACTTTGGAGTTAAACGCGATGTCCGCCGCCATCGCCAGATCGGCCGCCTCGTCCACGTAGACATGGCAGATTCCGTCCAGGTGTTTGATCACCGGGATCATAGAGTTGCGACTGATGCGTTCGATCAACCCGCGCCCGCCTCGGGGGACAATCACATCAATATACCGATCGAGCAGCAGCATGGCATCTACAGCATCGCGATCCCTGGTCGCCAGCAGTTGCACGGCATCCACCGGTAAACCCGCATCGAGCAGTCCGGCGGTCACACAGGCGCCGATGGCGTGATTGGAATGAAAGGCCTCAGAACCACCCCGCAAAATGCAGGCGTTGCCGGATTTGATGGACAGGCTGGCCGCGTCGATGGTCACATTCGGCCGCGATTCGTAGATCATCGCAATCACCCCGAGCGGTACCCGCATTTTGCCGATCTGCAGACCGGACGGCTGGTAGCTCATATCGCTGATCTCGCCGATCGGGTCTTTGAGCCCATCGACCTGCAACAGACCTTCGATCATCTGGTCGATGCCGGCATCGTCGAGCAGCAAACGATCGATCAGTGGCTGATCGATCTGTCTTTCGAGCGCCCCGTGCATGTCCTTTTCGTTCGCCGCTTTGATCGCTGCGCGCTGCGCATCCGTGTGCCGAGCGATCGCCTGAAGCGCACTGGATTTCACCTGGGTCGAGGCAGCGCCCATCACGCGCGACGCGGCACGCGCCTGGACCCCGAGCTGGGTCATGTAAGTGTTCAGATCATCGATCTTGGCATTCATAGCGTATTCTCATCGCCTCGGGGGCGGCGCATTGATTATTGACATTATATGCCTTCATCGGCGCTTCCATAAGAGCGCCGCGGCAGGCATCTGCGGTGGCACTGGGGTGCGTTTCTCCCGCGAATGTCAGCCGCGCAGCTTATCCACAATCCGGCGAATTTCTGTCAGCCGCTCTTTCGGCCACCGGATCTGCAGCAGCGCTTGTTTGATCTCCGGCGCGATCGGCAAGAGATCCGCCAGCCGCCAGCTCACCGCCCGTGCCTCGTCAAAATCGATGTCGATATTGAGTTGCTGCACCATCGGATGCTGGCTCAGCTCCCGCAGCACTTCCACGAGCGGTGCGTGTTCGGGTAATAACTCGCCGGGCGCCTCGGGTTCGAGCAGACGCACGCGACCGAGCAGCAGATGGTCGGCCTGCGGGTAGGTATCTTCTATGCGAAATTTCTCACCGCCATGCGCAACAATGCCTAGCAGCCCATTGTCAGCCTGATTGAAGTCGACAATGCGCGCGACGGTGCCGACCTCAAACACGTCGGGCTGTGCCATCTGAGGGTCCAGTCGCGCCTCGGATCCGGCGCGGATCAAAACTACACCAAATCCGCTCTGCTCGCGCATACAGTGCCTGACCATGTCGACGTAGCGCGGCTCAAAGATGCGCAGCGGCAGGACCCCACCCGGAAACAGCACGGTGCCCAGCGGGAACAGCGGCAACTCCTGTGTGTCCTGCATACGACTCCTCCGCGACGCCTTTGCGTTCCGCGACCCGTAGGCGCCACCCAAACCACCTTTGCGAATCGCGTTGCCCTATAATGGCCGCCAATTCTCAAGGCGACCAGCCATGCTCGAAGGGTACCAAGCGCGTTCGTTTACCGCACCCACCACCAGCGGCCACCAGATCACCCACGATGTCTACACCCGGGGGGATGGCCCCGCGACCATCGTCATTCTCCAGGAGCTGCCGGGCATCGGTCCAGAGACCTTGACCCTGGCCGACGAACTGGTGGCGCGAAATTTCCGCGTCGTCATGCCCCATCTGGTCGGTCCTCTCGGACGTATATCGCTGCTGGGCAACACCCTGCGGGTATTCTGCATGCGCAAGGAATTCAAGATGTTCGAGCGCAACCAGAGCTCGCCCGTCGTGGACTGGGTGAAAGCATTGTGTCGCGACTTGCGCGATGAACAAGGCTGCGAACGAATCGGCGTGATCGGCATGTGTCTGACGGGAAACTTCGCCATCTCCTTGATCGCCGAGGATAGCGTGCTGGCAGCGGTGGCATCTCAACCCTCTCTGCCAGCGCAGGATCAGACGGCCCTGCACATGTCAGAGGCAGAGATCAGCGCTGCACGCGACCGCCTGGATGAAGTCGGACCGATGCTGGCTCTGCGCTTCGAGGAGGACAAACTCTGCGCCGGGCAGCGATTCAAAGCCATCGACGCGGCGTTTAATGACGATGCCCAGCGAATCAAACTGATCGAGCTACCCGGCCCCGGGCACTCGGTGTTGACCCTGGATTTGATCAAAGGCGGTGAACCCGCAAAACAGGCGATGCAGGAAGTCGTAGCCTATTTCCAGGAACGCTTGCAGGCCTGAATCAGCGCACCGCCAGCCAGGTGAGGAAGCTGGCACCGGCGAGCCACGCGTACCAGGAGAATGCGGAGAACCGCTGGGACTTCAACAGCCAGACGAAGATCACCAGCGCGGCCAACCCGCTGATAAAGGCAGCCACCCCACCGGCTAGGATGCTCGATAGCAGATCGGGCGTGGCACCCGCAATTTCCGGCAGCAGCAAAACTGCAGCACCCGCCATCGCGATCACCCCCAACAGGAAGGAAAATTCTGCGGCCGCCAGCGGGGCCATGCCCAATGCGAGGGCGGTGGCCACGGTGGTACCACTGCGGGTGATGCCGGGCAGAATTGCAAACGCCTGGGCGCAGCCGATGATGAGCGCACCCTGCCAAGTGGGTTCTAGCGCGGTCCCGCGGGTGATGGTGTAGCGCGTCGACCAGACGATAAAGCCGGTCACGATCAGCAGACACCCGGCCATCACCGGCGAGGCGAATTGTTGCTCGATGAACGAGCGGGCGGTCAGCGCCACCAGCACGGCCGGCAGGGTTGCCAGGGCCAGCTTGAGGACATAGCGCCAAGCGTCACCATCGCCGGTGAACACGCCTACCGTCAACGCTGAGACGCGCTTGATATAGAACAGGACGATCGCAAACAGGGTGGCGACGTGCACGGCTACTTCGAACACGATGCCACCACCGGGCTGAGTACCCAGCAGTTCCTGTGCCATCACCAGATGGCCCGAGCTCGAAACCGGCAGGAACTCCGTCAATCCCTGTACGATTCCGAGCAGTATCGAGTCAAATAAGTCCATCGAAATACTAGCGGTCAAATTCCAGCGGGCGTGCGACCTAGAACGGGATGTCGTCCTCAAAGTCGGTATCGTCGCTCAGCGTGGGGGCGTTATCCATGGCAGGAGCCGGCGCATCGAACCCGGAAGGCGCACCCATGCCGCCGCCCGCGGCCATACCGCCACCCGCAGCGGCCATACCGCCACCGCCCATGCCACCGCCTGCACCACCGCGGCTGTCGAGCATCTGCAGTTCGCGGGCCATGATCTCGGTGCGATAACGCTTCTGGCCGTCCTGCTCCCAACTGGTGGTGCGCAGGCTGCCCTCTATATAGACCTTCGAACCTTTGCGCAGATACTCTCCAGCAATCTCCGCCAGGCGCTGGAAACAGACGACGTTATGCCACTCCGTACGTTCCTGCTGTTCACCCGAGCTGCGGTCGCGCCAGCTTTCGGAAGTCGCCACGCTGAAGTTGGTGACGGCACCACCGTTCTGCGCGTAACGGGTCTCCGGATCACGCCCCAAGTTGCCGATGAGAATTACTTTGTTGATTCCGCGTGCCATAGTGTCCTGCCCTTTCAAACGGCAATAATTATTTGCGGCTAGTGTAATCCATCCGGTCAGCCCGAGTCAGCGTCTAATGTGACGATTGTGTGTAAGCCCCTGTCTGGCCGCGCGAAGTACCTGCGACACCTTTCTCCGACGCCACGCCCAGACACCCGAACCAGATCGCCGGAAGCCCTTGCCGCCGCGCCGGGGAGCAGTTATTTTGACTGCCCTTTCGCACGCTCACGACGCCTAAGGCAGCCCATTGGAAAGCATATCCGTACGCGGCGCGCGTACCCACAACCTGCGCAACATCGACCTGGAAATCCCCCGGGACAAACTGGTGATCGTCACCGGCCTGTCGGGCTCCGGGAAGTCGTCGTTGGCCTTCGACACGCTCTATGCCGAGGGTCAACGCCGCTACGTGGAATCGCTCTCCGCCTACGCGCGCCAATTCCTGTCGATGATGGAAAAACCCGACGTGGACCACATCGAGGGCTTATCCCCTGCGATCTCCATAGAGCAGAAATCGACCTCCCATAACCCGCGCAGCACGGTGGGCACCATCACCGAAATCTACGACTACCTGCGCCTGCTGTTTGCCCGGGTGGGAGAGCCACGCTGCCCGGATCACAACCTGCCCCTGGCGGCACAGACCGTCAGCCAGATGGTCGACCAGGTCATGGAGTTGGAGGAAGGCACCCGCATCATGGTCCTCGCGCCGGTTATCACCGAACGCAAGGGGGAACACCTGCACGTCTTTCAGGAGCTGCGCAGCAATGGCTTCGTGCGCGCGCGCATCGATGGCATTGTGGTGGACCTCGATTCCACACCAGACCTGGACAAGAAAAAGAAACACACCATCGAAGCGGTGGTCGACCGGCTGCGGGTGCGCGACGACATCGCCCAGCGCTTGGCCGAGAGTTTCGAAACCGCGCTGGGACTGACCGATGGCGTGGCCCTGGTCCAGGATATGGACGATGAAGACCTGGAGCCGATGGTGTTCTCCGCGCGCTTCGCGTGTCCCAAATGTGGCTATGCGATCTCTGAGTTGGAACCGCGCATGTTCTCCTTCAACAACCCCGCAGGCGCCTGCGATGCCTGCGACGGTCTCGGGGTCACCAACTTTTTCGATCCCGACCTGGTGATCACCGACGAAGATCTGACACTCGCGGAAGGGGCGATCCGTGGCTGGGACCGGCGCAATGTGTATTACTTCCACATGCTGACCTCCCTGGCAGATCACTATGACTTTGATGTCGAGCAGCCATTTAAGGCGCTGAACAAGAAACAGAAGCAGGCGATCCTCTACGGCAGCGGACAAACCCGCATCGATTTCTCTTATGCCAACGATCGTGGTGACGTGATCAAGCGCAGACACCGTTTCGAGGGGGTGATCCCCAACATGGAGCGCCGCTATCACGAAACGGACTCGAATATGGTGCGCGAGAACCTGCAGAAGTTTCTGCGCGTCGCCGACTGCCCGAGTTGCGAAGGCACCCGTCTACGCCAGGAGAGTCGGCATGTATTCATCGACGATACCAATCTCCCCGGCGTCACCCACGGCTCGGTGGAAGACACGCTCAGCTATTTCAAGAAGCTCAAGCTCAAAGGCCAGCGCGCGACCATCGCCGACAAGATTCTCAAAGAGATCAAAGCGCGGCTGCAGTTCCTGGTCGACGTCGGCCTGAATTACCTCACCCTGGATCGCAGCGCGGACACGCTCTCCGGCGGCGAGGCCCAGCGTATCCGCCTGGCCAGTCAGATCGGCGCGGGGTTGGTGGGCGTGATGTACATCCTCGACGAACCGTCGATCGGCCTGCACCAGCGTGACAACGAGCGCCTGCTAAGGACCCTGGAGCATCTGCGCGACCTCGGCAACACGGTGCTGGTGGTAGAACACGACGAAGAGGCCATTCGCAAAGCGGACTTCCTCATCGACATCGGCCCGGGGGCCGGGGTGCATGGCGGCAAAGTGGTGGCTGCCGGGAGTCTCGACGACATTGTCGCCGCTAAACGCTCGATCACCGGACAGTATCTGTCGGGCAGCAAGTCCATTGGCGTGCCCAAAAAACGTACGGCTCATGACCCCGACAAGCAAGTGGTCCTGAGCGGCGCCAACGGCAACAATCTGCGCAACGTCACGCTCAATGTCCCCTGCGGCGTTCTCACCTGTGTCACCGGCGTCTCCGGCTCCGGCAAGTCGACGTTGATCAATCAGACGCTCTATCCCATCGCCGCCACCGAGTTGAACAAAGCGACCACGGTCAAACCGGCTGCATTTGAGGCCATCGAAGGCCTCAGCCATCTGGACAAGGTTGTAGACATCGACCAAAGCCCGATCGGTCGCACGCCGCGGTCGAACCCCGCCACCTACACGGGCTTGTTTACGCCGATCCGCGAGCTATTCGCCCAGGTCCCCGAAGCCCGTACCCGGGGTTATAAGCCCGGACGGTTCAGCTTCAACGTCAAGGGAGGGCGTTGCGAGGCTTGTCAGGGAGACGGGGTGATCAAAGTCGAGATGCACTTCCTGCCCGATGTCTACGTGTCCTGCGACGTCTGCAAGGGCAAACGCTATAACCGCGAAACTCTGGATGTGCGCTACAAGGGTAAGAATATCCACGAAGTGTTGGACATGACGGTCGAAGACGCACGTGAGTTCTTTGATGCGGTGCCGCAGCTCGCGCGGAAGCTGCAAACCCTTATGGACGTTGGTCTGTCCTACATACGGCTCGGCCAATCGGCGACCACCCTCTCCGGCGGCGAAGCCCAGCGCGTCAAGCTCTCACGCGAGCTGTCCAAGCGCGATACCGGCCAGACGCTATACATCCTCGATGAACCCACCACCGGCCTGCACTTCCACGACATCGCGCAGCTGCTCGAAGTCCTGCATCGTCTGCGCGACGACGGCAATACGATTGTGGTCATCGAACACAATCTGGACGTGATCAAGACCGCCGACTGGATCATCGATCTGGGGCCGGAAGGCGGATCCGGCGGCGGCATGATCATCGCGACGGGTACGCCGGAGCAGGTGGCAAAAAACAAGAAGTCCCACACCGGGCGATTCTTGAAGGCGATGCTGTAACCCCGGCTCCTAATCGCGCTTTGTTCGCTGCCTTGCTGCCTCGCTACGCTACCTCGCACTCCTGCGGATATTTGAGCGCCCAGGTGCCGCGTTAGGGTAGTAAAACGATCCCGGCGAACCGATGTGGAGCGCTGTTGATGGCAGCCGCGAAGGCAGATCCGCGAGGGCGTGTGCTATGGTTCAGTGCTCACCCCGACCACACCTTCGCGCCGCGGATCTGCCGCGCCCTCCAGTCCTCCTTGTCGGCGTACAATCACATGAAGCCCTGAGTTTTCGCCTTCGCGCTCGACCACAGGATATCCGCGCTGATTCAGATCTTCTGCGATCTCCGATCCGGGTGGCACCGAGACTTCAACCCGCACGCTTTCACCGCGCGCGATAATGTTCGGGAAAGCAACCGCATCAGCGATTGGAAGTTGCCAGTCGAGGACGCCGATGATGCTCTTGGCCACATAGGCGGGAATGGAATTCCCGCCGGGGGAACCGGTGATCATCAGCAGTTCATCATCGGCATCAAAAATCATGGTGGGGGACATGGAAGAGCGCGGTCGAGCACCAGGACGGATCGCGTTGGCAAGCGGCTTACCATCGGCACTCGGCGTGCGCGCAAAGTCGGTCATCTCGTTGTTCAGCAGAAAACCGTTCGCCCAACGCGAGGAGCCGAAGGGCGCTTCGATGGTTGCGGTCAGGGCAACTGCGTTGCCTTCCTTGTCAACAATCGACAGATGTGTCGTCCCGGCAGCTTCCTCTGTCGTATCTAAACCCCACGCGCTCGCGAGCGGGCGATTGTGCAATACCAATCCCGGATCGCCATGCGTAGGTGCTGCTCCGGGTGCAAAGCGTTGGGTCGCGCGATGTTTGATGTAGATCGGATTCAGCAGGTCCTCAAGGGGAATGCCGACCGCATCCGGATCACCAAAGTACTGGTCTCGATCCGCATACGCCAAGCGCTGGGCGTCGACAAAGGCGGCCACTTTTTCAGCCTGCGAATCTGCGCCCACAATCAGATGATCATACAAACCGGCAATCATAATCTGCGCCCCACCTGAAGAGGGTGGTGTGGTGGTGCAGATGCGCATCTCGCGAAATGGGCCGCACACTACCGGCCGTTCGATGACGTCATACGCGCGCAGATCTTCGAGCGCCAATGTGCCGCCGTGGGGTTCGGCTTGGGCCGCAGCCACAATAGCTTCAGCCACCTCACCCTGATAAAACGCGCTGATACCTTCTGCGGCTACTCGGCGCAGCGTCTGAGCGTATTCGGGGTTCTTAAGCAGATGGCCCACCTGCAGCGGTTCCCCACCCGGGAAAAAGTAGGCTCGCGTGGCGGGGTTTTCATCCAGCCGGCCGAATTGCGCGATGCGCGGCAACATTCCGGCCAGCCTCGGCGACACCGCAAAACCCTCTTCGGCCAGGCGTATAGCGGGCGCAAACAAAGTCGCCCACTCAAGTTTGCCGAAGCTTTCGTGGGCCTGCTTATAGAGCGCAATAGCGCCAGGCACACCTACCGCCAGCCCACTCTGCCAGGCCTCGACAAAGCCCATCACCTCACCGTCCGGCAACACAAACATGTCCTCGGTGGCACCGGCAGGGGCCATCTCCCGCCCATCGAGGAAGCGTAATTCTTGCCCCTTGAATTGGTAGATCAGCATGAATGCGCCACCACCCAACCCGGAGCTTTGTGGCTCCACCAAGCCAAGGACCGCATGCGCGGCGATGGCGGCGTCGACGGCGTGTCCACCTTGGGCCAGCATTTCTATGGCAGCCTCGACCGCATGAGGGTTAGCGGCTGTGGCCATATCGCCATGTTCCCACGTTCGCGGAGCGCTTGACGGCGCCGCGCTGGGGTGCTCCAGCGCCTGCTCGGCACAGCCTGGGAATAGTGACAACAACAGCAGGGTGGATATCAGTCCGCGCATGGTAGGTCCGAGGTTTGTGAGTTCCATTATCTTAACCGACCACGCTTGAACGGGCGACGAAACCATACGATGGACACAGGATGGTCGAAGGCGCGCGTGAGTGACTTGATGTACGTCCACAGCTCTCGCCGCAACTTGCGAACCCTGATGGACTTCGGCCCACCCTACACATCCCTAAGTCGGCGACCACCGGCTCCGGAGCCGAGACCCCGGGTTAGCGCGCTGTTTCACTCGCGCGAATGTTGAACAGCAGCGCATAGAGCACCGGCGTCACCAACAGGGTGATCAACGTGGCGAAGGACAATCCTCCCGCCAACACCACGGTCATCGATTGAAAGAACGCGTCAAAGTACAGCGGCAGAACGCCGAGCACGGTGGTGAACGCACCCATCATGACCGGACGCAGACGGCTGGCCGCAGAGTCGATCAGGGCATCGAAGCGGGGCTGGCCAGTAGCGATCGACTCGTCAGTTGCATCCACCAGTACGAGCGAATTCTGGATGAGCAAGCCGGACAACGACAGTAGACCCAGAATGCCCATGAACTCAAACGGCACCCCGGTCGCGACCAGCCCGTAGGCCACGCCGACAATCGCGAGAGGCACCACTGCCCAGATTACGAGTGGTTGGCGCAGCGCGTTGAACAAAACGATCACCACCAGCACCATCGCCAACAACCCCAGGGGCACCATGCTAGCCAGGTTACCCTGCGCCTCCGATGAGTCCCCCGCCTCGCCCTGCCACTCCAGGCGGTACCCTGCCGGAAGGTCAATCGCTTCGATCTGCGGCCGCAGCCGTGACAGGAGATCGTCCGTCACCACCCCCTGGGCGGGGTCACACTGTGCCTTGATCGTGAGCAGGCGGTTGGTTCGCAGGATGCGTCCATCGCGCCAGGTCGCATCCGGCCGATCGAACACCTGAGATATCGGCACCGTCTCCCCGGTCCGCGGGCTGATCACGGGCACAAAAGCAAAACCCCAAGGTTGCAAGCGCTCCTCGGCTGGCGCGCGAGAAATGATATCGATCAGTTCATCCCCTTCGCGATAGTACCCCCGAGAGACGCCGTTGAAGTGTTCCTCGAGGGCGGCTGCCACGTCCGCGCGGGTGATCCCCACCCGTTCACCCTTGTTGGCGGAAAAGACCGGCGTTACCACGGGTACCTGCCGCCGCCAATCATCACGGATCACCATCGCTCCACCATCCGCGGCCATGATGGCTTTGGCCTGGTTGGCGAGTTCACGCAACACCGCAGCATCCGGCCCCACAAACGCCGCTTCGATCTTCGAACCACCGCCGGGTCCCATGCGGAAGCGCCAGACTTTGGTCTGTCCGTCGGGGAACTGCGCATCCGCGTAGTGTTGAATCTGCTCGATCACCCGACCGTTCATCTCGTAGTCGCGCGTGCGTACCAACAACTGGCCATAGTTGCTGCTCGCAGATTGTGCCTCGTAGACCAGCATGTAGCGCAGCGCGCCCTGACCTACCAGCGCATGCACCGTCTCCACGCCCTCCAGCTCGCCGACGAACGCCTCCATATGGCGGATGTCCTGATCGGTACGCTCGATGTCCGTGCCTTCCGGTAGGTAGTAATCCACCACCACCTGGGGTGATGTGGAAGCTGGGAAGAACCCCAGCTTCACATAACTAAACACGTATACGCCGGATGCGAATATCGCCGCGGTGGCGACCAGGGCCAGCCCTTTGTGGGACAACACCGCGCGGATCAGGCGCTTGTAGAACTGCATAAAACGACCTTCCACAGGCGTCGATGCCTCGGGACTGGTCTGCGGCAACAGGTGATAGCAGAGCAAGGGTGTCAGGGTAAAGGCAAACACCCAGCTCAAGCCTAAGGCGATCATCACCACCCAGAATAAGGAGTTGGTGAATTCCGCCGTGTCGCCCGGAGCCAGCCCGATGGGCGCGAACGCGATGATGCCCACCAACGTCCCGCCCAAAAGGGGTCTCAGGTTCTTACCCGCCACTTCGCGCGCAACTTCGAAACGATCACGCCCTGCCTTTATGCCGACGAGCATCCCATCCGTGATGACCACTCCATTATCCACCAACATCCCGAGAGAGATGATCAGGGCACCCAGCGAGATGCGATGCATCGGTATATCCCCGACCCACATAAGCAGCAGGGTCGCAGCCATGGTGATCAGCACGGTGATGCCCATAATGATGCCGGAGCGCATCCCCATAAACGCCAACAGGGTAACGAACACAATCACAAGGGCAGCGACTACGTTCGCCGCAAACGCATCGATCGAGGCGTTCACGACCCGACCCTGATGATAAAATTCGTGTACCTCCACGCCGTAGGGCAGGATCGCCTGCAACTCTGCCAGCCGGATATCCACGTTCTTACCCAGCTTGACCACATTGCTGCCCGGCAGACTGGAGATACCGATCCCAATCGCCGGTTGACCGTTGAAGCGCACCAGATGTTCGGCCGGATCTCGGTAGGTGCGCACAACTCTGGCGATGTCCCCCAGGCGCACAAGCCGACCGCTGTTGCGATCGGCGACCAGTAGCGCCTCGATGGCCGCAACCGAATCGATCGCCCCGGTGGGGCTGACCTCGACCCGGGAATCCCCGACCAGCATATTGCCCGAAGGAGCTACGGTGTTCTGCAGCGCGAGGTTGTCGTAGATGTTGTCGAGCGATATACCCAGCGCCGCCGCTTGCTGGCGGGCGATCTCGACGTAGATCACCTCTTCCTGTTCACCGATGACGGCGACCTTTGCCACCCCGTTCACCAGCAGCAGTTCGCGGCGCACACGGCCGGCGATCTCAGCTAACTCAGCCGCGCTGAAGCCTTCGCCCGTCAACAGATAATAGATGCCGTACACATCGCCAAAATCGTCGTTGACCACGGATACCCCGGCTCCGGGAGGCAGATCACGCTGAGCGTCGTCGACGGCGTTGCGCACCTTGGTCCACACCACCTGCAAATCCGACCGCGAGCTCGAGTACTCATAGCGCACTTCGACACTGAGCTCGGACATTCCAGCTGACGAGACCGACTCTATCTTCTTTACTTCGGGTAGCTGCTGCAGACGGGTTTCTATCGGCTCGGTGATTTCGTTCATCACCTCCATCGGACTGGCGCCCGGATAGCGCGTAAACACTTTGGCGATGCGGATGGTGAACTCCGGATCCTCAAAGCGAGGCATATTGTTGTACGCGAGCCAGCCACCGGCCACACACAGCAGCACCACTATCCCGCACAACAGCGGATTCTTGATGGCATATTCGGCCAGGTACACGTCGCTACCGAGGCGTCCAGGCGCGCACCGTCATGCCCTCATAGAGAAACGAGACTCCGGCCGCCACGACCGTCTCACCTCCTTCGAGCCCATCGGTCACGGTGACCGTTTCAGCGACGTCCGCACCCAGCACGACGCTGCGTTTGTGCAGACGCATCTCATCGTCGACCAGCCACACATACCGCGCATCACCCTCCGCAAGAATGGCATTCAGCGGCACAGCCACCCCTTGAGCCACCAGATCTTCCGCGCCGTCGAACACAAACGTTGTATGCACGCTGGCCGTCATGCCAGGCAGAATGAGCAACCCTGGCGGTGGTTCGAAAGTGAAGCCGATCTCAAACGTCTGCGTGGAGGTATCGGCCACGCCGGAAGCTTCGAAAAAGGTCGCCGGGATCTCGACGCCGGGTGCTGCATCGAGCACCACCCGCGTATCTTGCGGCGACAGCTGTGGCGCGCGCGCCAGGATTGAACCAGGCACATCGATAATCGCTTCGGTTGCCGCAGTCTGTAAAGTGGCGATGGGTTCTTTGGCCTGAACGTTCTGGTATTGATCGACGTAGACACGGGAGATTGACCCGGCGAACGGTGCTTTGATGACCGTGTCCTCAAGGGCTTTTCTCGCCACATCCAATGCGGTGCGGCGCACGTCGAGTTGGGTCTTGGCGGCGTCCAGCGCGCTGCGCGATATGGCCCCTTGCGCCGCCACCCGAGCCGCGCGCTGATACTCGGATTCCGAGTTGTCGAATTCTGCCTGACGCTGGGCCAGATTATTGCGCGCATCGCGCGCGTCCAGCCTTGCGATGGTCGCCCCTGAGGCGATCTCGGCGCCCTCCAGCACGTTCACCTCGACAACCTGCCCGGCGATCGGAAACGTCAGCTCCGCCGACTGCACCGCACGCACGACGGCGGGAAAAGTGAACTCCCGTTCCTTGGAGGCCGCGTGTACGGTGACCAGCTTAGCGGGGCGAATGACGGCAGATTTGGGGGGTTCGGGGTCGGCCCCGCACGCGCTGAGCGCGCTCACAAGAAGCAGAGACAGGAGCCAGCGGTACATACCAAGTCACCATGCCGTAAAGACCGAACTGTACATGGGATGGGAGACGAAGCAACACCTCTGTCATCGTAAATCGGCGCCTTCGATCGGAAGATCTACCAGCTCGATGTGGGCCATCGGTACCGTCACCGGCGAAAAAGCCACACTTCAGCTTGCGAGTGTAGCCACGGGACGATCTTCATAACACGGGCCCAGTTCGCCGAACAGCGTGCAGACCACCGCTCTGTCACGGGTGGGGGAGAAGGCGAGGCGGAGATTCGCCATGGGGTCTTGCTTCGCCAACATAATCAGCGGCTCCGTCACGCGTCGAACTTCCTTGGTCTTGGGCAAGGTGTCTCGATGATCTCATGCTCGATCAGCACCGCCGCCATATTGCGGAACATTCCCTTGCGATGTATTCGAAGCGAGCATCACCACAAGTCCAACTTTCAAGATGTTTCTTTCCACCGTTGTGGTGCATTAGGTTGGTTGGGCGTAATTCGCACCAAATTGGATCGAAGACCAAAAACTGTCAAAATCCGAGCGCACTATAAAGGGAGGCCCAAAGCACCAACATGGACGTCAAACTGGTCTATATCGCTCGGCGTATCTTATGGGATCTGAACAACTACAAACGCTTGCGCGTGAAACGCTGGGTCAGGGCTGCCTTCCTATCTCCCAATGTCGGAATAGCGGCGATTACCCTGGCGATCACCCTCTCCGTCTATACCTGGGAAGAGTACTACCTCACCCGTATTCCGGTGGGCAATGGGACCAGCATTCTGGCTCTTTTAGGTACATTCGTGCTCGTGCGTGCCTTCGTGATCAACGAGTGGTTTTACCGTAATCAGGACCAAATTTTCATCGTACTCTACCTTGTCGCCATGCTCTTCAGTGGTTACTGGTGGCGTACGGCAGAACCGGTAAGTTGGTATCCCGGACTGATCCTGTTCTTGTTGCTTCTCGTGTTGGCGGCAGTAAACAAACGGCGCGACGATGCCCAGTTAACAGAAGAGCGTGCAAAACTACGTCTCGCGATCACTGTGATTTCCGCGATTAGCGGAGCACTGCTGATGCTCGTTACGCAATTTGTCGCTGAGGAGTACCTGCCTGGCAATCCTGAGACCATACACGCGTACCTTAAGCTCTTGTTGTTCGTTGAGTTTTGCGCAGCGATCACTCTCATCATCTGGGCGCTCGCGGGTTCCATTGCTTTGCGCAACATCAGCCACGAGAACTACGCCGACATCGTCGCGGGCCATGACAACCTAGAGGAATCCATAAGAGCGTGTTCGGAGCTCATTGAATCAGTTTGCGAGCGCTATCTCCGGGGGGTGGCGATCTACCGAATCCAGACTCATGAACTGTACAGAATTGCCATGAAACCGGAGGATGAGGACTCGGAGCCGTACGTCAGGATTCAGACACACTATGCTGATCGTAAAACCAAAAAGCTCTACGAAAAGGCTTACTACAAATATCAAGACAGACTGTTCAAGTTGATCAACCAAACAGCAAGGGACCTGGATCGGCTCACGTTCGTAAAACTACTGGTCGCAACCCGCCTGCAAACCGACAACCGAGAATTGTGCGATCAGTTCTTCCGATTCAGTCCCAGTGTCTTCAGACAGCGACTATCAAAGAACGCTACGAATTTGATGCATCTCCAAGAAGAACTCAATACCGTAGCGAGTGGAACCTCACAATTAGCCGACGAATGTGTACTCTACTTGGCTTTGGTTAAACAAGTAGAGAACCTAGCACTCTACGTAGAGCAGGCATCCCGTCGACAACATGAGATCGCACGCCTGCCAAACGAAGTATCGTTTGCGACCCACCTTGTAACAGAAGCCTCCAGTTCAGGAGCGGTACAGATCTACGCGAAGGCGCTACAACAATACACCTACCGAAAACGCGAGTTTCAATTTGGGTCGGCTTTACTCTTCGACGCCCAAAAGATACACCCAACCGCGAATCCCCATAGGCGATTGTACAAACTCTGCGCTGCAGAGAGTGACTTGGGGGAGATAAGGGAGTTGTTAGATGGTATCGAACAGAACGCAAGAATTGATCGCCAGGCTCGTGAGACTAGCCTTGCCCCACTCTGCAAAGTTCTGCTTGAAATCGCGAAGCGCATTTGGAAACGACTCCGCAGGGCCCCTGAAGTAGCTTCGTTTTCGCCACCTGCCGGACTTGAACACTTATTAAATAAAGTCAATAGCCATATTCATAAGGAGCGGGTGGCGACCCAGGATTCCTTTCGAGATGTCTACAATACGTGGTTTCAAGAACGGAAGGCATCGCAGTACAAGTTCGTTTTAACGCTCGACTACAGTCGCATGGTGCGCAATTGTCTGAAATATTCGATAAGCAACTGGGAGCACGCTTCTGGCCCTACGCTTCTCTTGGTAGACGGCGGATCCGAACGAAGACAGTTAGCGCGTAGGGTATTCCGCCATGAATTGGTTTACGACGGGAACATGCCCCATGATCGCATCAGAGCTGTGCCCCGAGATTCGATTGGCCGCATAATGGAAATCCTACCGGACAACAGCGATCTGCTGGTTTTAATGGGTACAGAATCCTTTACCAAGGATGGCCAATTCTTGTTCCCAGGGGACGCGCAGTCTTCTGTAGCCCAATTTACAACGCCTAAAAGCGGTGCCGCTTCCGAGGCGGACGCAGTCGACAAGGCCCTAAGCAGATCACCAGTGCTAGTCCTTGTAGCGGAGTCCTACAAAGCTGATGACGAACTGCTATTGACCAACTCAGGAAAACTCGATTCCCCGAAGGTGCTTACAGGGATGGTCGACATCCTGGTCAGCGGAAGTGCCGTCATACCCTTCAGTGAAGGCAGCACTGAGTAAGGCCAAAAAAAGCCGGGCATCGCCCGGCTATGCTATGCTTGCGACACTAACCGTAAGGTGAGCGCGCTTCCAAGAAGCTAGTCTTTCTTCTCAGCCTCGCCTTCGATGACCTCTTCTTCGATCACTTCCGCATCTTCAACGTCATCCGCCTGCGCTTCGACCTCTTCTGCCGCATCGAAGTCATCATCGTCGTAATCGACGTCTTCGATCGGGCGATCGACCAACTCGATGTACGCCATCGGTGCCGCATCACCGGCGCGGAAGCCGCATTTCAGGATACGGGTGTAGCCGCCCGGACGGTCTTCGTAACGCGGGCCGAGTTCGCCGAACAGCTTACCGACCGCTGCCTTGTCACGGGTGCGGGAGAAGGCGAGGCGGCGATTCGCCACGGAGTCTTCTTTCGCCAACGTGATCAGCGGCTCCGCCACACGTCGCAGTTCCTTGGCCTTGGGCAAGGTGGTCTTGATGATCTCATGCTCGATCAGCGACGCTGCCATATTGCGAAACATCGCCTGGCGATGGGAACTGGTGCGATTAAGATGTCTGCCACTCTTACGATGACGCATTGTCTTGTTTCCTAATCTAGCGATTGCGCCGACGCTTATAGCTCGACACTACTTCTATTCTCAAAGCTGTTTTGAAGCAGCTCTCAATACCTGAAGGCGGGACCACCTCCGTTCAGGTGTTACCGCGGGAATACTCGCTGCGCGAGTATTCCAAAACGATTCGCAGAATCGTTAGGCGACCCGCCCACCCGTCAAATTAGCCGGCGGCCAGTTTTCCAAACGCATGCCGAGCGCCAGTCCTCGGGAAGCCAGCACGTCTTTGATCTCCGTGAGGGACTTCTTGCCGAGATTCGGCGTTTTCAGCAGTTCTACTTCGGTGCGCTGAATCAGGTCGCCGATGTAGTAGATGTTCTCCGCCTTCAAACAATTGGCCGAACGCACCGTCAGCTCCAGATCGTCCACCGGACGGATCAGGATCGGGTCGATTTCATCTTCTTTCTCTTCGACCACCTGCTCGCCTTCGCTTTCGAGGTCAACAAACACTGCCAACTGGTGTTGCAGGATGGTCGCGGCGCGACGGATCGCCTCTTCAGGATCGATGGTGCCGTTGGTCTCCAGATCCAGGATCAACTTATCCAGGTCGGTGCGCTGTTCAACACGAGTGCTCTCAACGCTGTACGCCACGCGTCGCATGGGGCTGTAAGACGCATCCAGACGCAGCACGCCGATGGGGCGCGTTTCTTCTTCATCGTTAGCCGCATCCACCGGCTGATAGCCACGGCCGCGGGTGACGCGAGCTTCAATACGGATCGCGCCATTGTCGTTGAGGGTGCAGACCACATGATCCGGGTTGGCCACCTCAACGTCCTGGGTCAGCTGAAAATCGCCTGCGGTGACCTGACCACCGCCTTCTTTGGAGAGGCTAATGATCGCCTCGTCCTGGTTGTGCAGCACAACCGCAATACCTTTGAGGTTCAGGAGAATATCGATCACATCTTCCTGCACGCCTTCCAACGTGCTGTATTCGTGCAGCACGCCATCGATCTGCACTTCTGTAACCGCACAGCCTGGCATCGAGGACAGCAGGATGCGACGCAGCGTGTTACCGAGGGTGTGACCAAAACCACGCTCCAGCGGCTCCAGAGTGACCTTAGCCCGGGTCGGGCTGTCGGATTGGATATCGATATTGCGCGGGGTTAGAAAGTCATTCACCAACTGTGACATATATCAGTCTCCTAAGAGCGCCGAAGCGCCAGGTTCATCTTTACCTTCGGTTAACCGTCCGTCGGTTATCCGTCGCTACCTGGAAGGTAGGCAAGATTACTTCGAGTAAAGCTCAACAATGAGGTTTTCGTTAATTTCTACCGGCAACTCTTCCCGATCCGGCAGACGCTTGAACACACCTGAAAACTGCTCCGCATTAACATCAACCCAGCCCACATCGGGTCTCTGGCTCGCGAGCTGCAAGGCCGCTTGGATGCGCAGCTGTCCGCGCGCTTTCTCAGCGACCGCAACGGTGTCATCCGGGCGCACCTGGTAAGAAGCAATGTTGACCAGCGAGCCGTTTACCGTAATGGCTTTGTGCGACACCAGTTGGCGTGATTCCGCACGCGTGGAGCCGAAGCCCATGCGGTACACCACGTTGTCGAGACGACTCTCGAGCAGCTTCAACAGATTCTCACCCGTCGCACCCTTCTGGCGATCCGCTTTCTTGTAGTAGTTGCGGAACTGCTTTTCCAACACACCGTAGATACGACGCACCTTCTGCTTCTCGCGCAGCTGGACCGCGTAGTCCGACAAGCGGCCACGACGGATCCCGTGCTGACCCGGCGCATGATCGATCTTGCACTTGGAGTCGATCGGGCGCACACCGCTCTTCAAGAACAGATCGGTGCCTTCACGTCGGCTTAGTTTGAGTTTTGGTCCTAAGTATCGGGCCATCTCTTACCTCTTGTTTCTTATTCACGAAGCGTTGGCTCGTAACTCCTATTGATCTCTACTTTCCTTCGACCGATTAGCGGCTAGACGCTGCGCTTCTTGGGC
>JBCCHL010000080.1:0-19719 GCA_039028775.1 Pseudomonadota bacterium | reverse complement strand
GCAATTCGACACCGATGGAGACGGCAAGGGCGAGCAATTTCCGTACGCCGAGCGCATCGTTAATCTGCTGGATACCCCCGGACACGAAGACTTTTCGGAAGATACCTACCGCACCCTCACCGCGGTCGACTCCGCGCTGATGGTCATCGACGGCGCCAAAGGGGTCGAGCCGCGCACCATCAAGCTGATGGAGGTCTGCCGCATGCGCGACACGCCGATCATTACCTTTATCAACAAACTCGATCGTGAGGTGCGCGATCCGATAGAGGTGATGGACGAAATCGAAGATATCCTGCAGATTCAGTGCGCGCCGATGAACTGGCCGATCGGGATGGGCCGGGAATTCAAGGGTGTTTACGATTTTGTTAACGATCAGATTGTCGTGTATACCCAGGGGCAGGGACATCATGCCTATGACTTCAGCACGATAGACGGACTGGACAGCGATGCTGCGCGTGAGTTCCTCGGTGCTGCCTATGACGACTTCTGCGACGAGATCGAACTGGTGCAGGGCGCCAGTCACGAGTTTGTCCACGAAGATTTCCTGAGCGCAACACAAACGCCGGTCTACTTCGGGACCGCGCTCGGCAACTTCGGCGTGCGGCAGATGCTGGACTGTTTTGTCACCCACGCGCCGGTGCCCCAGTCACGGGAAACCGACAGCCGTCGCGTCGATCCCGAAGAAGAAAAATTCTCTGGCTTCGTGTTCAAGATCCAAGCCAACATGGATCCTAAACATCGCGATCGTATCGCCTTCCTGCGGGTCTGTTCCGGTATCTATCAACAGGGCATGAAAATGAAGCACCTGCGCCTGGGCAAGCAGATCAAGATCAGCGATGCGGTGACCTTTATGGCCGGTGATCGGGTCGCTACCCAGGAAGCGCGAGCGGGCGACATCATCGGTTTGCACAACCACGGCACCATCCAGATCGGCGATACTTTCAGCGAAGGCGAGCAATTCAAGTTCCGGGGCGTTCCCAACTTTGCGCCGGAGCTGTTCCGCCGCGTTCGCGCCAAAGACCCGCTGAAATCCAAGCAGCTCGAAAAAGGGATGCAACAGTTGGCGGAAGAGGGCGCCACTCAGGTGTTTCTACCGTTGACCAAGAACCAGATTGTGGTTGGCGCCGTGGGTGTGCTGCAATTTGATGTGGTGGCCTATCGTCTCGCCGATGAATATCGGGCGGAGTGTATCTGGGAGGATGCGAGCATCTTCACCGCCCGCTGGGTGCATTGTGACGATCCCAAGATACTGGCGGACTTTCGCAACAAGCAGGAAGACAATCTGGCAATCGATGGGGGTGGACATCTGGCCTATCTGGCGTCGAGTCGGGTCAATCTGGCACTGATGGAAGAGCGCTGGCCAGACGTACAGTTCATGACCACCCGCGAGCACTAAGACTTACGGCGCCCCCGGTTGCTGACCTGGACCGGGGTGCACAGCTATGTCCACATTGGATTGCCTGGTACGACCTGAACTTTGATCTATACTGCAATTATCTGGTCAAAACGGCGCCGTGGGCTGGGGTCTTCGGCTCTTCGATGGATAGGGATCAACTATCTTGGTGCCTTGTTAGTGGGGCGGATATGTGCTGTGATACCGTTTGTCGAGCGAGCTGTTTCTTTTGTTTGCCCTGACCGGGCTGGTGACCTCATCGCTGGGGTATCCGATAACGGCAGAGGTGGCGACTGTGTAGTCAACTGTTTCGATCAAAGTTGTTTCGATCAAAGTTGTTTCTATCAAAATTTCGATTGAGCGATTTCGACAAAGGTCGATTTCGATAAGGATTTCGACAAAGGTCGATTTCGACAAAGGTCAATTTCGACAAAGGTCAATTTCGACAAAGGTCAATTTCGACAAGAGGTTCGACAAAGGTCAATTTCGACAAGGAAAAGAGTAAGGGAGACTGTGTGAGCGCGATTCTTCTGGTGGATGACGAGAAGTCTGTCCTTGATGTGTTGGGGGAAATGTTGCGCCTTGAAGGGCATTCAGTGACCGTAGCCGAGAATGGTCAGGAAGCTGTTGAGCGCTTTGATCGCGACCTGTTCGATCTGGTTATCACCGATCTCATCATGCCCGACAAAGAGGGCTTGGAGACCATCGCCGATATCCGTCGCATGCACGCTGATATGCCCATTATCGCCATCTCGGGAGGCGGCCGTCTGGGACCGTCGGATTACCTGGAAACCGCTCGGTATATCGGTGCCAACGCCACCCTGGCCAAACCTTTTGCACGTCGAGAATTCTTGCAGACCATCGACGCTCTGTTGGCCTGATACCCAATCCAAGCCTGGCGGCACAACACTATGCCCCTCGCTCACCCGCCCACCCGTGCTCTGTTGGAACGCTTCACCCGGCTGGGAGAAGAGGCGGACAGCGAACTTGCGATGGCCCTGGCGATCTCGCACCTAATATCCGGCGGTGACGCCGCGCGTTGCCCAGGGATTGATGAATTGGTGCGTCGTTGCGGTGAGGCCAGCGCGCATCGCCTGAGCGCGCGCTTGCGCGATGCAGGTTTCCACCCTCAACTAACTAACCAACCTGGGCTGGTCCACAGTGATCTGCATGAGGTAGCGCGCACCGCCATCGGCATCCCGATCACGCTGAGCCTGATCGGATTGGTCGTGGGCCGCGCGTTCGGTTGTGAAGCACGTGGGGTGAACTATCCGGGCTACTTCCTGGTGGAAGTCGATGGCGAGTTGCTCGATCCTGCCACGTTCGATGTCATCCCGGACGAACACCAACCGTCGTCGCCACTCCCCTATGCGTCCGCACGGGATATCGGTTTGCGCATGCTCAATAACGTCAAACAGATCTATGCACGGGACGGAGCAATCGATACCTGTCTACAGTTGGTCGATTGTCAATTGGCAATGGTGCACGGGCAGCGGCATATGCAGGCCGCCCTGTACTTCGAACAAGGTGAGTACTGGCAATCCATCGCCGGGTTCGATGGTGCGCGCAGGGCCTATCTGCAGTGCGCTGAGCTTGCGGACGATGAAGAATTGCGTGGCAAGGCGCTGCAGCGACTGGAAGCCCTGCAGGGTCGTAATCAGACCCTGCATTAGCGCGTCTTCTAGGTCATGTCGTCGTAGAAGTTGGGCAGGTTGAGGTCCACCGCCTGGTCGAAACCGGGAATGCCTAAGCTGTCGGGCGCCAGGAGCAGAGCATCGCCGTCCACCACACCTTCGCCGAACTGGTAAATCGGTAGTTGTTCCGGATCGTCGGCACGCGCGTCGTAGGCCTGGGCATTGGCTTCGATGCGCTCGTTCGCGTGCTGGTGTGCGGTCATCGCCTGGGCGCCCCAGCGTTTGGCGAGCATGGACTCGGTCTGCTGTGGCGACAGGAAGAGACCGGTGGCGTTATTACCCCCGAATCCCTTGGAGTTCACGAACGCCCCTCGGTATGCGGTCGGATCGATCTCGGTATGCGCGCGCAGAATGTTCAGGTTCGAGTCATACACATCTTCGGCGATGTGGTCGATGGTTGTGATCCCGGGGATCCAGCCGTCGCTCCAAGCGCCGAGGATAGCACTCAACTGATCACCGCCGGCGGGGGCCATCGAGTGACCGAGATAACATTTCACCGCACCGACCATCATTTCGTCCATGGCAAAGGTCTTCGCCAGCTCGTTGAAGATGTGGGATTCGGTGACGCGATTCTGTGGCGTCCCGGTACCGTGCGCCTGCATATAGGTCTGCTGCCGCAGCGCCTCTTCACCCAGGATTGCCCGTGCGCTCGCCATACATTTGGCGACCGTCACGTAGTTACCGATGCCCGGACCGGAAATGGACTTCTTGTAGCCATCCGCGTTGACATACACGTCGCCGACGGCGCCGAGGATGCGCGCGCCACTCTGCACCGCCAGCTCATCGTCCATCAACACCAACCAGATGGACGCTTCGGCCACGGTAAAGCCCGCATTCGACGAGAACGGTCGGCAGGCGCGACGATTATCGCAAACCGTGCTGCCATCCAGAGCCATCAGTTCCTCGTCCTCTGCCAGCGCGCCCATCACCCGATACCCTTCGATCACGTGCGGGACGACCGGCGCTTCGGAGTTGCCGACGATGACGATGCGTTTGGCGCCGCTGCGGATCTCGTCCAGGCCTCGCTTGACATTGTAGAGGAAAGTGGCGCACGCGCCGATGATACCGGCGGTCTCGCCGACACTGCCGAGCACATAGGCGTTCACAAAATCGCCCGGCATCTCGGGCAGCCCCAGTGCGCAATGTTTGGAGCTTGGGCGCCGCCCCGTGAGGGGGTTCTGCAACAGTCCGCCGTAGGCTTCGTCGTCCAACTGGCCCATCGCGCTGCCGGAATACACTGCGATCTGATCGGGACGCACCAGACCTTTGAGTTCCGCAACGGAGAAACCGGTCGAGTGGATCGCATCGGAAGCTCCGTAGACCGTCATCTGCAGTGCGCGGGGATGGTTACGGCTGGCGTACAGCGCACCTGGATCGAAGCCTGTGGGCAGTTGCCCGGCGCTGGTCACACGCGAGGTGCGGGCTTGCGGCAGCAGGACCGGGGTTTCCGCACAGGTAACGAGTACGGTGCGATCACCATGGGGGACAACGTTCCAATCCTCAGGCACCGGGTCGGGGAGCTGACGCTTGTTCAGGACAAAGCTCAACAGCCCATCGTCCGTTGGCTTCAGCGTCGCCTTCGATTGCCAATTGACCTGGTCTGGGTCCCAGTTTTCGATGCGCCGTATCAGGCTGCCTTCTAGCAGGCTTTCGCGCGTGGCGGGGTCTTTCCCGGTCGGGTCTTCCTGGCGCGTCAATTGGGCCAGGCTGGCAAATGTACGGTCTTGTTTCTCCTGGTCGAGGGCATCTATGACAAGGCGTCGGTAGGCGTGGTTAAACGACACACGCCCGGCGGGATTGATGCCACCAAAGCCGATCATTACGGGCAATCGATTCAAGTTTTGTTCCAAACGAAGTTAGGGGTTGGATCTTGAGCTTCGAATCCAAGCCCAAGGGTGAGGGCGGTCATCGGTTGGCCGCCCGCATCTGGCTAGCTGCGCTGCAGAGCGATCGCCGTCGCTTCACCACCGCCGATGCACAGCGCGGCGATGCCACGCTGCTTGTTGAGATTTTTCATCGCGTGGGTAAGCGTGACGATCAGCCGACTGCCGGTGCTGCCGATCGGGTGTCCTTGGGCGCAGGCGCCGCCATAGATATTGACCTTGTCCGCGTCCAGCTTCAGCTCCTGGATAGCGAGCATGGTCACCATCGCAAAGGCTTCGTTGATCTCGAACAGGTCCACGTCCGCGAGATCCCAGCCAATCTGATCGACCAGCTTCTTGATCGCACCGACCGGAGCGATGGTGAATTCGCTCGGATGGATGGAGTGCGTGGCATGGCCGACAACCTCGGCCAGGGGTTCGCGACCCTGGAGACCCGCTGCTGTGCTCAACACCAGAGCTGATGCGCCATCCGAAATGGAGGAGGCGTTGGCGGCGGTGATGGTGCCGTCCGCCTTGAACGCCGGACGCAGACTAGGAATCTTGTCAATCTTGGAGCGTCCTGGTTGCTCGTCGTCTTTGATCTCGGCACCTCCGATCTGGATCGGCGCGATTTCGCTGGCGAGGCTGGCCGCGTCTATCGCGCTGCGCGCACGGGTGACAGATTCAATCGCATAGGCGTCCATCGCCTCGCGGGTCAGCTGATACTCATCCGCCGTGTTCTGCGCGAAGCTGCCCATCGAGCCGCCGGTCTCCGCGTCTTCCAGTCCGTCTAGAAACAAGGCGTCCTGCATCTGCGCATGCCCCATGCGCAAGCCGCTGCGGGCCTTGTCGAGAATGAACGGCGCGTTGCTCATGCTCTCCATGCCGCCCGACACGATGGTCTGAGCCGAGCCCGCGCGCAGCAGGTCTGTGGCGAGCATGGTGGCTTTCATGCCGGAGCCACAAACTTTGTTGATGGTGGTCGCACCGCAGCCGTCGGGCAGGCCGGCGATGCGCATCGCCTGGCGGGCGGGGGCCTGCTTGAGCCCGGCGCTGACCACGTTACCGATAATCACCTCGTCGACGGTATCCGCTTGGACTTCGCCCTGCTGTAGAGCGGCGTTGATGGCGTGTGCACCGAGCGCGGGTGCTGACATGGAGGCGAGACTGCCTTGAAAACTACCGACCGGGGTGCGCGCTGCGCCCACGATATATACCGCTTCTGCCACTGTACTCTCCTGCTACCTGGTGTGTGGGATATCGCAGCGTGGGGACTTTCGAGTCACGCAGGCTTCGGCCTGGTAAACGCGCCATCGCTGCCGAATTTTGACAGCGCACATTCTACAGGCGCTCGGATCACGGCTGCAATGCAACCTATTCGCGAAAGCGAGGGATCAACTCCGCAAAATTGCACGGCTTGAAGTTAATATCCAGTTGTTTGATGAGAATCTTCTCCCAGCCGGTACGCACCGCGTTGGACGACCCGGGCAGGCAGAAAATCAAGGTGCCATTCGCCAGTCCGCCCACGGCCCGGGATTGGATGGTGGAGGCGCCGATCTCGTCGTATGAGAGCTGGCGGAACAGCTCGCCGAAACCCTCGATCGCTTTGTCGAACAGCACCTCGACGGCTTCCGGGGTGGAGTCCCGTCCGGTGAAGCCGGTACCGCCGGTGGTCACGATCGCGTGTACGTGCTCGTCGGCGATCCAGGCAGACAGGTGCGCGCGGATGGCATAGATGTCGTCCCGGCAGATCTCGCGCGCCACCAACTGATGACCCGCAGCGTCGACGGCCTCAGCCAGGTAGGCGCCGGATTTGTCGTCCGCTAGGGTACGGGTATCGGAAATGGTCAGGACGGCGCAGCGCAGGGAGGACGTATCTATCTCGGTTGTCGGAGCAGTTGTTTGCTTCATTTTAATCCACTATTTAATCCACTTTTTGTCCCGTTTTCGAGCTGTGAATAACTGGTTTTCTGGCAGTGTTATCTATACAGTACCGGCCATTCTACACCCAGCTAAAAAATCGTGGAAAAACAATTGATTGAAGGTGATCGGCTCTACCTCATAGCCGAAAGTCTAGCCAAGGACTTCTCTCTTTTTCCAGCGGTCCAACAGGACCAGGAACCCATCCCCGGACTCTTAAGCCAAGTCGATATCGAACGCCACCTCGAACAGCTGCGCCAACTCGACGTGGATGCGTACGTGGAGTCGGTTGTCGGCGCGGCCAATGACCAGACCCGCACCCCCGCGCCGGAGATTATTCGCCAATTGGGCCGCGTGATCGAAGAGACCAGCGACGGTCCGTACTACGAAGCGCGTCTGGGTATGGATTTCGGGGGTGAAGAGCGCCTGATCGGTTTTGTGGCGCAGGATCGCAGCGTAGAGCTGGGCAGCTGGATGCCGGAGCATCACCTGCGCGCCGCACGCTTCGCCGAACGCTGTTCCATCCGCTCGATCCCCCTGGTGTCGTTCATGGACACCCCGGGGGCGAATGCCCAAGAAGCGGCAAATGCCGCCAATCAGGCGCACTCGATATCGCGGCTGATCGCGGAGATGAGCAACCTCGATGTACCGAACATCGGCCTGATCTACGGCCTGGGTTACTCCGGCGGCGCGATTCCCCTCGCCGCGAGCAACATGATTCTCTCCTTGCGTGACGGGGTGTTCAGCACCATCCAACCCGCCTCGCTGGCCAGCATTGCGCGCCGCCTGAATCTGTCCTGGCAGCAGTGCGCCCAATACGTGGGCTTGTCACCCTATGAGTTGCATGCCCAGGGCAATATCGACGGCATTGTCGACTTCTCGCCCAGCGACAGCGCCGACAAGATCGAGAACCTGCGCAGTGCCATCATCGTCAGCATTCTCAACGTAGAAGGGGTGGTTAAAGACTTCGTGGCCGACAATCCCTATATCCTGGATCACTATCGCCAAAGCCTCGGTCGCTACCTGCGACCGTCCCCACAACTAGAGGCCATGCAGACCAGCGCGTCGCTGAAACTGACCAAAACCCCGACCGAGTATCTCAATGTGTTCGGTGTGGCGTTTCGCTACTTGCGTTACCTGCAGGTACGACAGCGTATCAAGGCCACGACCACGCAACAGTACGGGCGTCTGGCAGACCGCGAGATGCCCAAGGGTGAGCTGCATATCCGCGCCGACCGGGAGCGCCGCCAGACCTTCCTGATGTGGCTGCAGGACCCCGACAAGATCGTCTACGACGACGTGCTGTCCAAAGCCTGGCGCAATTACAACGATAAGCGTCAGGCGCTGCACGACGAGCGCGGCCGGATCGCGCAGCTGATCTTCGGTGAACCCAAGCAGAACTATGAAGATGCGCGCGCGACGCTGTTGTCGGTGGTGGGGGTATTTCTCTACAACCGCTGGAAGGGCGAAGCGGTGGGCAATCTGCGCGCGCTGCGCGAATACCTGCACAATCACGAGGACACCCGCCAGATTCTCAAGGTCTCCGATATCAGCAATCCCCAGGGGCTGATCGGTGCGATCGTCGAGGACGACGTCTTGCTGGAAGTGTTGCGTGAGCGCTTCAGCTACGAGGGGAACAAGTTGCTCAGCGGCGCCGGGGTGGAAGATAAGTCCGAGGTCTTTCTCGCTAAGCAGATCACCAGCGAACTCAACTTGGCGCTGACCGGGTCGTTGATGGTGCCAGGGACCAATTCGGGGATGTCAGATCTGCAGGCCAATCGCAACCTGCTGCACATGCGTCTGCCCGGCTTTATCAGCGCGGCGGAGAGTGGTGGCAAGCCAGTCGCGCTGGCCGACATGACGGTGCTCGATGCGTTGCTCGACGAAGAGATGCGTCTCGACTTTATCCGCGAGTGTGAAAACCTGTTGCTGTTCGATTCGGTGTATGACCAGATCATCGCGAACCTGGACTCGATCGCAGAAGAGGCCCAGTCGGCCCAGGCGCTGTCCCAGGAATCTCTCTCGCAACTGGTGGACACCACCATCAACCTGGCCGCGGGTGGTTTAACCCTCGGCGCATTGGACGAGCAGGCCAAACCCAGCACCGCATACCTGCGCGAGCAGGTGTTCGACTGGTACCAGCGTGTCAGCAAGATGCCCAAGGGTGGCGACTTTTATCGCCAGGTGGAGGAGTGGAAGAAACTGACCTTCCCGCATTTAGCGGACGCCCTGTTTGTGGTCGTCACGCATCTGTTCGAGTCGCTGCTGGCATCGTTCATCAGCGCCCAACGGGATGGCAAGAATTACAGTGGACGCATAGCGCCGCGCAACATCGGTCGTCGCAAGGATTTCTGGAACCGCCTTAACATGGCGTACAACGACTTGTTGATCCAGAATGAGCTGCACGCCCAGAAGCTCAAGCGCCGATTCTCCTACGACGATTTCATCACCGCATACTTTGACAACTGGGAGGGCCGGTTCGACGACTTGTTGAGCTCGGATCCGTGCTCGTTCCCGGGTTTTCGACTGTCGATCGAAGACGCGTTGAACAAAGAAACTCCACCCTGCGGCATCATCGCGGGCTTTGCCAACCTGAAATGTGATCCGACGACGCGGGTCGGTGTGTTGATTTCCAACGTCGCGTTCCAGGCCGGCGCGTTCGATATGGCCAGCGCGGAGAAGTTCTGCCGCATGCTGGTGGAATGCGCGGAGCAGCACATCCCGGTGGTGTGCTTTGTGTCTTCCGGCGGCATGCAGACCAAGGAAGGCGCGGGCGCGCTGTTCTCCATGGCGGCCGTCAACGACCGCATCACCCGTTTTGTGCGCGACCACGATCTACCGATTGTCGTCTTCGGTTTTGGCGACTGCACGGGCGGAGCGCAGGCCAGTTTTGTCACCCATCCGCTGGTGCAGACCTATTACTTCTCGGGTACCAGCATGCCGTTCGCCGGGCAGATCGTGGTGCCCTCCAACCTGCCATTGAAGTCGATCCTGTCGAATTATCTCTCCGCGACCGATGGCGCGATGCAGGGCCTGGTCAAGCACCCGTTCTATCCGGCGATGGACGAGCAGCTCGCCGGTATCGACCCGGAGATGCCGCTGCCGAGCGAGACGGTGGAAGAGGTGATCACCCGCGTACTGGCCGGCGGCTTCTCCGAGCAGCAGCGTCCAACCGTCGTTGCCCATCGTCCGCGTCTGACCGATGAGGACCTGATCCGACCGGTGCGCAAGGTGCTGGTCCATGCCCGCGGCTGTACGGCTGCCAAGCTCATCCGCATCGCGCAAGAACAGGAGATCGAAGTCGTACTGGTGCAGAGCGACCCGGATATGGAGTCCGCCGCGGTCGATATGTTGACCGAGCGCGATACGGTCGTATGTATCGGTGGGAACACTCCGGACGAGAGCTATCTGAATGCGATGAGCGTGCTCAACGTAGCCGAGAACGAGGGTGTGGACAGCCTCCACCCCGGCATTGGTTTCCTGTCGGAAAATTCGGCGTTCGCCGAGCTGGTGCGCAACCACGCGATCAATTTCATCGGGCCGAGCGTCGCCTCGATGGAGACGATGGGCAATAAATCCAACGCCATCAATACCTCCCTGCGCTTGAATGTTCCAGTGGTGCCGGGTAGCCACGGGATTATGACCGATCCCGAGCGGGCTGCCGAGGTGGCCGAAGAGATCGGTTATCCGGTGCTGATCAAGGCGGTCCACGGCGGGGGTGGGAAAGGTATCCAGGTGGTCGAGCAGCCGGGCGAGTTTGTGGAGCTGTTCCACCGCGTGACCAACGAAGCGCGCAGCGCGTTCGGCAACGGCGATGTTTATCTCGAGAAATATGTCACCTCGCTGCGTCACATCGAAGCGCAACTGCTCCGGGATCACCATGGCAACACCCTTGTGCTCGGCATTCGCGACTGCAGCGTACAGCGCGACAAGCAGAAGGTCATCGAAGAATCGGGTTCGACCATGCTGCCGCCCAACCTGCTCGAGACGGTCAAGCGCTCCACCGCAGCCATCGCCAACGAGGTGGGCTATGTCGGCGCCGGGACCGTAGAGTTCATCTACGATCTCAAGAACGATGCGGTCTATTTTATGGAGATGAACACTCGCCTGCAGGTGGAACATCCGGTGACCGAATGGACCTCCGGGGTCGACATCGTCGCCGAACAGTTCAAGATTGCGGCTGGTGGTTCGATCGCAGAGCTAGAGGTCAAAGAGCTCGGCTATGCCATCGAAGCGCGGGTCAACGCTGAGAAAGTCCAGGCGCTGGGTGATGGCAGCCTGGGTTTCCGCCCGCACCCGGGGGAGATCAATGGCTGTGCGTTCCCAGCGGACGAAGGGGTGGAGATCATCGCAGCCGCCGCGCCGGGTAAGTTTGTTTCGCCTTACTACGACAGCATGGTGGCACAGATCATTGTGCATGCGAGCGACCGCGATGCGGCAATCGATAAATTGCGCGAATATTTGGGTCGGGTGGAGATTTCCGGGATCTGCACCAACATACCGCTGCTGCGACGGATCCTCGCCGACGAGGTGTTCCGCAAGGGCGTTTACGACACCAACTATCTGCCGGGTCTGCTGGCCCGTACGGATCAGGCGTCACTGATTGCCGAGATCGATGCCACGGCGGGCGACGTGGGTGATGGGATCGACAAAGATGCGATCGCCATCGAAGACAGCGATGAGCTGAAAGTGCTCGCCCCGGCTACCGCCATTTTCTATAGCACCCCTTCGCCGTCCGAGCCGGAGTATGTCAGTGTCGGGGACAAAATTGATGTGGCCCATACGCTGTGCCAACTCGAAGCGATGAAGATTTTCACGCCGTTGACGTTGAACGATTTCAACGCGGAGGCTGAGCTTTATCCGGCTGCGCAAAAGTACGAAGTGACGCGGGTGAACATGGGCAATGGCCAGCAGGTCAACGCCGGTGACCTACTGTTTGTGGTCAAACCGCTGGGCGGTTCGAGCGCTGACTCAAGCGGAGAAGAAGAGTAACCACAGACCCTGCGCGATGCAGTAGGTGGCGATGCCGAGGATGATGTATTGTGAGACGCGCTGGAAGGCCTGATCGTTCCAGCGCTCGAGAATCCAGGTGCCGACCCGCGCTCCGGCAACGGCCAGAGCCATCGCCCCCAGAAACAGCGCCAGCGGTAACTCCACCGTCACCGCAACTGCCCAGCCGTAGTAGCCGATCTTCAACACATGCCCGAACGCCTGGGTGAGCGCTTTGCTGGCCACGATCTCCTGGCGGCTCAGCGGCGAGTTCAGATAGAACACGTCCAGCGTGGGGCCTGACGCCCCCGCCAGCAACTGCGCGCTGGTCACCACCGCACCACAGACCACGGCCGTGATCGGACGGGTGATATCGAGGCCCCGCAAGTGCTTGCTCAGCCTTGCCAGCCAGGCGAATCCGCCGACCAGGATCAGCACCACACCCGGGTGAGGCACCAGCAACAGCCCCATAAACAGGCCTACCGCCGCGAAGGCACCCAACAGATACGGCGGCAGGATGTGCCAACGGATGTGACCACGTAGAAACCATGCGCGCGAGCCGTTGGACGTGGCCTGCACAGCCCCGTGCAGCATCATGGCATTGGCGACACTCATGCTCAGTATCAGCACCGCCATCAGGATCATACCGCCGGCCATGCCGAGGATGCCGGATACGACGGCGGTGGCGAACACACTGGCGGAAACAACGAGGTAGAGCATCAGGATGCGGATTGTGCCTATGAAAATTGTGAATAGTTGGAATATGATTAAGTCGCTAAGAGCAAGATTTCTGAAGCCATGATCGAAAACCTGGAAACTCTGGTCGCGTTGTCCAAGGCGGGCACGATGATGGAGGCGAGCACCGCGCTGCGCATCTCGCAGTCGGCGGTGAGTAAACGGATCGCCAACCTCGAACGCTATTACGATCGCAAGTTGATCGAACGACATGGTCGACGGGTGGTGCTGACCTCCCATGGTACTCAGCTGGTGGAGCGGGTGACCCCGCTGCTGTCGGAACTGCGCAGCGTATTCCTCGAAGATAACGCGCTGCGCAAGGGGCGCATCATCCTCGGCGTTTCCGAGGCGATCCTGTCGAGTTGGGGGCCGCGCTTGTTTTCCTCGGTGTGCGAGGCGCTGCCGGGGGTAGAGCTGGAACTGCATGCGCAGCGCTCGCCGGTGGTCCTCGATCGCCTGCGTTCCGGGGAATATATGGTCGGCGTGTGTACCGGGTCGCCGGATGCCGACACCGACCTCGTCAGCGAGGTCATACGCGAGGAGCCGATGGTGATCATCCCATCCGGGCTTGCTCCATTGACCTACTTTGTCGGTGAACCGTTGCAGGTCATCACCATCGAATCACGTTCTGGCGCTTGGGCGTCGATCGAAGAAGATATGTCACGCCTGCGATTGCAGCGGGCGGTTTCCCTGGAGTCGTTTTTTGCCGTGGCCCAGATGGCGATCGCCGGGTTTGGTCATGGTCTCGTGCCGGCGGGGGTGGCCCGCACGTTGGGTGTCGACGAAGATGTCCTTATCGAGCTGAGTATGGAGGGCCTGACCCGCCCGGTGCGCTTCGTCGCGCGCAAATCGATGTTCGGGCGCAGCCTAATCCGCAGCTTCTACAGCGAGGTCCGTGCGCGCGCGATCAGCATCTAAGATCTGCGCGAACGCCTCGATCCAATCTGGTTGCGCGTTCAGGCAGGGCACCAGGGTAAAGCTCGCACCGCCGGCATCGAGAAAGGTCTTGCGCCCGGCGATGCCCATCTCCTCCAGGGTTTCCAGATTGTCCGCCACAAACGCAGGGCACGCGACCACAAGATCGCGCACACCCTGTGCAGCGAGCTCTTCCAAGCGCTGGTCGGTATAGGGTTGCAGCCACGGTAGACGACCGAGGCGGGATTGGAAACTCACCGAATAGCGTTCCGGTTCGATTTCAAGGGCGGCGGTCAGCAGGCGCGACGTGGTCATCACCTGGTGACGGTAGCAGGTGGACTGGGCCGGAGAGGGTCGCTCGCAGCAGTCTTCGCTGTTAAGGCAGTGCCCTTGGGTTGGGTCGGCCTTGGTCAGGTGGCGTTCCGGGAGCCCGTGATAGCTGAGCAGCAGATGATCCCAGTGCTTCGGCAGGTGGGCGCGCACACTCGCGGCTAACGCCTCGATATAGCGTGGGTCAGCAAAAAAGACCGGCAGCACCCGGTGGGGGTGATCGCCGAGGTGCGCGCGCGCCGCCTCAACCGAGGTGGTCACGGTGGAATCCGCGTAGTGCGGATACAACGGTACGACAACAATTTCATCTACGCATTGCGCGCGCAGCGCGGTCACCGCGGCGGCGATGCCCGGCTCTCCATAGCGCATGGCCAGCGCGACAGGCGTTTGCAGGTTAGCGCCGAGCGCATCGCACAACGCCTGTGACTCCAAGAGCAGTGGCGAGCCTTCGGGGCGCCAGATCGAGGCGTAAGCATGGGCGGAGTCTTTGGGTCGAAACGGCAGAATGAAGCAACTGACGATCAGCTTGCGGATCGGCCAGGGTGCGTCGAGCACATAGGGATCCATCAAGAACTCGTGCAGATAGCGCCGCACATCGGCCACGGCCGCGGAGGCCGGGGTGCCCAGGTTGATCAGCAGATAGCCGGTCTTTGTCGAACTCATAGGTTGGTGATTACCACTATTATCACTGTGTAAATTCGGATGGCGTCGGGCCAGTGCAGCACCAATGCTGCTCGGAATTCTCCGTCGCGCCCGCACGCGCGTGTAGTTTTCGCCCTAAACATTGGGATAATATCCGCGCCTGCCAAAACGCGGCTTGCGACCCCTAGAAATGGTAGCGCACCACGCGGCGCCCGCGCAGCCAATTCCGATGGTGTTATGCCATACCCGAGGAGAAATTTTTGTGAACACCCTGATCGTGGACTACGATGCCGGGAATTTGCGCAGCGTGCAGCGGGCCTGTCGCGAGGTCCATCTCGATGCCGAAATCTGCGCTGACCCAGAGCGGCTGCGCCTTGCCGAGCGGGTGATTTTCCCCGGCGTTGGGGCGGCGGGCAGCGCCATGCGTAGCCTGCACGAGCGCGGTCTGGGAAGTGCGCTGCAGGAAGTGCTCGACCTCGGGCGGCCGGTGCTGGGCATCTGTCTTGGGATGCAAATCTCGCTGCAACGATCCGAAGAAAATGCCACCACCACCCTGGGTCTGATCGATGGCGAGGTGGTGCGCTTCGACTTCTCCGACCCGGCATTGAAAGTGCCGCACATGGGTTGGAACGAAGTTCGTGTGACCCAGGCACATCCGCTGCTGGCCGGTATTGAAGCCGGTGATGAATTCTATTTTGTGCACGGGTATTACCCGCGGCCGGCGCTGGCCGAGTGCGTGTTCGCGCAGACGGAGTATGAGCGTACGTTCGCTTGTGCGCTCGGGCGGGACAATTATTTTGGCACACAGTTTCACCCCGAGAAGAGCGGCCGGGTGGGATTGCGTCTGCTTGCTCAATTCGCCGCTTGGAGTCCATAGATGTTGAGCAAACGTGTCATCGCTTGTTTGGATGTACGCGACGGCAAGCTGGCGAAGAGCATCAAGTTTGTCGACACCAAGGATATCGGGGATCCCGTCGAGAAGGCGCGAGCGTACTATCTAGATGGGCTCGATGAATTGGTGTTCTACGACATCACGGCGTCTTCGGACAAGCGCAATATCATGCTCGACGTGGTGGAAGCGGTTGCCGGACAGGTTTTCATACCGCTGTCGGTGGGCGGCGGCGTGCGCTCGGTGGCCGATGCGACGGATCTGCGGCTCGCGGGTGCAGAGAAGATCAACGTCAACTCTGCCGCGGTGCAGCGACCCGCGCTGATCGCCGAATGTGCCGAAGCGATCGGCAACCAGAATGTGGTGCTGTCGATGGACATTCGCCGCGTCGCTGCGAGTGCTGAGATTCCCAGCGGGTTCGAGATCGTGATCAACGGCGGGCGCAAACCGATGGGCTTGGATGCGCTCGCGTGGGCCCTCGAAGGGGAGCGGCTCGGTGCGGGTGAACTGGTGGTCAACTCCATCGATGCGGATGGGACCAAGGACGGCTATGACCTCGATCTCACCCGGATGTTGTCGGAGTCTGTGCGCATACCGGTGATCGCATCGGGCGGGGCGGGGGTGCCGGAACATCTGCGCGATGTGCTGCGCGAGGGTAAGGCGGATGCCGCCCTGGTCGCATCGATGGTGCATTACGGCGACTATACCGTCAGCCAGCTGAAACACTATCTGCATGATGAAGGGCTGAAGATCCGCATGTCGTGGTAGATGGGAGCGGTGGAGATTGGCCGTGAGCGGTGAAACTAAACAGACGAGTTAGAACCCAGGTCATGGAGCCTGAGCAGCAAAAGGGGATGGGATGAAGGCGATAGTGGTCGAGGGCGAACACCTGAACTGGACCGAGGTAGCGGATGAAGCCTGCGGGGTTGGTCAGGTCCGGATCCGCAATGTGGCGACGGCGATCAATCGGGCCGATCTGGTCCAGCGTGCGGGGGGATATCCGCCGCCGCCCGGCGCCAGTCCGATCATGGGACTCGAGTGCGCGGGTGAGGTGATCGAGGTTGGCGAGGGGGTCAGTCGGGTAGCGGCGGGCGATCGGGTCTGCGCGTTGCTCGCGGGTGGCGGCTATGCTGAGGAGGTGGTCGTGCCCGCCGGGCAGGTACTCCCCGCGCCAGCGGGGTTGGACCTTGTCGATGCGGCCGCCTTGCCAGAGGTATTCGCAACCGCCTATTTGAACCTGTACATGGAAGCTGGGCTACAACCCGGCGAAAAGGTGGTGCTGCACGCCGGTGCCAGCGGCGTCGGGACGGCTGCCATCCAGATGCTCAAAGCTTCGCACAATCCCTGTTTTGTCACGGCGGGCAACGAAGAGAAGATCGCCCGCTGCGTCGCTCTTGGGGCGGATGGTGGGCACTGTCGCTATGACGGTGAATTCCTGCCGGCGCTGCGCGCCTGGGCGGGGGAGGCTGGGGTGGATGTGGTACTCGATCCGGTCGGGGCGCAGTATCTGAGCGATAACCTGGCCGCGCTGGGCCTTGGCGGGCGCCTGGTCCTCATCGGTTTGATGGGTGGGGCGCAGACCCAGATCAATCTTGGCGCGTTGATGATGAAACGCGTCCGGGTGATCGGCTCAACCCTCCGCGCGCGTCCGATCGCCGAGAAGGCCGCGGTGATGCAGGCGTTGCAAGAGCACATCTGGCCTGCGATAGCGGCGGGAGAGATCCAGCCGGTGATCGAAACGCGGTTTGCGATCGAGGAGGCGGAAGCTGCCCATGCGCTGGTGGCCGGCAACAACACCGTGGGGAAGGTGTTGCTCACCCTGGCATAAATGCACATAAACTGCCTAATTTCGGCGCTGTGAGGGTGCGACGTCCGAAAAAAGGACCGTTTATCCCGCCAAATCGACCGCTGGACGGTGCGTGCTTTCGAGGTACAGACCCGCGCGCTAATCTGTTGCCCTGTTTAAATGGGGACAGGTATAGATGTATTCACGCGAGGCACGCCAACCGAATCGTGGCTTTACGCTCATCGAATTGCTCATCGCCGTGACCATATTTGCGGTCATCGCCGCGGTGGCTGCGCCGATCTATACCGAATACACCGAACGCGGCTATCGCTCCGAAGCCCAGGGTGATCTGCTCAATTGTGCGCAGGCACTGGAGCGTTGGAACGCGGTCAACTTCAGCTACGTGGGTGCGGTCGACGATGACGGCGATGGTATCGCGGATGCAGGTTCCACCAATGGGCCGCTTGGGAACGAACTGTGCCGCCCACTCAGTGTCACCAGCCAGCGCTATACCATCAATGCCGCTCTGACCCAGGACACCTACCTCCTCACCGCGGATCCCCAGGTTGGGCCGATGTCCGATGACGGCTTCATGACCATCGATCAGATGGGACAGCGGGAGTGGGACGAAGACGATAGCAACAACATCGGCGCGGACGAAGATGATTGGATCGACGATGACCTCTAGACGCGGTTTCTCTATCGTTGAGCTGATGGTGGTCATGACCATCGCTTCGGTATTGCTGTTGTACGCGATGCCCGCCTTCAACGATTTCACCACCCAGCGGCGGATGGCGGCCAATGCCAACGCGATGGTGGCGGCGATCAATCTGACCCGCAGCGAAGCGTCGTTGCTCGGGGGCACCGTCAGCCTGCAGGCCAATGCGGCCAACGCGGCCAATGACGAGTGGGGCGATGGTTTCTGTGTCACCCAGGGCTCCCCCGGCAACTGCAACAATCCGCTGCGCGTGTTTCCGCTGGAAGGTCAGAATTTTACGTTTAACGCGCTGGGTGGCCTCAATGAAGAGTACGCCCTGTCCTATAACTCTCGGGGCATGATCCTCAACAATCTGGCCGGCGTTGTTTTGCTGTGTGGTCAGGATGCGGACGACGACCCCGGGCGCACCATCGATATCAGCGCGATCGGTCGCGCGTCGGTGCGTGAAACGAACTGCTTCTAAGGGAGATCTGCGACATGGGACAGATGCAGAACCGACGCTTAACAACCCACCCAAGGCGACGACCGGGTCGTCGTCGCGGTGGTGGTTTCTCGATGATCGAACTGCTGGTGGCGGTGCTGATCATGGGCATTGGCGTACTGGGTGTGACCGGCTTGCAGATGATCAGTCTGCAAAACAATCGCGATGCGCTGCTGCGCAGTGAAGCGGTGCAACTGGCCTACGGCATCCTCGATCGCATCCGCGTCAATAGCGCGGCCGGTGCGGCCAGCTATGGTGTGGCCATGAACGACGATCCACCAGGCGCGCCGAATTGTATCGCCAACGCCTGCACCCCGGCGCAGATGGTCGACTTCGATCTGGCGATGTGGAAGTGCACCCTCGGTGGCCACAACACCCATGCTTCCTGCAACGCGCTGCGCGCGGCCGGGACCATCGGTGCGGTGGCGGTTCAGCCGGGCTTACCCGACGGGCGCGGATCGATTGCGATCGCCGTCAACGGCATGGTCACGGTGTCGGTCGAGTGGTCAGACTTTTCCGGCGCCACACAAACCGTCGATATCGAAAGCCAAGGCTGACGGCAAGACCTGGAAGGTAAGTGGGAAAAGGCAAGCGTAAGCAAGCGTAAGCAAGGTAAGAAGGTAAGAAGGTAATAAGGTAAGAAGGTAAGAGAGAAGGATTAGGAAGTGAAAAGGATCCCGATGAAACGAGTTAGACGCGGCTTCTCCATCATCGAACTGATGATTGCCCTGACGCTCGGCCTGATTGTCGTCGCTGGTATCGTGCAGTTGTTTGTTGGCAACTCGCGCACGTACGATGTGATCCGGGCCCAGGCGCGGCTGCAGGAGAACGCGCGCTTCTCGTTTGAGTTTATCTCCGATGCGGCGCGCAATGCGGGCTATCTCGGCTGTGCGCCGGAGCCCCAGTTTCTGATCAACGGGTTGATCGGTGTGGAGACGCAGATCCCCGAGTACTTCGTCTGGCGCACGGTGCAGGGGTTTGAGTCGCAAGGCAACGGCACCTGGATACCGGACACGGTGATCCTGCCGCGTACAGAAGGGGGCACCAATGCCCGCGTCCACATCGCCGGCAATGGCATCGACCGTACCGGCCTCGATCCGAATTCGGACCTCATCCTGTTCCGTTCACTGGAACAGCCCGTCGCCCACCTGGGAGCGTTTTTCCAGCCACAGGATCTATCTTTGGTGCTGAACACGCCCGGCGGCAGCCCGGGGTTTGAAGTCAACGATGTTGTGCTCGTCTCCGACTGTCAGCAGGCGGTCCTGTTGCGCGCCACCCAAGCGGCAAACGCAGCGAATTCGACCACCTTAACCTTCGACCGGGTGAATACCACCGATCCGTTTGATAATGGCATCACGTTCCGCT
>JBCCHL010000079.1:0-20152 GCA_039028775.1 Pseudomonadota bacterium | reverse complement strand
GCCTGGTGGTGGATCTGGTGCGTGAAACGGCGCGTACCAAAGCCCGTTCCCAGGAGGTGGAAGGTTCGCTCAAGATCATGGCCGATGAGCTGACGCAACTGCGTTCGCAAGTCGAGCGGTCAGCGCATCGGTCAGGGAGTCTCGGCTCAGCCGCTCGACTTGCGAACGCAGTTGCGTCAGCTCATCGGCGGATCTCAGCGGCCTGGTGGTGGATCTGGTGCGTGAAACGGCGCGTACCAAAGCCCGTTCCCAGGAGGTGGAAGGTTCGCTCAAGATCATGGCCGATGAGCTGACGCAACTGCGTTCGCAAGTCGAGCGGCTGAGCCGAGACTCCCTGACCGATGCGCTGACCGGCGTCGCCAATCGGCGTGCCTTCGATGAGGCCCTGCGCCGCCGCACCCGGGAAGCTGCGGATGCCGGTTCCCAGCTGTGCCTGATCATCGCGGACATCGATCGTTTCAAATCCTTCAACGACCGGTTTGGACATCTTGTGGGAGACTGCGTGTTACGCTTTGTTGCGCAAGAGATGGAGCAGTGCGTCAAAGGCCGAGATCTGTTGGCCCGCTACGGGGGCGAGGAGTTTGCCATCCTTTTGCCCAACACACCCTATGACGGGGCCATGATGCTGGCGGAGAGTATCCGGACGATCGTAGAGTCGCAGAAACCCAGGGACGGCGCCAACAACGAAACCGAAAAGGTCACGATCTCGCTCGGGGTATCCCAATACGTCGTGGGCGAGAGCCTGGAAGACTTCATCGCCCGCGCGGATAGCTGTCTTTACGTGTCCAAGTCCCGTGGTAGAAACTGTGTCACCGGCGAGGCCGACCTCAACACCCACTAACGCCGGTTTGCGCTTCGCGGCTGCTGCCAGCGCACGCATGTTGCGCGGGTTCGAACTTGCGTACAATGACCTGGTCTTTAGTAGTGTTTGGCGCCGCCGTGTTTGTGTTGTTCCGTCCCGGCAAGGACGTTTGGGCTTATGGCGTTGAACCCGCCAAGGTCAAATACCGTCTCCGTCTCGCTCGTTATCCCGCACTGGCCGAGTATCTACAGGCCTGGCTCGTCACCCGACCAGAAACCAACCACAAGCTACTCGACATCGGGTCGGGTTTCGGGCGTACGTTTGTGTACCTCGACGCGGCGGGTATCGGCGCGCGCTTCGACATGCTCGGTATGGACATCGATCCGGGCCGTAAGGACGATGTGTTTACGCACAATCCCTATCGCATCATCGTGGGCAATGCCGAACAGCCTCTCGAGTTTGCGGACGACAGCTTCGACGTCGTGGTCTGCGAACAACTCCTCGAACATCTGCACAGACCCCAGCAATTGATCGCCGAGATACATCGCATTCTCAAACCCGGCGGACTGTTTGTCTGCGGGGTGCCGACCTTTCCCGAGCCGATCGCCAAATTGCGCCGCGCTATGGTACGGCGTTATGGCCTGCGCGGCTCAGATCACGTGCAGACCTACTCCCTGCGCAGCATACGGCGGGACCTCGCACCGCTGTTCGAGATCGACTGTCAGCGTGGCTTTCGCATCATCTCGGGAGGACTGCTGCGCGGCCTGGAAAACTTTGCCTGGTGGTATCACTTCAATCGCCGTCTCGGTCGCTGGTTGCCCGGATTGTGCATCGAGGTGCAGCTGCTTGCGGTGGCCAGAAGGGCGGCGGACGGGTAGCCTTAGACTATGGGAGTTGTTGCCTGAGGGGATAAATTGAGCGACACATCGAGCGATACCGTGCCGCACGCACAGGCGGATGCCGAACAGCCTTTGAGCGTGTCGGAGCGCGTCTGTTACAGCCTGTTCAACGGTGCCGATTATCTGATCAAGAGCATCATCGGCAAATATATGTTCTTCTTCTATACCACGACGTTTGCCATACCGCCGTTGTGGATCGCGATCGGGCAGCCCCTGGTCAAGTTGCTCGATGTGGCGACCGATCCGCTGGTGGGCGAATGGTCCGATCGCACGCGCACCAAGATGGGCAAACGCCGACCCTGGATCCTGATCGGCTCGATCACCCTCGGCATCGTCTTTCCGCTGAGCTGGATGCCGACCTTCGTCATGTTCTGGGAGCCGATGCCTTCGATCGTGTCGATCTTCGTCTACTTCCTGCTGTTCAAGTTCCTCTACTACGTGACACACACCATGGCTGTGGTGCCCTACTATGCGCTCGGGGCGGAGCTGTCCAAAGACTATCAGGAGCGCACACGCATCGTCGGCTGGCGTCACCTGATAGGCGTGCCGATGACCGTGGTGGCGACTCTGCCGTTCATCTTTGCCACCAATCCGGAGTACTTCGACAACGAGGCCACCGGCGTGGCCGTGGTCATGTGCGGGGTGGGTGCGATCGTCATCATCACCGGGCTCCTGGCCGCCTTCGGTACGCGCGAGCGGGCGGAGGCAGATGCCCCGGACGCACCCCTGCCGCTGAAGGCCGCGCTCAAGATCACCCTGGGCAACCGGCCTTTCATGTTTCTGGTCGGCACGGTCTTTTTCTACGGTGTGGGCCAGTACTTTTCGATCAGCTTCGCTGCGTATCTCATCACCTACATCATCTACGACGGCGACAAGTCTGGATTTGCGATCCTGATCGGCTGGGCGACCCTGTGCGGGGCGATCGTCAGCATGGGTCTCAACCTCCTGATCCGCCACATCGGCAAGACCGTCGAGAAGGTTCAGATGTTGAAGGTCTGTATGCTGCTCAGCCTGACGGTTCCGCTGATGGCGCTCGTGAGTTTCAAGCCGGGCGAGCCGTACTGGTACTTTCTGTTTCACGTGCTGGCGTTGCCCATCGGCAACACCGCGATAGAGCTGTTGCCGCTCTCCATCGTGGCGGATGTCTGTGATGTGGACGAACTCAAGAGTGGGCGGCGTCGCGAGGGTGCGTTTGTCGGGGTCTATAACTCGGCCTTCAAGACCGGTTATCTGCTGGCGCCGACGTTGGCGATGGCGCTGCTCGCGACCACCGGATTTGATGGGGCGCTCACCGAACAGACCGCCGAGACCAAGGCGTTGCTCGAAACCTGTCTGTTCTGGGGTTGTCTGGTCACCTTCACCGGTGCGTTCCTGCTCAGCCTGGGTATCCGCCTGACCCGCGCCGAGGTTGAAGCTGCGCAGCAACAGGCATTGGAGCGGCCGGCGTAAGCCAGAAAGGCCACAACATCTTAGGAGGGGAGAGTCGATGGGAGCCGCTTTAAATACGCAAAACCTGCGTCGGATGCACGAGGAATTTGTTGTCGACGGTATTACCGTTTTGTCGCCTGACATGTTGCCCGACGTGGATGACGATACGCTGTACGATCGGGCGGCGCAGATATATACAGACCTTGCGGCCGCACCGAGCAAAACCGCACATCTGGACACGCTCGGCGATCGGGCTCTGGTTCAAGCGGTCCCCGAACTGCAGGTTCTGTTGAACGCCCCTGCGCTGGTAGCGGCGCTCGAAACCCTGGTCGGCCCGGACTATCTCATCCACCCCCATTGTTTTCTACATGAGGCCACTGGCCGTGATCAGGTCTTTCATCAGGATGGCAATCTGCCGTGGAACGAGCGCGGACACTATCGTTCCCATCGCCCGGATTGGGCGTTGTTATTTTACTATCCGCAGGCGGTGACGTTAGCGAACGGACCGACAGAGATAGCACCCGGAACCCAATATTGGACCAAGGACTTCGAGCGCGAGGACGGCCGTTATCATCCGGGAGACGCGTTCGATCGGGCGTTCTTCAAAGAAGTGATGGACTCGGACGATATCGAGCTTCGCGACACACGCAATGCGCAGGCGCTCGCCTCACTGGGCGTCCCCGATCTTGAGCGTCGCTTTGTGACCGTTCCCAAAGGCAGTGTGGCGATTTGTCATTACGACATAGTGCATCGCGGCTCGCGCCAGGCACCAGAACAACCCGGTCGGTATATGTACAAGTTCTACTTCGCGCGCACGCGGATACCCGCATCGCGTGGTTGGGCAAAACCCGCTGCGGTGCGACGCGAGCTTAAGCCGGTAGTGGATGAGATCTGGCGCTGGACCGATGGGGTGCAGCCGGACACCGTCGCGGTGCGCGCTGCTGACTGTCGTCGCGATCTGGAAGACGGTCGCGAAGATGAAAAGGTGGCCGCAGCCTACAATCTCGCACAGCTCGCAAGACAGGGCGAGGCTGAGGCCCGCAGCGCGCTGGGGACTGCCCTGACCGCACCGACCGAGAGCACCCGTCGCGCGGCTGCTTACGGCGTGCGCGCCCTGGGGCCCGAAGCCAAGGTCGCCCTCCCTGCGCTCGAACATACACGGGTCGGCGTGCGCCGGATGGCCGCTTTTGCCTTGGGCACGGAGGCGTTGGGGGACGATGCGGACGTATTAGAGGCTTTGCTCGGGGTCTTGTGCACAGACGAGGACGATCTCGCGCGCTCGAACGCCGCTTATGCGCTCGGTCAGATCGCTCGGAGTACCACCGCGCAGCACGTTCGGTTGTTTACCGCGTTGTTAGCCCGTCTGGCCGTGGGAGTCGAACCGAACAACACCGAGGTTGCGCTGTTGCCGCGCTCGACGGTGCGCCAGTCTGTTGCCTACGCGCTGCTGCAGGCCGCATGCAATCACGGCATTCCTGAGGCCTGTCGCGCCGATGTGGAAGCGTTGCGCGCCGATGATGATCGCTACGTTGCGGGTTTTGTCGAAGAAGTCCTTACCCGCGCCGGGGAGGCTGACTAGCCCTCCGCTTGCAGCGTGCGCCTTTCCGCCCGCCCGCCAACCCGGATGAAGAACGGCCCGATGCAGGCCACCGCCATCAACCCGGCGAGGATCAGGAAGGCATAGTGGTAGCTGCCGGTGTAGTCATAGATCAGGCCCGCGAGGGGGGAGGCAGCCAGCACAAAGGGCAACTCCACCCAGCGCAAGACGCCCGTTGCCATCGCGAAAGAAGCACTGCCGATGGAGGTCGAGACGGCAAACGTGCGCAGGGGTGACATGCCGGAATAGCCGAAACCGTACAGGCTGGCCGCGCATGCGGCGAGGAAGAAAGTGTCGGCCTGAGTGTACAGCAGCAGTGCACATCCCTGACTCACCAGGGCGATCCAGATGCTGATCCGAGCGCCCAGGTAGTCGGACAACATCCCTACTACCGGCTTGCCGAGCCAGGCGAAGGTTGCGGTGATCGACAGTATCAAAGCCGCCTGGGTCGTGGAGAATCCCAAATCTAACAAGTGACCGAACAGGTGCAACATGACCGCGCCGAACACGCATACCATCGAGCCGAAAATGAGTCCGATGCTCCAGAAAGCGCGGGAGCGCAACAACTCTTGCCAGACCCAGGTGCGGTTGTCCTGTTCGACCTCGACCATCTCGTGTTCGTGGTGCTCGACATAGCGGAGCCCGTCGCGCACTTCGCCCACATCCTCCGGCCGATCCTTCAACAGGAAGTAGACGACAAAAAAAAGAGAAACGAAGGTTGAGATCGCAAACGCGTTGTAGCCCGTGCGCCAGCCGTAACTGTCGACCAGGCTGGTGACCAGCGGGGGCATCATCATGCCAGCCGCGGAGGCGCCCATGACCGACAGGGCGATCGCCCTGCCGCGCCAGTGATCGAACCAGTAGATGACGCACCGATGCCACGTCATTCCGCCCATGCAGCTCATGCCGATACCCATACCCAGCGCTACCACGAGGTAGAACTGCCACAACGTCTGGGTCGCACCCAGGGCCAGATACGACAAAGAAACAACAACAATGCCGACCAAGATAACGCGCCGTGGGGAGTTTTTGTCGAGATAGGCGCCCAGACGCGGGGAGATGATAGCGCCCACGATCGCCGCGCATGAAAAGCCCCAGGAGATGGCGAATCTGCTGCCGTCCGCCAGGGTTTCGGCCAACGACGGCAGGAAGATGCCACGTGAATAGGAATAGAAACCCGTACCCAGGAAGCCCAGCAATGCGCATATGGCGACAATGTTCCAGCCGTAAAAGTAGCCCCGGCTTTGCATGGATATAGCGAGCTCCCTCATCTCCCGAAGATCTATTGTCGCAGCTTCCGCCGCACTTATCTCCTGACCGAGCGCCGACGGGCGCTACCGGATGCTCTCGCTACAGCGGATGGCGGACCCGGTCGGGTCCCTCTGGCCATAGGGCCTGGTTCCGGCGGTATCAAGCCTGGGTGAAACCGATGTCGAAGCGCGTGGGTTGCATGTTGGAATTCAGCGACAAGGTGGCTCGGCTTGTCTGTAGGAGTGCGCGGGCGATGCTCAGTCCCAGGCCGGTACCGCCTTCGTCGCGTCGGGTGGTAAAGAACGGCGTGAAGATCAGATCCTGATTGTTGGGAGAAATCCCGCGTCCGTTATCCGCGATACTCAGGGTATGTCCGTCGGGCGTACTGAGCACCACCTGGGTCGCCCCATGCTCCACTGCGTTTTCGATCAAGGTCTCGATGGCGGCCTGCAGAGTTGCCGGTTCGATGCGCACATCCAAACGACCGTCGATTCCGGTCAGCACCACGTCCGCCTGATCGAAACCGACGAGGGCTTCCTGCACAGTCTCGAGCAGATTGTGCGCCGGCACGTCTGCGCTCACCCTCAACTCGGCCCTGGAAAGTTCCAGCAAGCGCTGGGTCAGGCGGTGTAGGCGGTCAGCGTCGGCCTCGATGTTGCGCATGAAACGCTCGGTCTGTTCTGCGTCCATGCTGGCGCTGTGGTCCTGGAGGACCTCGATGGCGGCGCGTATCGATGCGATGGGCGTCTTGAATTCGTGCGAGACGTGGCGGGCAAAGTCCTGCAGATAGTTGGCCCGATGTTCGAGGGTCTGCGCCATCTCGGTGATGGCTTCCTGCAACTGAGCAATCTCACGCGTGCGCGGTTTGCGCGACTCCGGGCTAGCCAGCGTGGTGTGGGCGGAGATCTCGCCGCTGCTGATCTTCTGAGCCTGTTCGCTCAGGCGTCCGATCGGCCGGGCGATCAAGCGGAAGGTCATCAAAGACATGATCACCACCAGTGCGATCAGCAGGCCAAAACCCTGCAGCAAGAGCCAGCGCTTGGCGTACAGCGCCTGCAGAATGCTGGGTGGCGTGCGCGATAGCATCACCGACCCTATCAAGCGGCCATGCAGAACTATCGGACTGCTTACGAACACACGCACGTTGGAGTTGCGGCTAAGCGAGTCTATGGTGGTCGGCTCGCTGCCATCCACTTTCTGACGGATTCGGCTTGCGGATTCCCCGTTCAACGCCAGGGCCACTTCCGGCCCGTGGGCGATGGACAGGCCAACGTCATCGCCAGTGCTGGCGATGATCGAGCCCCAGGGATCGGTCACGCGGATGCCCGCAAGCGTGGTCAGCTGGGCGTCTTTGAGCACGGGTTGCAGGCGCGCGCCTGCACGCGCGGCATAGTCGTTCGGTTCCGCGCTGCGTTTGGCGTCGGGGAACGGCGGTAGCAGCGGCGATGAGGTCAGGTCCAACTCCGGCGGCCGTGGCAGCCAACCGTCCTCCTGGACTTTAAGCTGATCGTTGTCGATCTCGCGGCTTATCTGCAACCAGTTCTGGGTACCCTGATCGATCACCTGAGCGCGGTAAAAGGCGGCGATGAACGCCGCCTGCGCAATCAGGGCAGACTCCGTCTGGCGTACCAGGGCGCTTTCGTAGATACGCATCAGCTGGATTCCGGCCAGAGGTAGAATCAACACCGTTAGGTTGATCCCGATCAAGACCACACGCAGGGATATGCGCGGCGTGGTGTTCACGGTCGGGCCAGGCGGTAGCCGATGCCGTGGATCGTGCGAATACCGGGAGCGCCCACCTGTAGCAATTTCTCCCGCAGCCGGCGGATGTGGCTGTCGATGGTGCGGTGGCTGACAATCTTGTGCACGTCGTAGGCGCGCTCCATCAGCGCGTCGCGGGAGAACACCTTGTCCGGATAGGATGCCAAGGTGGCCAGCAGGTGGAACTCGGTCTGGGTCAGACGCAGCAGATGGCCGCTCCAGGTGGCTTCATAGGTGTCGTGGTTGATGACGTAGTCATCCACCTCGTTCTGATTCGCCGGATCGGCTAGCTCGGCTTGCTGGCGGCGCAGATTGGCGTTGACGCGCGCGATCAATTCCCGCGGGCTGAACGGTTTGCCGACGTAGTCGTCCGCGCCCATATCCAACCCCATCACTTTGTCGACCTCTTCGTCACGCGAGGACAGCAGGATGATCGGCACCGAGGAGATCTTGCGCAATTCCTTGCACACCGTGAGGCCGTCTAGTTCCGGCATCAACACGTCGAGGATGATCAGGTCCGGCGCGCCGGACTTGTGCGCCGCGAGCGCTGCTGCGCCGTCGTTTGCGGTCACAGTTGCAAAACCGGCCTGCTCCAGCGCGAAGCAGACCACATCGCGTATATGAGGGTCGTCATCGACTACAAGTATTTTCTGCATGGCACTCATGATACGTAAAGCGGGGTATCCGTGGAGCACATCCGTGCGAATTGCGGAGATTTTGCACTAATAGCGGGTTATTTTGCACTGCACGGGTGTGAAAACGAGCCACCTTGTCGTGCGCTTCGACACGTCGCGGGTGACGGCCTTGCACCGTGCAGGGTCAGGCTTTCCGGCATGCAATCCATCCCATCAAATCATAAGACTGTGGCCGCCGGTGTGCTGATCGGCGCCGGGGTGTGCCTACTCGCACTGGATCCTATGCTCTGGTTGGTACGCAGCTGGTTCAATCCCGGCTACGATTCTATCGGTGCAGCGGTGGCGCTGCTCACGATCGCGATGTTCGGCTGGTCCTGGTCGAGTGCGCTGCTGGCTGGGCCTGCGCGAATTTCTACTCCGATGTTGTGGCTGCTTTGTTTGAGCGCAGTCATTCGCCTGGTCGCCCAAGTGTTGGACATCAACGTACTGGGCGCATTGTTGTTGGGCGTGGACGTCTATGCGCTGGCGCGCCTCGCACGCTTACAGGACCGTGTCCGCCGCATAGAACCGCTCTGGCTGGCGCTGTTGTTCTGTTTATGTCTGCCCATCGAGGTGATCCTACAACGCTTGGTAGGCTTCCCGTTACAGATGCTTACCGCGCAGCTGACCTGCGCGACGTTGGGTGCTCTGATCAGTAACACGAGCTGCTCAGGTATAACGCTATGGTTGAATGGGCTCGAGGTGGTGATCGATCTGCCGTGTGCTGGTTCGCGTCTACTCATGCTCTGTGCGCTGGTATTGGGTGTGGCCGCCGCGCTCAAGGGCCCAACCCTTGGGGCGATGCTGGCCCGCTTGCCGCTGTGGTTTGCGATAGCGCTGCTCGGTAATACCCTGCGGGTAACGCTTCTCGCGTTGGGTCTGGCATACACCCCCGCCCTGAACCTCATGGCCGAACCGGGCCATAGTTTGTTGGGGCTTTGTGTGCTGAGCATCTGTACCGTGCTGATCTGGAAGTGGCTCCCGCCGCGGCCGGTCCGCGCCATCGAAGAATTTTTGCCCGCGGCGACCCGGGGTCGTCCGTTGGGCTTCCTGTTTGCGCTGCCGTTCTTTCTGTTCGCTGCCACTGTTGGCAGTATCCAGCCGCGACCATTGGACACCTCTGCGTCCCTCCCTACCCCCGAGCCGGCCATGGTCGCGGCTGGTTTTTCTATGCGAACGGAACGCTTGAGCGCTATCGAACGGCGGTATCTCGCCACCTATGGCGGTACCGCACAAAAGTACAGCTACGGGCCATTTGGCCTGACCCTCGCATCCACCAAATCGCCCCTGCGCCATCTGCATGACCCGCTGCGCTGCTTTGCGGCGGCGGGGTTCCATACCCAGTTCGAACGCTTATTGCCCAAGATGCGCTCGGCGCGCTATCGCGCGGAACATCCGGAGTTGGGGGCGTTTGCGGTCTTTGTCAGCTACCGCTCGGACAGCGGGCAGTTGGCCATGAGTATCGGCGAGGCGGTGTGGCTGTGGCTGCAGAATCCCGGCAGCCGCTGGACGATGATCCAGCGGGTGATACCGGATGAGATGGCCGCGCCCGAAGTGGAGACATGGCATGCGGCGATCAGGCGCAGGTTCGACCTCGATGAGGTTGTCGCAGGTTGATCTTTGGGATTGAAATGAGGAGCGATATGAAAATTCTTGTTGGAGCGTTGGTAATTTTGTCGGCCGGATTGGCGCATGCGGATAGCGCTGCTCCGGCTGGTGTGCTCGAGGTGGTTGTGGATGGGCAGATCGAGCAGATCAGCGCGCTGAACCTGGCTTACCGCGTAGAACTTTCTGGCGATCTTGCGCAGGTAACGCTGCGACAAGAGTTTGCCAATCCCTACACCAAGCCGGTCAACGCGCGCTACCTGTTTCCACTGAATCGCAAAGCGGCGGTTTACGCCATGCGCATGGAGGTTGGCGATGAGGTCATCGAGGCGCAGATCCAGGAAAAGCAACAGGCTGCGGCTACGTTCGAAAAAGCCAAAGCCCAGGGCAAGGCTGCGGCCCTGCTCACCCAGCACCGACCGAATATGTTCACCCAGAAAGTAGCCAACCTGATGCCCGGCCAGCCCCTGAGTGTCGAGCTGGCCTATAGCCAGGAGGTGCTGAAGGTGGACGGTGCGTATGAGCTGGTGATACCCATGGTGGTCGGGCCAAGGTATGTACCGAAGATGCAGGCCCATCACCTGGACACGCCACCGGCCTATGCCCCGGTCGGCGGTCTACATGTGCCTCCACCTGGGGAGCGTGTCACCCTGCACATCGAGCTTGAGACGCCGCTGGCCATCGATATGATCACCAGCCCCACGCATCAGATGAACATCCGTCATGTCTCGTCCACCCAGGCTGAAGTGAGCCTGGCGGCAGGGCACGTGCGTGACGATCGGGACTTCGTCTTTCGCTATAGTTTTGCACCGTCTGAGCCTGAAGCCGGAGTGCTCAGCCACTTCGAGCTCGGCGAGGGTGGCTATTTCAGCCTTCTGATCGAGCCACCGGCTGTAGATCACATAGACGTCGAGGCCATTCCGCGGGAGATGGTGTTTGTACTCGATTGCTCCGGGTCGATGGCAGGCTTGCCGATGCAGGCGAGCAAAGCGTTTATGCGTCTTGCCCTGCGGCAGCTGCGGCCGGACGATAGCTTTCGCATCATCCGCTTCAGCGACCGGGCCTCGGAGTTTACGCTGCGCCCGCAGCAGGCAAACTCGGACAACGTGGCGGCAGGCATACGCTATGTCGAGCACCTGTTCGGCGGTGGCGGCACCGAAATGTCCGCGGGCATACGTCAGGCGCTGCAGACGCCGGTCCAGCCCGGCCATATACGCAATGTGGTCTTCCTGACCGACGGTTACATCGGTAACGAATACGAGATTCTTAAATTGATCAAGACCATGCTCGGTGACAGCCGCTTGTTCGCCTTCGGGGTAGGCAGTGGTGTAAATCGCTTCCTGCTCGCGGAGATGGCCCGTCAGGGACGGGGCTTCTTGCGCGTTCTGGATGCGTCTGCGGATAAACAGGATGTCTCGGCACAGGTTGCGGATCTCGCCGCGCGTCTGCGCTCGCCGGTACTGACCAACATCCGCATCGACTGGGGTGAGCTTGACGTTCACGGTATCACGCCGGAACGTGTCCCGGATCTGTATGCGGGCGACTCGATTCGGATCAGTGGCCGCTTTCGAGATCGTCAATCGGGAGTGGTCGAAATCCAAGGCCGAACCCCAGCTGGAAACCTTGTCCTGCCACTCGTGCTGGGATTGGAGAACACCGACCAGCGCCCCGCGATAAGACGCCTCTGGGCCCGCGGCCGGGTTGCAGAGCTGATGCATAGTTTTACCACGCCGGATGCGCTGCGCGACGATGGCATGGACGATGAGCAACTTCGCGCGAGCGTTACCGATCTGGGTCTGGCCTACGCTCTGGCGACTCGCTGGACTTCGTTTGTTGCTGTGTCACGCAAACGCTATAACGATCGCCCAGAGGGTGCGATGGACACCGAAGTGGCTTTGCCCCGAGTGGCCGGGGTCAGCGCCAAGGCCTATGCCTCGGCGGTGACCGGCTACGCCGCGCCGGAACCCGCGGTATGGATCAGTTTGTTAGCGCTTGCGGGGTTGGCGATCATGCTGCGACGTCGTCAGGCCGGATAGGTATAACTGGCGGCGAGACCGAGTGGCAGTCCCAACATCCAATAGAAGATCAGGAACAAGCTCCACAGCAGCAGAAAGGTGATGGAGAACGGCAGCATCAGGGCCGTGACCGTACCGATTCCGGTATTCGACACCCAGCGTTGGCAATAAGCGACCACCAACGGAAAGTAGGGCATCAGCGGGGTGATGATGTTGGTCGAAGAATCGCCGACGCGATATGCTGCTTGGGTGAGGTCCGGTGAGATACCCACCTGCATGAGGATGGGCACAAAGATCGGTGCGAGCAGCGCCCACTTGCCGGAGGCGGACCCGATCAGGAGGTTGACGATAGCCGTCAGCAACACGATGCCGAACAGCGTGAACGACCCCGGCAACGCCAGAGCCTGTAGCACCCCCGCGCCTTCCACCGCCAACAGGGCTCCGAGGTTGGATTGGGCAAAGGCATACGTGAATTGGGCACAGAAGAAGATCATCACCAGGTAGTACGCCATGGTGCCCATGCTGTCGCTCATTCCCTGGATGATATCCTTGTGGCTTTGCACCGTACCCGCGACGTAGCCGTAGATGGTGCCGGGAATGATGAATAGCAGAAAAATGAGCGGCACGATCGACTGCATGACCGGCGCGGCAAACGAGGTGATGCTGCCGTCCGCGGCACGCAGAGGCGAGTCCTCGGGCCACAGGGCCAGCACCAGCAACAGGATGCCCACGAGCATCGCCGCGCTGCCCGCCCAGAGGCCGCGCTTCTCGTGCGCGCTGAGGCCGCGCATCTGATCAGCGCTGTTATCCTCGCCGTCGACGGTGGTGCCAGCGAGGCGTGGTTCGATCACTCGGTCTGTGAGATACCAGCCGATCAGGATGACGACCAGGCTGGAGGCGCTGGTAAAGAACCAGTTGTTCAGCGGGTTAACCTCGATGCTGGGGTCCAGGATCTGGGCGGCCTGCTGAGTAAAACCCTGGAGCAGGGGGTCGATACCGCTTGGGATGAAGTTGGCGGAAAATCCTCCGGACACCCCGGCAAAGGCGCAGGCGATACCGGCTAGAGGGTGCCGCCCGGCCGCATAGAAGATGATGCCGCCCAACGGGATGACCAACACATAGCCGGCGTCGGCAGCGGTGTGGCTGACGATAGCCACCAACAACAGCATCGGGGTGAGCAGCATCTGTGGCGTGATCGAGAGCAGCGCCTTGAGACCGGCGTTGATGAACCCGGTGTGTTCCGCCACGCCCACACCAAGCATCGCGACCAGCACCACGCCCAGCGGCGCGAAACCTGTAAAGGTCTTGACCATCGTCGCCAGAAAGGTGGCGAGGCTGGTACCGCTGAGTTGGTTGCTGATCGCGAGGTCGCGCTGTCCTTCCGCGGCCGGGACGCTGAAACTATAGTCGGCCAACAGCCAGGAAATAATCCAAACCAGCAGCATGCCGCCCAAAAACAGCATCGCTGGGTCCGGCAACCGATTGCCGACGCGCTCTACCGCGCTCAAGAACTTCTCTACCATCGGTGTCGGGGTGTGGTTCATCAAATGTGTGCTCTATCTTGTTTTAATTGGCGACCGCGCTCGTTCAGCGCTGCCGCGCGGTCAGGCCTACAGTCGATAGACCCGGCGGGCGGTACCGCTGAACATCTGATCCTGCTCCGCATCGCTGTAGTTCGCGGCAATCTTTTTCAAGCCGTTGTACAACACGTGATAGCTGAGCGAGAGACGATCGACGGGAAAGTTGCTTTCGAACATGCACCGCTGCGGACCGAAACACTCGATGGTGTGGTGGTAGTAGCGCGCCTGGGCTTCAACAAACTCGTCGGAAGTGGGCGGTAGATCGCGCTCGTGCCACCCGAAGCCATTGTCGGGCATTGCCAGGCCGCCGAGTTTGGCGACCACATTTGGATTTTTGGCGATCGCCTCTATGTCGCGTTGCCAGGCGCTGTAGATCGTCTCGCGTTCACCCGCATACGGTCCGACCCCGAGCGGCGTGCCAAAGTGATCGAGCACCATGGTGGTATCCGGCACCGCCTTGGCTAACGTGCAGAAGTCTGCGTTCTGGTGATGGTAGTGCCAGGTATCGTAGCTATAGCCGCGCTCGCCCAATCGGGCAACACCGCGCTGGAAGGCGGCGTCGAGATACAGCCCGGCCGGAGCCTGGCCGGCGATCATCAGCGCTTCCGGATGGGGATCCCGCGCCCCGGAGTGACGGATGCCCCGAAACAAACCGGCGCCCTTACTCTCATGGGCGTCGAGGACCTCGTCGAGATTGTCCAGGCTCAGGTCGGCCCGCGCCACGATACCGGCGATGGTCGCTTGCGTGGCGTCGGCTTGAGAAGCCGCGGCTATGCCTTGGACATAGACCGTCTCGCCAACGGGTTGCAGGTGTTCAGGACCATCGCGATGATACTCCGAGCCGCATTCCAGGAAGACGGTCTGCACCACGTTGTGGCCATCACCGGTATCGCCCCACAACTCGGCCAGTTCGTAGTTCCAGCTGCTGCGCGCCCACAGGTGGTGGTGCGGATCGACAATTTCGCGCTGCGGGTCGATGATCGGTTCGCGCACTTGTTGTAACCAGGATTCATGATCGCTCATAGTTGCCCCCCAAGGCGTGTGGCTGAGTTGCCCGGCTTGTTTTTGTTTCATCACAACCGAATTCGTCGCGACGGGTCACACTGATTGGCCGGTAGTTTGCGGTATCCTGCCCTGCGCACGCGTGTTCGCCATCAGGTGGCGACACGGGCTGGCACGGCTTCAGCCCCAACAATACGCAGGTATGGCGTTGCGAACCACCGTTTGGCGCGCTCTGGTAGCGACGCGTTCGTTCACCGACACTGCGTGCTGGCTCAGGATAAAGCAGGATAGAGGAGAGGAGAGTTGTCGCTTTTCGAGTTTGTACTCACCGGGTTCACCCTGGTGTTGGCACTGGTGATCACCCGTATCTTGAGTGGCCTGCGCTGGGTCCTAGCCCAAGGGCGCGTCTACTGGGTGCACGCTGCCTTCGTGATCGCGATCCTCGTGCTCACCAGCCTGGTGTGGTGGGGATTGTGGTATCAGCGCGACAACGAATGGACATATCTGTCGTTTGCTTACAACCTGCTGATCGGCCCCGGCATCATGTTCTTCCTCGCCGCAGTGCTGGTGCCCGAGATCCCACGGCGCGTCAGAGACTGGCGTGCGTACTATTTTTCGGTGCGCCGGCTGATGTTCGGCACGCTGGTGGGATTTGTGGTGGCGGTGTTCGCCGGCAGTGTGCTGATCACCGGCACACCGCTCTGGCATCCTTCGCAACTCGTGCTCGGGGTCGCGTTCATCCTATCGCTGTGTGGTTACCTGACCGCACGGGAAGTCGTGCACGGCGTGCTGGCGGTCGTCATGCTCCTGCTCGTTACCTGCAGCATCGTGTTGGCTGCGATCTCACCCAATGTCTAGGAGCCTGTTTAAAAACTATCTTGAGGCGCAGCTCTGACGCGCCCTTGCGGGTCAAACGCTCCGACCTTTGGACCGCGTTGCGCCTCTTGCCCCGCGTTGGCCTCTTGCAAAGGTACCCGACCTATGCGGCGAGACGCGCCTTGCCCAAGAATCGGAGAGTTGGACTGAGTCCTAAATAGTTTTTCAACTGGCTCCTAGTAGCGCTGAACCATGCTCAGCGGCGTCGGCTGATGAAACGTGATGTAGTCCCGCGCCGCGGCCAGGATTTGAGGCTTAGCGCGTGGTTTTGTCGCAGGCGCTTTTGCTAAATTTGTGCACAACGGACTGTGCTATTGGGTACATGGGACTGACACTGCGATATCACCTGCTGCTAAGCGGGCTCACTCTCCTGGCAATCTTTGCGGGTGCACCCACAGCCGTGCGGGCAGAGCCGCGCGCGCAGGTCGGTGATATCAGCGCGAAGGGTCCGTTGCGGGTCCGAAATCTCAGCCCGGTCACGCAACTCTACGGGATACCGCGCATGATCGGCGCCCATACCCACAGTGGCTTCGAAGCGAGTTTCAACATCGAAGCGGCGAACAACTTCCAGAGCCTGAGCCGGGAAGGCACCTTTGCCTTCTTCGACGGCGAGTCCTACGTGACCAGCTATCGCCTGCGCGGCGGCCTGGGCGAACGCCTTGAATGGGGTCTGGAAGTACCGTATGTCATCCACACCGGCGGTGGCCTGGATGGTCTGGTCGATGAATTTCACGAATTGTTTGGTCTACCTGATGGCGAGCGCAGCCTCGCACCGCGCGGACGCCTCGACTACTTCATCCGCGCCGATGGGGTGGTCTACGCAGACTTTGACAAGTCCGTGCGTGCGCTGGGAGATGCGCGAGGATTTCTTGGCGCACAGATTGTCGCTACCCAGCAGCACAGTCTGGCGCTGCGCAGTCAGGTGAAATTTCCAACCGGTGACGTTGCGGATCTTTCCGGTTCCGAAGGCACGGACGTGAGTTTGTGGGGAGAGTACGAATATCGTTTGCCTTTCAGTGAACGCGAGGTGCGCTTTACCTTGTCGGCGGGTGCTGCCTATCTGGGCGAAGGGGGATTGATTCCACAAGCCCAAGAGACCTGGGTCGGCTTCGGTCACCTAGGCGTGCAGATACCGCTGCACAGGCGCTTCGAGTTTCACGCGCAACTTGACGCACACACCGATGTGCTGGATTCGGGTAATCCGCTCGCCGCTGAAGGCGGTGTGCTCGGCACTCTCGGCGGACGCCTCGGCGTGACGCCGAAATTCTGGGTCGATTTTGCGTTGATCGAAGATCTGAAAAACGAAAGCGCGTCGGATGTCGTGTTCCAGATTCTCCTCGGGGCCGATCTCTAAACTTCTTTAGAGCGAGGGGGGACGCCCGCGACCAGCGATGGCGCGGGCGTCGTTCTCAACAGATGTCTCGCCCGTGAACTCCTAACCTGGCGGTAAAGGTGCGAGAATCTCGCCATGGAACAAGAGATCCTTACCGATACCGAAACGCTTCTGATCCGGCGCATGACTCTGCCTCCGGGGGCTGCCGGTCCGTGGCACTCGGATCGTTGTCATCGCTTTTCCGTGATCGTCTCGGGCGATGCTCTGGAAATCGAATATCGGGATAACGAATCCCGCCACCGCGTGGTGGTGCACGCTGGAATGGCGGGGTGGGACGCACCCGATGCGCGTGTGCACCGGGCGATCAACGTGGGTGATGAGGTCTACGAGGAAGTGGTGACGTTCTACCGCGATGGCGTCACCGGTGAGCCGCAACCCCTCGACGATGCCAAGGGGCAGGGTTGACCACCGTTTGTCAAAAGCCTGAACTCACTCCAGCGGGGAGAGCAGGAAGTGGCCGTGTCCTGCGGCCACGGGCTTGTCGCGGGAATCCTGCCACAGCTCCGTGCGCACGTTGGCCACGCGACGTCCCTGACGGGTAACGATCGCACGCCCGTAGGTTGTCTTGTCGCGAGCAGAACGCAGATAGTCGAAAGATACGTCGACGGTTTTGGGTAAGCGTTCGCAGGCGGTGTCGTAGATCAATTGCAGGATGGCGGTCATCTCCAGCACCGCGCCGAGCGTACCGCCGTGGATGGCGGGCAGGTTGACGTTGCCCACGATCTGTTCCGAAAACGGCAAAACGGTGATGACCTCGTCCCCTTGTTGGTCGACACGCAGGTCGAGGAAGCGCGCGTAGGGAATCTGTGCTATCACAGCGTTGATATCCTTCTCGCGCCCCTGGTCGCGCAGGTCCTGCAGGATTTTCATGTCTTGGCCCTCTCGGCCGCCTTGTCTTGAGACCGGAAGGGCTTGTTGCGGGTGCCGAGCATGAACGTCGCCGTGCAGGTTGCGATCGGATCGTGGCGATCCTCCTGATATGCGACCGCCCGCACAAACGCGAGATCCTGAGTGCGCTTGAAGCACTCCGCGTGCGCGTAGACATCCACCGCCGGCTTGGCGCTCCCCATATAGTCTATGCGCATGTCCAGGGTTGCGATCGCAGCCACGTCGCGGTGCATGTGGCGCGGTCGGGCGATCAATCCCGCGGCATTGTCGAGCAGGGCGGTGATCGCGCCGCCGTGAATCACACCGGTATCCGGATCGCCGATCAGGTGTTCGGCATAACGGATCGCCAGCGTGCATTCATCTTCCGTGTGACTGATGTACTTCATGCCGATCGCCTTGGAATGCGGAATATTGGCCACGTGCTCGGCCGCATCGTGCTCCATATCGGGGTTGGATTGCTTCATGTTTCGAGATTTTCCATTTGCCCATTTGAGCCTAAAGGATCTGCCGGACACGATCGGCACAGAGCTGGCTGTAGAGCCACTCGTTTGGCATCCGCCAGGGGAATGATAGACTGCCGGGCTTTTAACGCTAATGCTACTGGGGAGGATTCTACAATGGCTATGCAGCACACGCCTTTGTTGATGCACACCATTCTTGATCGCGGGGCCAAAGTTGCGCCGCACGAGGAGATTGTCACCGCCACGGAGAATGGGGTACGGCGCCAGACCTACAAGGAGACGCGTGACCGCGCTCATCAACTCGCTCATGCGCTGCGTGACGCTGGGATCGAGGTTGGAGATCGAGTCGGCACCTTTATGTGGAATGGCTCGCGCCACCTCGAGGCCTATCACGCTTGCGCTGGAATGGGCGCGGTGTTGCATACCTTGAATATCCGTCTCTCAGACAGAGATCTCGAGTACATCATCGAGCACGCGCAGGACAAGATCATCATCGCCGACGCGGACACGCTGCCGCTGCTGGAAGTGCTCAAGGACCGCATGCCCAGCGTCGAGCGGGTGGTGGTGGCCACCGAAGAAGGCTATGAGGGCTGGCAGACCGCTTTGCCGGGTGCGGTCGATTACGAAGACTTTATCGCGGGTAAACCCACGGACTACGAATGGCCGAACATCGACGAAAACTCCCCTCTGGGACTGTGCTATACCAGCGGCACCACCGGCAATCCGAAGGGGGTGGAATACGAGCATCGTTCGCAATACCTGCACACCATGGCCCAGTGCATGACCGATTCCATGGCGCTGTCCGCCACCGACACGATCTGCGGGATCGTGCCCATGTTTCATGCCATGGGTTGGGGTATTCCGTGGTCTGCGCTGATGCTCGGCTGCAAGCAGGTGATGCCGCATCGTTTTATGGATCCGACGCGTCTGTTGGATCTGATGGTCAGTGAGGGGGTGACCCTCTCCGCGGGTGTGCCGACCATCTGGCAGGGCGTGAAGGGTCTGTACGAGGCCAACCCGGATGCATATGACCTGTCGAACCTCTCGCGCCTGACCTGCGGGGGCAGCGCGCCGCCGCCGTCGCTGATCCGCTGGTTCTGGGACACGCTGGGGGTGGAGATGATACAAGGCTGGGGCATGACCGAAACCTCGCCGTTGGCGACCTTGTCGCGACGGGTCATGAAGAAGTCGCAGATCGCATTGCACGAAGATGAGCAGTTCGAAAACGTCGCCAAGGCCGGACAGCTGATGCCCGGTCTGGAGCTGGACATTTTTGACGAAGACTTCAGACGTTTGCCCCACGACGGTGAAACAGTTGGAGAAATTCTAATTCGCGGACCGTGGATCTGCTCCGAGTACTACAACAATCCCCAACCCGATAAATTCCATGACGGTTGGTTGATCACCGGCGATGTCGGCAAGATCGACCCGGAGGAGTACCTGATCATCTCAGATCGCTCCAAGGATCTGGTGAAGAGCGGTGGCGAGTGGATATCGTCGGTGGATCTGGAAAACCACATCGTCGCGCTGGACGGCATTGCCCAGGCGTGTGTGGTCGCCCACCCCCATCCTAAGTGGGATGAGCGCCCCGTCGCCTTGGTAGTGTTCGAACCCGGTAAAGAAGTCGCGGCGCAGGATGTGATCGAGCATTGTGGCACCGCGTTCGCCAAGTGGCAGTTGCCCGATGACGTGCTCTACGTCGACAGCATCCCGCTCACGTCGACCGGCAAGATGGACAAGAAAATCGTGCGAGCTGATCTGGATGCGCAGGGCTATCAGTTGCCCGATCTGCGCGATCAATCAGCTGGATAGGCCGTAGCCTAGGAGCCTGTTGAAAAACTATTTAGGACTCAGTCCAACGCTCCGATTCTTGGGCAAGGCGCGTCTCGCCGCACAGGTCGGGTACCTTTGCAAGAGGCG
>JBCCHL010000078.1:0-20366 GCA_039028775.1 Pseudomonadota bacterium | reverse complement strand
CGCAGCATATCAAGATAGCCAAACAAAGCGCTGGATACCGCCTCTTCGGCCGCTTCCCCGGCGGGGGTCAGGCGGACGGTGACGTTGAAGATGCTGTTGTTGTGGTCGAAATCCGAAACCCCCGCTGAGAGGCTCTCGATCCAACCCTGGTTGTTTAGATAATGGTGCAGGCTGCCTTCGCCCTCGTGACCCAGGAGGTTGGCAAGGTATTGCTGCGGTTTGTTGCGATAGTGTGGGCGCACGCTCGGGACGGGAAAGTCGAAGGACAGCTCGGCACCCGCTTTTTCCTTCTTAACCTCCAGCCGCGCCGGCAGGGCACCTTTGCCGTACAGCGGCACTTCCGGGTAGATTGGGCCCGCGTCCCGGTTGGCGATCTGGGAGAACAACGGCACGATCCAGGCTTCCAGCTCATCTAGCGATTCATTGCTCAAGGCGACCAACGCCATCTGATCGGCGGAGTAGTGTTCCTCGAAGAATTTCACCAGATCGGCTTGGATATCACCGGCCAGCGTGGATAGGGAACCGATGGTGAATTTAGCCCCCGGGTGAGCCGGATTCAGGGTCTGTTTGGAGACCATGTAACCGCGCCATCCATCCTCTTTGATCTGCATCTGATACTCGGAATGGACGGCGTTTTTCTCACGTTGGGCATACTCATCGGAGATGATCGGATCGATGAAGAAGTGCGCAAAACGATCGACACCTTCGCGGAAGGCACTCGGTTGGATATCGAAGAAGTAGTTCGTGTGATCGAGGGCGGTGTACGCGTTGGAACTACCCCCGTTGCCGGTCACATAGGCCTGGAAGCCGTCCACCTCGGGATAGGTTTCTGTCTGGATGAATAACATGTGTTCGAGGAAGTGCGCCAGGCCCGGACGGTTCTGCGGCTCATGGAAGCTGCCTCGATTGACTACCAGCGAAGCGGCAGCACGGTCGGTCGTTGCGTCGGAGACTAGTAGTACCTGCAATTTGTTATCGAGCACCAGATATCGGTAGTCGCGATCGTCGTTAGGGCTCTTGCGCACTTCGATGGCTTGTGGTGCGTTGTCCTGTTCGGGCACAACCTGCGTCTGGCTGCAGGCGCTGAGGCATAAGGCGATGGATAAACCAAGGATTCTAAACGACATGGAAGCGATCCCTTGTGGGTGGGTTGGATTGATAAGAGTTGCGTATGTGATGTGCGCTCAAGGTAAACAGTCGTGCGTTGGTCAACACGTTAGACGAACTAACGTTGTCGACGATGGATTGTCCGGTCCATCGGGAGTTCAACTCGACTCGCAGCTAGTACGGCGAGGGCGATCTTACAGGCGTGGTTCCGAAACTCGTATCTGAACCGCGAGCGGATGTTACTTAAGCTGAGAGGGAGTTGCACGCAAATCCATCGGGTGAAGCTGGCAGCAAATATCGCAAGCTGTTGCTGGGTGAGCGTGTCGCAAGCGCGTTGGGCACCGACCCATGGGTCGTTGAGAGCCAAGCGCATTGTGGGTCCGGGAACGGTTGTTGCATGTGTCCAATCCCGCTCCCTTTGCGATGAGCCGCGTTGGAAGAAGGCGACTAAGCCTTGGCGGATGAATGGGATATGTTTCAGGTGTGGAACGCTTTGCATGTAATTCTGGTCGCTCATGCCGTTCTCCGCTTGTGCTTTCAGGGCTCGATCTTATTCCGATCAGATTGTTAGACTCGCAGGTTGCGGATGGTTCCCACACGCTTGCGCATCAGTTGCTCCCCATCTTCGCCATCGTGGTCTTGAGGGTTCTGCGCGCGCGCGTGAGTGTGACCCTCTAAATGTGACCCTCTAAAGATGTCTAACGTTTTAAAAGGAAGCTGGCCTTGACGTTCGAGTATGCGACCCTGGCAGAACGGTTGGTGGGAGATGCATCATCTATTGTTGCGGTGCGCAGCGGACACCCGGCATGGCGCCCGCTGGCGTCGCTGCTCGGCGCCCTCGTGAGCGAGCGCGAGCTACGCATCGTCGGCATCAGCGGCAGTCAGGGGAGCGGCAAGTCGAGTTTGGCGGCTACGCTGGTGGACGCCGTGGCGTCGGCGCACGTGGCGGTTGGATCAGAACACAGTTCGGGCGCACCGCGAGCCGCTGCCACGGCCTCGTTGGACGATTTTTACTTGACCCACAAAGCCCGGGAGCGCCTGGCGGCGGAAGTCCACCCGCTGCTGCAGACGCGGGGTGTGCCCGGTACCCATGAGACCGAACTCATGGAACGCTTCCTCGCCGCTGCCCGAGCGGGTACGGCGTGCCGGGTGCCGGAATTTGACAAAGGTCAGGACGATCGGGTTGGGATACGCGAGCTGCATGCACATCATTGGGTGTTCGAGGGTTGGTGTCTGGGTGCGCAGCCGCAAGCCGGGGCGCAGCTCACGGAAGCGGTCAATGCCCTGGAGCGCGAGGAAGATACAGACGGGCGATGGCGCAGCTGGGTTAATCGACAGCTGCAAGGCTACCAACCGTTCTGGGAGCAGATCGATTTCTGGGTGCACCTGCGGGTGCCTGGGTTTGCCCAGGTCGAAGCCTGGCGCTACCAGCAGGAGCTGGCGCTTGCGCCCACTCTACGCATGTCGCGGCAGGAAATACGTCGCTTTATTGCCCATTATGAGCGGGTCACACGCGCGTTGTGGGCGGCGCAGCCCCAAGGTCCGGGTCTTGTCGTCACGCTGGATGCGCAGCATCACATTACCTCGGTAGATGTGGTGGAGGGTTAGCGCTCCCGTTTGACGTTCAGACCAGGTTCAGTTGCGCGGCCTAAACTGCGTGGCAAGTTCAACAAAAGCGGAGCGCCAAGCTATGCGTTATGGCAAATCTAGAATACTGCGGCATTTCCTCGGACTGGCGGTGTTGATTCCGGGCGTCGGGTTTGCGGCGGGTACCTACGATGAAGCGCAGGTGGTGGGTGTGCAGCCTATTTACGAGACGTTTCGCACCAGCGTACCGGTAGAGCAGTGTCGGCAGGAAGAAGTCGCCCATCGTCCCTACCGTCGTGCATCCGCTACCGGCCCGCTTCTGGGGGCGATCATCGGCGGTGCGATCGGCAACGCGGTGGGATCCAAGAAGCGCAATAAGCAGGTTGGAACGGCCGTTGGCGCCCTACTCGGCGGGTCCATCGGAGCCGACGTTTCGCGGCGTCGCAGTGCCGAAGGCGCCAGTGTGCGCTACAGCACGCAACAAGTGTGCGATGTGGTCTACGAACAGCGCGAAGAAGAGCGTTTGGCCGGCTACCATGTAGATTATGTCTATGGCGGCACCACGTACCGAACACGGATGCCCCGCGACCCGGGTGACACCCTGCGCGTGCGGGTACGGGTCAGCCCGGCCGAATAGACGGCGGCCGGCGCGGACCGGTAAAATCAAACCGGTGATATAGTGCGCTGGCCAAATCAGTCGCTCGTTGATCCGAGTCGGTTAATCAGGAACCGGTTATCAAGAGCCGGTTAACCAAGAGTCAGGTAGTACTAAGTCAGTTGGTCAGGTAATTAGAGTCAGGTATTCAGGTATTCAGATAATGAACAATACCCCACATCGAGTCTCGGCCGTCCGCCGCGTGCGCCACCTTACAGGGTGTATCGCGGTGGTCCTGGCGCTGCTGTCCTCTACGAGTTGGGCGCAGACCCGAGACGACCTGAAAGGCATGAGCCAGGATGCCAACAGCTATTTTGTGCCGGCCAAGCCGGTGGGCATATCGGCGGAGCAAGCCACCGCGATTGTGCGTGAACACACGGGCGGACGCGTGTTGTCCACCAATTCACGCCAGGTCGGGCAGTTCATGCACTACCGTGTGCGGGTTCTGGTCAACGGCGAGCGCGTGGTGACACTCACGGTGGACCAGCGGGGCCGCATCAACCGACGTTGAGCGTGGCACGCTGCAGGTATTAGACATCCGGTGATAGGAGGGGTATGCGCACTCTTATAGTTGAAGACGAAGCGGCTTTGCGCGAGCAGCTGGCAACCCACCTGAAAAACAACGGATTTGCCGTCGATGCGGCGCAAGACGGTGAAGAAGGTCTCTACTACGGCCGCGAGTACGACTATGACGCTGCGGTGATCGATCTGGGTTTACCCAAGATCGATGGGATCGAACTGATCGATCGTCTGCGGCGGGAAAAACGCAGCTTCCCCATTCTGGTGTTGACCGCACGCGGACATTGGCAGGACAAGGTCAGTGGGCTGGAAGCCGGTGCGGACGACTACCTCACCAAACCGTTCCAGATGGAAGAATTGATGGCCCGCTTGAATGCGCTGATCCGGCGCGCGGCGGGGTACGCCTCTCCGGTCCTCGCCCAGGGGGATCTGCAGTTGGATACCGGCAAGAAGGAAGTGCGGGTGGCGGGCGATGCGGTGGAGTTGACCGCGTATGAGTACAAAGTGCTGGAGTATTTGATGCTCAACCCGGATCGTGTGGTCTCCAAGAGTGAGCTCACCGATCATCTCTACGAACAGGACTTCGATCGGGACAGCAACGTCATCGAGGTATTTGTCGGTCGCCTGCGTAAAAAACTCAATCCCATCGATTTCATCCGCACCGTGCGCGGGCAAGGCTATCGATTCGTCACCCAGCAGGGCTAGTGGCTTAAGCCCGGCGTCCGATGTTCGCCAATTCCATTCAGAAGCGGCTGATGATCACCACCACGCTGGTGCTGGTGGTGTTTCTGGCGTTGGTGGGTTGGGTTCTCGATCGCTCCTATACCAATAGCATCGTCACCAGTGCAGAAGAGCAGCTGCGCCTGGTGATCTACTCGTTGATGGGTACGGTGGTGGACACCGGTGGGGAACAGGAAGGTGAACGGCTAGAGTTTGCCCCGGGATTGATCGAACCGCGTCTGATGCAACCCGACTCTGGACTGTATGCCACGGTCATGGATGATCACGGCGAGGACATCTGGGTTTCCCCTTCGGCGCTGACCACCGGGGTCGCATTTCCGCGCCGTCAGAGTGTACCCGGCCTGTTCCAGTTCCACTCCGTCGACGGGGCGGTGGCGCGTTTTGTGCTGAGCTATACCGTGATCTGGGAAGATGTGGATAGTGACTATCAGGTCATGTTCAGTGCGGCAACCGATCAAGCTCCGTTCAGGGCCACTATCGCGCAGTTTCGGCGCAGCCTGGGACTGGGTTTTGGGGCGGCGGTGTTGGTGTTTGTGTTATCACAGTTGCTGGCACTGCGTTGGGGATTGATGCCTTTGCGGACCATGGCCAGCGAGGTCGAAGAGTTAGAATCCGGTGAGCGGGAGAAGCTCAGCGATGCTTATCCCCTGGAATTGACGGGTCTGGCCGCCAACCTCGACCGTTTCGTGCTGCATGAGCAGCGCAGCCGCAGCCGTTACCGACATGCGCTCGAAGATCTCGCCCACAGCCTCAAGACCCCACTGGCGGTGGTGCGCAATGCGCTGCTCGACAGCCAGCCGGACAAAGATCTGCTGAGCGAACAGTTGCAGCGCATGGAGACCACTGTAACCCACCAACTGTCCAAAGCGACGCCCTCGGGGCCCGTGGTTGTCGGTCAAGCGGTAGAACTGGGGCAGCTCGCGCAGCGTCTGACGCGGGCGGTTCGCAAAGCCTATGCCGAACGCGACATACAGGTTGAGGTGGCAACGCCAAACCCGGTGCTGGTGCGCGGGGACGAGCGTGACTTCATGGAGATTCTAGGCAACCTGATAGAAAACGCGTTCAAATACACGCGCGGGTCCGTACGTATTGAGACGTTTGTAGAGGGTGATCGCGGGGTAGCGTTGATCTGTGACGATGGCCCGGGGATACCGGAGAACCGTCGCCGCGAAGTCTTCAGTCGTGGTCACCGCCTGGACGAGATCGAAAACGGTCAGGGCATCGGCTTGGCGATGGTCGCCGAGTTGGTGGAGTTGTATCAGGGAGATCTGGCCATCGATACCGCCCCGGCTGGTGGTGCGGCGGTGCGGGTGGCGCTACCGCTCGCCGGATAGCGCACTCAGCCTGCGCGGGCACGTATCGCGGCGAAGAACCGCTCGGCCAACTGCTTGTCGTAAGGCGTTTTGGGGCCCGCCTCGCACCAGCGTCGCAGCAAAGCCTTGTAATCCTCATCCGCTGGCTTGCGACCCTGATTGATCAGCTCGATCTGCAAGGCCATGCGCACCTGAGACTCACCCTGGCTCTCCATGCCCGCCGCGATCTCCGCCTCCAGGGTGAGTGCCAACCAGTCCTCGCTGCCGGCGCTCCCGCCAACGCGGGCCTCAAACCAAGGGTGAGGCGGCTGCATCGAGGCGCCGTCGGCTGCCGCCTCCCAGGCGCTGACGTCCGCGTCCCACCGCGCCAGTTCGTCGATGTGATGCAGGTCCTTTTGGCGCGCCTGGGTACGGCGTGCCGTTGCAAAGCGATCGCGCAGGTCACCTAGCCGCTGGTGCGCAGACTTGCTCAGGCGATCTTCGCCGGCTGCCTCCTCCACCGCCACGACGGCCTCGTTAAACTCCGCAACGGTGGGCAAACCCGCGTCGAGCAGTCCCGCCAGGGCGTCGAGGGCCGTGTTCACGGCGGCGTGGTTGGCCGCCCGCTGCTGTTGTTGTGCGTCGCGCGCTGCGTCGCGCTGGCTGAAGATTTCATCGCAAATGGCGCGAAACTCTTTCCACAGCCGTTGATCGATGCCGCGCGGGGTTTTGCCGATCTCCCGCCAACGCGCCTGCAATTGTTTGGCGCCATCTACCTGGGTGCCCACATCGTCCTGTTCCAGCAGCGCTTTGGCCGCAGCGATGATCGACCGCTTTGCCTCTACATTGCTGTCCCAGGCCGTTTTGACCTTGTTGTGCAGTTGGGACTGCAGGCGTTCAAACTGGTTCTGCACGGGTTTTAGCGAGCGCCGATCACAGGGGTGGAACTTGCGCCACTCATCCCGCGCCGCGCGCATGATGGCCTCCGCGGCTTGCATGTCGGCGCTGGTCCAGTCTGTTTCCTCCAGGTACTGCTTGAGTTGCTCACACAACGCCTGACGTGCCTCCAGGTTGCGGGCGCGCAGCGCGGTCTTCTCAGCGAAGTACTCCTCGCAGTGACTAAACGCGGTGGCCGCATGCGCGTCGAACTGCTGTTGCAGTTCATTTTCGGTGGCATCGCGCGGTATACCCAGCGCGTTCCACGCTTCGCGTAACGCGCGCAGGCGCTCTGCCTGCACCTCGGGAGCGAGGGGTTCCGCGGCGAGCGCTTCGACGTCATCCAACAGGCTCTGGCGCTTGGGGTTGGTGGCAAATTTCTGCCAGTCCTGAAGTTCCTGCAGACGTGCGCTCAGACCGTTGAGGCGTTTGTCGTGTTGATGGACGCCCTGCTTTTGCAGGTTGCGCGCGGCACGTATGGCCTGCAGGGCTTGCTTGGATGCACCCTCCTGGAGTGCTTGTTCCGTCGCGTCCAGATGTTCGCGCATCTGTGTTTCCAGGCCGTCGAGTTGCGCCATCAGGCTGTCCCGCTGTTCCCGCGCCGCATCGATCTGTTGCGCGACTGCGGCCAGAATCTTAGGTGGCGCTAGCACGCCGGGCCAGCCGATTTCTTGTACGGCTCGTTGCGCGTTCTGTTGAAAGCCCTTTAACGCGGTCCGCGCTTTACCGGCGGTCAGGTGCGCAACATCGGGCGGTTGCAGAAACGCGGCGAGGTCGGATGCGGCCACGCGTGCCTCAGCATCCTGGCGTTCTTGCAGCAACGCCCGCGTCTGCTCGTAAGCTGCCTGTTGCTCGGGTTGGGCCGGCACATCGGCGCTGTGGAGTTGCCACTGTTTGCTCAAGGATTCGAATTGGGATTGGGTCAGCTCGCTCAGGGCTTCGTTGTGGAGCGTATCCTGCAGAGACGTGCAAGCGGACAACAAAGAGTCGAACGCAGCCGTGTCGTTGCTCGCCGCGGGCTCTTGGGGATTGACGGTGGGGTTTTGCGCCGCGTCGATACGGGCACTCAACTCGTCGAGGTCTGTGCAGATCGGCACGAGCGTCGCCGGTAGATTGTAGTCGGCCAAGATCGTTGCGGCGTTGCCAGCCGCCTCCGCTTCGATCTCGCGCGTGCCACGCAGGTGCATCAGCTTCGCGATGTGGTTTGCATCGCGAATGTCTTGTGCTCCACGCAGTTCGCGTTGGATCGCGCTGTCTATCTCCACCAGCCGCCCACAGGCCTCGTCTAAGTCACGTTGCGCGTGGCGTAACTGATCAAGCTCGGCCCGTGCATAGCGATTCAGCGACTTGTCTTTCGGGCGGGAAGCTTTTTCCAAAACGCTCAAGCCGGCCTCGTCGCGCAGCAGCGGACTGGTGAGCACCTGTGCCCGTTCGGGGTCGCGCAGTTGCAATGCCAGAGCTGCGGTACTCTCGGCGTCGGGGCAGTGTTCACGCAATTGCGTTAATAGTTCTGTCACCAGCTCAGCCCCGCCGTGCTGCAGGCACAGCTCGGGCAATTGAGGGTCTGCGCTCAACCGTAGGGCGCCGTTGCGCAGTTGCTCGAGCAGGACCGCGCGGGCCTCGGCGGCGACCACATCGTCACTCAACAACGGCAGTAGCGTCGCGTGATCCTGTAGCTGGCGGGTGGCCGCCTTGCGTACCTGTGGGTCCGCATCTTCCGCGGCCAGGCGCTGTAACGCACCCCGTTCGTCAGCGCGCTGCTGGGGGTTGAGCGCGGCGATGCTGCGCGCCCTGACTTCGGGGTCCTTGTGGTTCAGCCCACTACGGCGCAGCCACTTCCACATGGTATCAGCCCAGACCCTTGCGCACGGCGCGGCCGCATCGACGCAGGGTGAGATTCTGCGCTCTGTGGCAGCAGCCCGGCAGCGGGAGACCGCGGTCGCGGTTTGAGCGCCCGGCCTGGCTCTTGGCGCGGTCTGCTGCGCTGTAGGCGATCTCTGCTTCCGACATTCTGGCTGTCCTCCCGTCTGCGTCCTTAAGCGTGGTGGGGGCCTAGTTCTTCGCTGGGGCGATGTCCCTTCTCAAGGGTTGGAATATCCCCCGATTGCGGCCTCGACCTTAAACGTCCGCAGCAAATTTTGCCACCTGCAAGCGGCCCCGCGCTACTCGAACTGGCGGGGTTGCCACCACGGGAAATAGTCTGGCATATCGCTGGAGACTTTCATTCCGAATTGCGCGTCGCGTTTCTCCAGGAACGATTCGACCCCTTCGCGGGCATCGGCCGAGCGTCCACGATGATAGACGCCGCGTGAGTCGATCTTGTGCGCTTCCATCGGGTGGTCCGCGCCGAGCATGCGCCACATCATGTGGCGAATCAGCGCGATGGACACCGGGGCGCAATTGTCGCGAATGTTCGCAGCGATCGCGTAGGCGTGGGCCAGCAGATCGTCTTTCGGGTGCAGCGCTTTGACCAGGCCACCGGCGAGGGCTTCATCGGCGGGGAAGACCTGACCGGAGTAGCACCATTCCAGCGCCTGGCCGATGCCGACGATGCGCGGCAGAAAATAGGAAGAACAGGCCTCGGGCACGATACCCCGGCGGGCGAATACGAAACCGAACTTGGCGTTGTCCGACGCCAGGCGGATGTCCATAGCCAGGGTCATCGTCACCCCCACACCTACGGCAGCGCCGTTGATGGCCGCAATGATCGGTTTGTTGAGTTCATACAATCGCAGGGTCAGCAAGCCGCCGCCGTCGGGATTCAGCCCGCTCTTACGGTCTGCCCGCCCATCCGCATCGAATGTACTGCCGCCGCCGGACAGGTCCGCGCCCGCACAGAACGCGCGCCCGGCGCCGGTGACCACAATGACTTTGACAGCATCGTCTGCATCGGCCCGATCGCAAGCGTCGATGAGTTCATCGCGCATCTGGTGGGTGAAGGCGTTCAACGCCTCCGGGCGGTTCAGGGTGAAGGTCGCGATGCCGTCCTCGACATCGTATAAAATGGTTTCGTAGTCCATGGATATGTCGCCGCAATAATGTTGATCGTTCGCACCCATGTTGCCTGTGATGGGCTGGATTTTCCAATGATCGCCAGCGCCCGACGTGTAGCCTTGCTTGCCGCGTGGTCCGCGCCGGCCGGTGACGGCTGAACCGCAAAGCTCCCATGCTGGCAGCTCACGAACAGGCTTTTATGGACGAGGTGAACGCCTTGCTGGCACCGTTTGCCGGCCCCGATTACTCCGCCCTGACGACGCTTCTGCAGCAGCGAGGTTGGTATGTGCCGTCCTGGCCCCGCGAGTGGGGGGGGTGCGACTGGCCCCCGCGGCAGAAGTTTCTCTGGTATTGCGCCTTGGCGCGGCGTGGGATTCGCCTGCCCGGTGCGGTCGCGGTGGATATCGCAGGACCCGCGCTGCTGCGTTATGCACCCTCCGTTGTCCAGACACGCTATCTGCCCGGGATCCGTGATGGGGCTGAGGTCTGGCAGGTCGCCGCGCTGGCGCCCACCGCCGCGTTACCCGAATTGGTGGATGGGGGTTTACTGGGCGAAGTGCTCACCGATGGCACCGACGGGGTGTATGTACTGACCCTGGCTGCGCGTGCCGAGGAGGTGGTGTTGTTGGCGTTCGCCGCGCTCGATGCCCAGCGCCAAACGTTTGTGGGCCTCGATGGGGCAGAGCGCAGTCACTATCAACTCGATGGGGTGTCCCCGCGCATGGAACTGACAGCCGTCGCGACGCCACGCATGGCGGAGTTGCTGGCGGTCCTCGCAGGTCACGACTATGTCAGCCTTGGAGCGCTGGGCGGTCTGCAGGGTCAACTCGCCACCGCCCGGGCGTGGGCTGCGCGCGTCGACGCTGACGATGCTTGGCAACGAGCCCTGCAGGCGGAGGCGGTGGCGTTAAGCGGTGTCAACGCGATGTATCTGCGCTACGTGGACGCGTTGCAGCGCGGCGTCCCCGAGCCGTTCCCCCTGCAGGTGCTCAATCTGCGCACCGCGCCCCTGCGCTCGCGCCTGGCGCAGCTGTCCCGGCAAGCGGCGGATTACTACGGCATGGTGCCCAGCGCCCGATCCGGCGCCAACGAGCCGAGCGTGCTGCCGCCCTTGGACACGGTGGCGCCCGACCCGCAAGACCCGTTCGCCCCGGGGATGGAGAATGATGTCGCCCGGCACCTGCGCATTGAGCTCGATGACCCGTTGACCGGCAGTGCGGAACGCGACGCGGTCGCGGCGCTCTTGTGGCCCGAACCGAGCGAGGGATGATGTCTTGGACGTAACCCGCGGGTCACAAAGCCGGTGCCTTTGGCTTATAATGCGCGGCTTTATGCGGTCGCTGCTCGCCTGGGAGATTCCAGCGACATGGCACCCACCATACCAACAACAAGGGGTAAGGCATGGATTTTTCCTTCACCGATGAGCAGACACTGCTCGAAGAAAGCGTCGCACGCTTCATACAGAACGACTACCACTTCGAATCGCGTCAGCAGGTCATCAAGAGCGACCTCGGCTACAACGCCGATCATTGGTCGACGTTTGCCGAATTGGGGTGGCTCGGGGTGTCGTTCAGTGAGGCGGATGGCGGTTTCGGTGGCGGTGCGGTCGAAACCATGCTGATGATGGAGAATTTTGGGCGCGGGCTAATGGTCGAACCCTACCTTGCGACGATTGTGCTCGCCGGTGGCGCGATCAAGTATGCGGGTAACACGGAGCAGAAAGCGGCCCTGTTGCCCGGTCTGATCGACGGTTCCAAGCAGGCGGCGTTTGCCTACGTCGAACCCCAGGGACGCTTCAATCTGGCCGATCTGGCGACCAGCGCAAGCAAAGACGGGGAAGGGTATGTCCTCAATGGCCACAAGGCCGTGGTCCTGAACGGGCCGGCGGCGGACCTGCTGGTGGTCAGCGCTCGCACCTCGGGCGCTCAGACCGATGAAAGTGGTATCAGCCTCTTTGTACTCGATGCCAACTCCGCCGGCGTGACCCGCCGCGATTACCCCACTGTGGACGGCCTGCGCGCCGCCGAGATCACGTTGGAAAATGTGGCGGTGGGTCCGGATGCCCTGCTGGGGGCCGAAGGCGAAACCCTCGGTGTCATCGAACAAGTGATTGACGATGGTATTCTCGCGGTCGGCTCGGAAGCGGTGGGCTGTATGGAGGTGCTCTACAAAGACACGGTGGAATATTGCAAAACCCGGGAGCAATTCGGTCAACCCATCGGTAAATTCCAGGTCCTGCAGCATCGGATGGTCGACATGTTCATGGAACACGAGCAATCCAAGTCGCTGATGTACATGGCCGCCATGCGTCTGGATGAGGGCTACGATGCGGAAGCCAAAAAAGCGATCAGCGCGTTCAAGGTCCAGGTCGGCAAGTCCGGTCGCTTTGTCGGCCAGAGCGCGGTGCAACTACATGGCGGGATGGGCATGACCGACGAGCTGAACATCGGTCATTACTTCAAGCGCCTCACCATCATCGACACACTCTTCGGTAACGTCGATCATCACCTGAAGCGCTTCGGCGCTCACTAACGCGCGCCACACGAGATTATGCGCGAGGCATCTTTTGCGTCGCGCTATCCCTTCGGTCCGGGCGCGGCGCGACAGTCGCGGTGCCGACCGATCAAAAGACCGTGTTGATCCCTCCGCTCCTCGTCGATTCCCGTCGCTCGGCGCGTTCTCGCGGCAGCTGTGCTCGCGCGGGCGAAGGTACCAGGCTGAAAATTTGAATTTCCCAGGTCATTTCAACGACAATCCGGGTATGTAAGCAGCGGGAGGATGGGCATGGCAAGATGGGATCGTGGCGATTCCGGTTCGAGTATTCCGGACTGGTTCTGGCAGGCGGTCGAGACCGAGCCGGAGGTGCATACGGTAGAGGTGGATGAGTGCGACGTCTCCTACCGCCATTATCGCGCGCCGGGCAACCCCGGCATGCTGCTCATCCACGGCATGAACGCCCACGCGCGCTGGTGGGATTTCATCGCCCCCCAACTGCTCGATCAGTACGAAGTGGTCGCGATGGACCTCACCGGCATGGGGGACTCGGATTATCGCTACACCTACGAGGGTGATACCTATGCCGCGGAGATTGCGGCGGTGCTCGATGCGGCGGGGTTTGACAATCAGGCTTTGGTCGTGGCGCACAGCTTTGGCGGCTACATGGCGGTGCGGGCAGCCGCGTTGTATCCGGATCGGTTCGGCGGGTTGATTCTGGTGGACTCCGGCATCCGACACCCGGACGATCCGTTACCCGAACATTATCAGAACATGATGAACGTGCGTGCCAAGGTCTATCCCAGTCGGGAAGAGGCGGTGAATCGATTCCGCCTGCAACCGCCACAGCCGTGCGAGAACGAGTATGTGATGCAATACATCGCCCGCAATTCTTTTATGCCGGTCGACGGCGGTGGATACGCGTGGAAGTTTGACGAGGACTTGCCCTCGTCGATGAAGGACACCGAGCGTGTGCCTGCGGACTATGAGGCGCTGAGCTTGCCACTCGGTCTCATCTACGGTGAGGACTCGGAGCTCTTCTCAAAACGCACGCTCGACTATCTGCGTGAGCTGGTACCCCAGGAGTTTCCAGCGATTGGAATTGAGAACGCGCAACATCACGTGTTCCTGGATCAACCCCTCGCGTTTGTGAGCGCGCTGCGAGATATGGCCGGGCAGCTGCACAACCGGTAACACGAACCGACTGCCCGACCAGCCCCGTAGATTAGCTGCGCGGCCGCGACTTTACCGGCGCGCGTGCCCTCGCCATACTGGCTTGATGGACAATACCCCCCACGTTGTGGTGGTCGGTGGCGGGCCGGCGGGCATGGTCTTAGCTCACCTTCTGGCGCGCAATGCGATCGCGGTGACGCTCTTGGAAATCCACGCGGACTTCGAGCGTGACTTTCGCGGTGACACCATCCACGCCGCCACCTTGGAGATTCTCGATCAGCTCAGCCTCGCCGACGGCTTGTTGCAATTACCCCATGAGAAGATGCATCAGGCGGGGATCAGCACCCCGGAGCGGCACTATCCGCTCGCGCCGTTCCGTCACCTCAAAACCCGTTTCCCCTACGTTGCCTTGATGCCGCAAAGCGACTTTCTTGAGTTCCTGCACACAAGCTCCGCAGCTTATCCAGGATATCGTTGCCTACGACGTGCGGCCGCGACCGGACTGCTGAAGGAGGGCGAGACGGTACGCGGTGTGCGCTATCGGCATGCGGGTGAGGAGCATGAGTTGTTTGCCGATCTGGTGGTGGCCACCGACGGGCGCTTCTCGAGGATGCGCAAGTTTGCCGGTCTGCAGGCGGTGAGTGCCGATCTGACCAGCGACGTCGCCTGGTGTCGGGTGTCCCCCACCGCGGACCTGCAGGCAGCCGCGGGGATCCACACTCACGATGGCAATATTGTGGTGGTGCTGCCACGTGACGATGCCCTCCAACTCGGCTGCGTGTTTCCCAAGGGAGATTTTGGCGAAATCAAGCGGGCGGGCATGGCGGCCTACCGTGACAAAATTGCCGACACGGTTCCCGCGCTGCGCGGCCACCTCGCTAGTCTGGAGGCGTGGGACGATGTCCATCTGCTCAATATCAAGAGTGATTGCCTGAGTCGGTGGTATGTGCCGGGTATGCTGGTCATCGGCGATGCCGCCCACGTCATGTCCCCGGTAGGTGGGGTGGGGATCAACTGTGCGATCGCGGACGCGGTCGCCACCGCCAACGTGCTGATCCCGCCGCTGCAGAGCGGCGGCGTGGACGTGGAGCATCTGCGTGCAGTGCAGCAACGCAGGATGTGGCCTACCCGGCTGGTTCAGCGGGTGCAGAATTTGATCCAGACCCGGTTGGTCGGGCAGGCGTTAGCGGGCGGCCCATTCAAATTGCCCTGGCTGGCTCGCGTGATCCTCAAGATTCCGGGATTGCGCTCGATCCCGGCGCGCTTTCTGGCCTTCGGAGCACGCCCGGAACGCGTTGCCCGGGCGCTGCTCTAGGACAGCAAACGATGGTCACGCAACTGGCGACGCTGCTGCTACGCAGCCAGCGTGCGGTAGTTGAACGCGAAATTGCGGCGCCCCGGGTACCACTGCTGCTGATCCGGATCGCCTGATAAGCGGACATAGACGTCCTCGCGTAGCAGGTCTTCGATCCACACCCTTCGGGCGACCCGGTAACCGCTGAGTTGGTGGACTTCGACCTCGCTCTGTTGCGCGTCGTCGAGCAACTCCTTGGCGGGCTGCGCGCCGGGTTGCCGGACTGTGCTGACTAGGTCGTCGGCGCCGGCAAGGAGCTTGAGCCGATCCAGAGTCAAGAAAAGCACCGAAGCCTCGATGGACGCCCGGTCGTGGGACAGATGGGTTTGCTGTGGCCGAGCCATAGCCATAAGCGCCTGCCAGCAGCCAGAGCAGATGCAGTGCGCCCCGGACTGCGTCACCCAGTCCGATAAGCCGCGCTTCTTCATCCATACGTGGTTGGGGGCGTCCGCCTCAGCGACCGCCTGGACGCTCAGCGCCGTCTATGAAGCCCGTGACAGGCGCGCGGCAATGATCGCCAGCGCGTCGGGCGCAAAGCCCATGCCGGTGTGGGTGGAGGCAATTTCGACATGCTCCACCCCCGGTGTCTGTTCATCGATACAAGCCTGCCAGGCGACTACCCCGTCGAGGCGGGAATAGATCGCGGTGATCGGCGTTTCGATGGGCACGCGATAGCGCTCATCGACCAGCCGTTCGATCTCATCCAGGGATTGCCCCTGGGTGTCGAACGCGCGCGCCACCGCGGTGTATTTGGGACCACCGACCACCGGGCTGCCCAGCGTGATGATCCGCCTGACGTGTCCGGGAAGCTCACGGGCAACCTCCCGCGCCAGATAACCACCCAGACTCCAGCCGACGATCGACACCGGTTCATCCGCCGCCAACTCCCGGGTCTGTTCCGTCAGGAGGGCAAGCTGGGCCAGCACGTCACCGTTATTGCGTCCGAGGTTCCACCCGCGTGGTCGATAGCCGAGATACTGCAGGTAGGCGCGCAGCAGCGTGGTGCTGGCGTTGCTCGCGCCGAAACCCGGCCACACGAGGACGCGGCTGCCGTCGCCGCGTGCGGCCAGGGCCAGTCTTGGCGTTTGCAGTATCAGAGCGGGCAGCGTCAGCGGTGTCAGGCCTTCGCGCAAGGTATCGAACAGTGAGGGTGCAGTGATGTCTCGCATCGGTTTATCTTCCTTTTCTCGAATGCGCACCCGCGGCGCGTTTCCGCTCGCGGGAGTGTTGGTCAATGAGTCGCCAGGCGCGGATCAGGCCTGCTATAGGTTATAGAGGTTTGATCGTGATCTCGATACGCCGGTTGACCCCACGATTCAACGCGCTGTCGTTGGCGACCCGCGGTCGAAACGGCCCGTAGGCCTGGGCCTGCAGGCGCGTCGGGGGCACACCGGCACTCGATAGCGCGTGAACGACGTTCAGCGCGCGTTTGGCCGATAGCTCCCAATTGGTGGGATAGATCTCCTTGAGGGCGCCACGGATGGGTACGTTGTCGGTATGTCCTGCCACAATGACCTCAATGTCCTGCTGCCCGACAAACCCCGAGGCCAAATCGCGGATCAGGTTTTCTCCCGCATCCGAAAGGGACGCGGATCCGGACGCGAACAGGATTTCGTTGGCGAGGATGACCTTGACGGTGTCGGCCGTTTGCTCGACGTCAGCCGACGGCACCATCTGCAGCTGGGTTTTCAGATCGACAAAGGCTTCCTGAGTGCGTGGCCGGTAGTGAATCTCGAACGTCAGATCGTTACTGTCGGCCGCAAAAAACGCCAGCGTGTGTCCGCGTTCGACCCACTGTCCCGGCCGGTTGGCGAAGTAGTCGATGATCTCGTATTCCTCAGGGAACACCCAGGCTGAAGCGAAGTGGGCAAAGTTGTCCGGCACGTTCCAGTAGCCGAAGTGTCCGTCGCTCTGTTTGATCCCGTTCCAGGTGACCAGCGCCATGTTGCCTTCTTCGTCCACCTCCACCCGAGCTTCGTGAGGATCGTCCGGATCGCTGTAATCGCCTTCGCTCATAAGGGCGTAACTGCCTTGGGAAAATCGCAATACGTCGTTCTCTGAGGAGGTCGTATCAAATTCGAAGTCGTGCGGGTTGATGTAAAGGTACTCGCTTAGCTGACTGCCCTTGGGCATGAACACGTTGTAGGACGAGTTTTCCGAACGTGTGGTGGCATAGTTGACGTAGGAGTGGCCGTCGCTGCTGATAAACGTGATGGTCTCGTAGCTCACGGACGCAGCGCTGATAGCAGGCCATAGGAGCAACCAGCCGACCAGCATGACGACCCTCCGGTAGGAAGGGATCGTGCATCCGCGTAGGTGCGCCGGGTCTTCGCGGCGCACCTTCATTTGCTCGGCTTCAGGGTGATGGTCAGCGCTTTGTGTTTTTCGACCGCAGCACGGGAGAATATGAGTGGGAACTGCTTTTCTGTCGCCCAATTCTCCAGCAGGTTGTCGTAGAACCGGGAGCGTGGATCGCCCGACTGACCGGGTGCGTTAGTCGCCCAGGCCGTGTCCCATTCGCCCACATCCAGCACCATGCGGAACGACGCACCCGCGCGCACCAAAAAGTCCGCGGCGCGATAGCCGGTGTTGTTGGTGGTGTTGGCACTGCCACCGCGGGGATAGGCGGGCATGCGCATGTCGCTTTGCAGCGCACCCTCCGCGAGATTCAGCAATGGATGGGTAAATTGGATCTGGTGCAGTTGTCCCCAGGTCCACAAGCTCTGGTCGGTGCCGAGCAGCTGCTCGGTTTCCGCGTAGGCTGCGTCCAGCGATGCCAGCGCCGCGTCGCGCCCCGCCGAGGTCTCCAGCAGATCGAGAATAGTTAGCCCGTCCAGCGCCGTCGAGCCGGTCGGGTGGCGTTGCGGGTTGATGATCGTACCCATCGCCTGGCCAAGATGGCGGGCGGACCACACGTTCCATAGCGCAGCGGCGGCGGAGTCCGGGTCCAGATCAAAGTCCCAACCGCGCAGCAATTCGCCGGCGGCGGTGTTGGGTAAGTCCGGTAGGGCGCCGATCACCCGCCGAGCGAGAATCGAATGGTAGTCGCGTTGCAGTTCGAGAGAGCCCTCCAGGGTATGCTCCTCGTCTGCAGCCAGCACCTCCCACAGGCGCTTGTAACGCCAAGGTGCGGACCACTCGAATCCCACGCGATGCCGAGCGATCGGATAGTCTGGCGGCAGGTTCATGGAATTGGCTGTACCGCTGAAGCCGCGCGCGGGGTTGTACTCCTCCGGCAGTACGTCCATGTCGAAATAACCTTGCCATTCGTAGCTGCCATCGCCGGGGACGGGCAGAAGCCCGTCCCAGTTGCGACGCACCGGAAAGCGGCCGGCCGGTTTGTAGCCGATATTGCCATCGATGTCAGCGTAAACCTGGTTTTCCGCCGGTGCACCCCAGCGATTGAGGGCGCCGACAAACTCGCGAAAGTTCTGCGCGCGCATGTATTCGATGCTGCCGAAGTAGGGTGACATGCCCGGTTCCAACCACGCGGCGCGCACGGCAAAAGCGTACTTGTCCGTTTCCGCGACCACGGGCCCGTGGCGGGTGAATTTGAGGCGGGCAAGGCTGGCCTTACGCCCGCGCACCGGCACCTTTTCTTCGATGACGTTGAACGGTTCGACTCGGTCCTGATACACGTAGCCGCCGCGGCGTTTGCGATAGACGTAGAGATCTTCCTGGTCGATGGGGAAGATCGTCAGTCCAAACGCGATGCGCTCGTTGTGGCCGATGGATATGCCGGGCAAAGCGGGTTCCCCGGCGCCGATCACATCGATACCTGGACCGTTCAGGTGTGCGATGTAGCGCAACGAGGGGGTGGCATGCCCGCGATGGGGGTCGTCCGCGAGGATTGGCCGACCGGTGCTGGTCCGCTCCGGTGCCACCACCCAATTGTTGGAGCCGAGGTTTGGGGCAAGGTCTGGTTGATCCTGCAGCGCCAGATTCGGTGGGCCGGAAAAAGTGACCGGGGCTTTGGCCAGGAAATACGAGTCGAGCACATCTTCGGGGACCACACAGGGGTCCAACCCCTCCGGTATCTTGGTCTGCCAGTCGGGTTCGAGCTGTTTCCACTTACCCGCGAGTTCGAGGTTGTTTTTGCAGGCGAGTTGCGCGCGCCACACCTCGGTGGCGACGTTGCGCCACAGCCCGTTCGAGCGAATCTTAACGATATCTTCCGCCTGCCAATAGGCCGGTTGATCGTCGAGCAGGGCAAACTCCGGGGGCATCAACTCCGGCTGTTGCTTGGCCAGATCGATATAGGCATTGATGCCGGCGGCAAAAGCCGCGGCGATTTTTTTGGCGTCGTTACCGTAGGCGAGCCACTCGGCGTACATATCGCCGCGGTACACAAACAGGCGCGATGCGATGTCCTGGGCGACGTATTCGGGACCGAAGCTTTTCGCCAGGCGGCCGAGCCCACGCTTGCGCCAGACGTCGATCTGCCAGAGCCGATCCCGCGCGGCGTTAAAGCCCTGCACAAAGAACACGTCGTAGTGATCGTCGGCGTAGATGTGGGGTACGCCCCACTCGTCGACGATGATCTGTGCTGGGGCGCTCAAGCCATCGACCGTGTAGGTGGCGTCGGTGTCGATCGCAGCGGACGCGGCGGGGCCAAAGGGCAAGCTGGCCAGCAAACAGAGCGCAGCGGTGTACTTAATGCGGCGTGGCACCGATGGGTGTTTTTGTTTTTCTAAGTGTGGCTGGACATGTGCCATAACGGATATCGCCTCCCTTAACGCCAAAGGTCTCCAGAATCGGTCTGGGGCTCTTAGTGTCTCACTGTTTTGCTCGTCTACTCGATCACCTTGTTGCCGCCTGTGGCGGCGTGTAGGCGCCGCCACACTTTCGTCGGCGCGCACCGCGACCGGTGCATCTGTTCACCACTGACAACTCGGCGCGTGGCGCTGCCGTGTACTGTCGCCGATCCTTTTGTCATTGGTGGCCATTCGACCTCGGACCCGCAGCATGTAAATTGTGGTACGCATAAAGTAACGCCCCGCACGCTGTGCGTGCAGGGCGTTATTTTACCGCGCCGATCAGTGTGTGTCAGACGGACGCTGGCTTACGCTAGGCGCTTTGCTGAAGATTTTACCAATCCAGCCTCAATCCCAGCTCAAAGCGCCACCGGTCTGATATTCCGTGACCCGGGTTTCGAAGAAATTCTTCTCTTTCTTCAGGTCCATGATCTCACTCATCCAGGGGAAGGGATTCTTAACACCGGGGAACTGCTCGGCCAGACCGATCTGCGCCAGGCGACGATTGGCGATGAACTGCAGATACTCTTCCATCATGTTGGCGTTCATCCCCAGAATACCCGTAGGCATCGTGTCGCGGGCGTAACCCACCTCCAGGCGTGTGCCTTCGAGGATCATATCCCGCGCCTGGGTTTGTAGGGTCTCGTCCCACAAGTGAGGATTCTCCAGCTTGATCTGATTGATGACATCGATGCCGAAGTTCACGTGCATGGACTCGTCGCGCAGGATGTACTGAAACTGTTCCGATGTACCCGTCATCT
>JBCCHL010000077.1:0-20397 GCA_039028775.1 Pseudomonadota bacterium | reverse complement strand
GTCAAGGTCGACTCGACCGCCACGGGTCCGAAGTTATTCTGCAGGTACGGATTCGCGCCATCACCGGAAGAGCACCCGCTGCCGATCAGGGGCAGCATGGGCACCCCGAGACCGCCGACGAGGAGATTGCGTCGTTTGATCATCCACTCGCTCCACTGACATATTGCACTAGCCAGTATCGACCAAGGCCATGGGAATCACAACCACACAAACGGCCAGGTCCTCGCAGCCCCCAACCGTTCGCAACCGCGGCCCGAGGCCGGTAGATCATGCGACGTGCAACACCCGTGGCGGGAAATTCGCAGATGGGTATTTGGCCGAGCTTGCGCTACAGTCTCTCCTGACCGGGGGAGGATATCTGTGCATCCATTGGCCAATCGAAACCTGTTGCTGTTGTTCGGCTGCCAGGTGATTTTTGTCGCCGGCACCGTCGTGCTGGTGACGATCGGCGGGATTGTCGGTCACAGTCTGGCGCCGTCGCCCAGCCTCGCGACCCTACCGGTGGCTTTGATGGTGGTCGGCACCGCGCTCGCCACCATTCCCGCCGCCTTGTCGATGCAGCGCTGGGGGCGCAAGTCCGGGTTCCTCCTGGGCGCAAGCCTTGCCGCCCTGGGTGCGTTCGCAGCAGATCGTGCGCTGGCCGGTGAGAGCTTTGTGCTGTTCTGCGCCGCCACCGGCAGTATCGGTGCGAGCCTCGGATTTTCGCAACACTTCCGCTTTGCGGCGGCCGAGAGCGTCAACTCGGACAAGGTCAGCTTCGCGGTATCGTTCATCTTGATGGGCTCGATCCTCGGTGCTTTTGCCGCCCCGGAAATCATCGCCTTCTCAGCCGCGGCGGAAGACGGCAGCCCCTATGGCCTGGTTTTTCGCATTACGATCATCGGTTACGCCCTCGCCGCTGTATTGTTCCTTGGCCTGCAGAAGTCGAACGTCGACAATGAAATCAGCGCGGAACCCGCACGCGGGACGGCAACGATTGTGCGCCAGCCGATCTTTGTCGTGGCAGCACTCGCCGGCATGGTCGGCCAGGGTGCAATGACCTATGTCATGACCGCCACGCCGATCAGCATGAACATCAGCGACGGTTTTTCCATCCTGGAGACTTCCGAAGTTATCCGCGCCCACGTGATCGCGATGTACCTGCCCTCTCTGGTCACCCCGTTCCTCATCGCCCGCTTCGGTCTGATCACGATGATGGCAGCCGGGGTGGTGATCACCGCACTGACCCTGGGCATCGGTATGCTCGGTCACCATCTCCTGCACTACTGGTGGGCATTGGTACTGCTCGGCGTCGGTTGGAACTTCTTGTTTGTTTCCGGCACCACAATGCTGACCCAGGCCTATCGCCCGAGTGAGCGCTTCCGGGCCCAGGCGGTTAACGACTTCGGCGTGTTCGGCGTATCTGCGGCAGCATCTCTGCTCGCCGGTAGCGTGTTGCACGCGCTCGGCTGGACCATGCTATTGATCAGCGTGATCCCCGCGCTGACGATCATGGCACTGAGCCTGCTGTGGCTCGCCCGCCGACAGACCGCGTCCCAGCCGGCGGCTTAGAAAAAGTAGAAATAGAAGTAGGCGATGGCGATCACGCTCATGGTCCCGATCCCAAACCCGCTCGCATACCAATGCACTCCTTGCAGGCGGTGGCTTACCGGCACCGGGGCACGGGTCATAACGAGATGATTGAGCAATGCGATCAGGGGACCTACCAGGAACGTGGTGGTGGTCACGAAGTCGATAAAGCCTGCGAAACTCGACATGAAAAACAGCAACACCAGCGCGGCGATACCCACCAAACCCAGCGTGACCGCCAGCAGATTGACGGGACGATCCCGCCGCCTCGCCGCTTGCAGACAGGCGGCCTGGACGCGTGGCATCCCATCGACCACCGCCAGGAGCGTGGAAAACATGACAGCCAACGCACTGATGCCGACCACGACGCCGCTCCATTCCCCCAGCGTTGACGTATAGAGCCCCAGCACCTGGGCTGCAAAGGCCGGGGCCGCGGTCGCAGGAACCACTCCCTCCGGCGCCATAACCCCAGCACCCATGAGCATGAAACAAACGGCGAGTAACGCCGAGCCGATGTAACCCACATGGAAGTCGAAAGCCACCTCGCGCACGGACAATGCGCGCTCGCTGCGCTTTTCGAGGGTCCACAGGGACTGGATGAGTGCCAGATCGATCCCTGCCGGCATAAACCCCATCACGGCCACGGCGAAGAGAAACACGCCCACTTCCATGGAGTGCAGAGGTTCAAGCGTCCAATCCCATCGCACTTCCGGTAACGCCAGGATGGTCGCGAGCAACGTGGTGATGGTCAGGGTGGCGATAAAAAACTTGGTCAGCGCCTGGAGCAGTCCAAATCCTCCGACTCTGGCCAGGAGCACCGCCAAGACAAGAAAACTCACCGCAACCAATTGAGCATCCCACCCGAGCGGCAGCAGCATGTTCAGCAGCGCGAGCGCGATACCGGCACTGGTGATGGCGGTTGCGGCGAGGATGATCGCCTGGATCGGGACCAAGCCAAGCGCGGTAAGCACCACCACCCAATGACCGAGCCGCGCATAGCCTGCCAGCAGCGACTCGCCGGTGACCGCAGCGTAGAGGGGTCCGATGCGAAACGCTGGGTATTTCACCACGTTGGCGAGGACAATCACACCGAGAAAGCCCAGGCCAAACAACGCGCCGGCGCGTGTGGACTGCACCAGGTGCGAAGTCCCGATCGCCGCCCCGGCAAACAGTATCCCGGGACCCAGACGCCCGAGGAGCTTGCTGTCGTATCTACCCATCGTAAGCACTACATCGTAAAAGACGGTTAAAAACAAGCACCTGCAAACACCATCAGAGAGTGACGACGCGCTTTCTACACACCACAACTGCCTCGCTCGGCGATATTCACGTAAACTAGCCACTTCCATCCATTACGCCTAAGGAATTTATGCGCAGTGTCGAACGAGAGCGCAGCCTGCTGACAAAAAACGCGCTGATGCGTGCGGCTGAGGTTCTGATCGCCGAAAACGGCATTGAAAACGTCGCCATCAAGGACATCGTGGCGAAGGCGGGCCAGAAGAACGAATCGGCGCTGCAATATCACTTCAAGTCGATCAACGGCCTGATCCATGCGATCCACGACCAACGCGGCCAGGAGATTCAGGCTAAGCGAGCCACGTTGCTGCACAATCTGTTAAGCGAATCACCAGAACCGGATCTCGGCAGCGTATGCCAACTGATGGTGCAGCCGGTGTTCGATCTCGCGCGGGCGAGCGATGAATTTCGGCGCTATATCCAAGCGTTTGGCCATGAACTGGCACTGGCCGAGGCACCCCTGCGTGCCCGCGTCGAGAGCGCCGCCAACGCGGATGGCTCCAGCACTCAGGCGCTCGGGGTGCTATTGGTCGCAAGCTTACCGCACCTGAGCAAAGCCGCGTTCACCCGCCGTCTGGAGGCAGCAATGCGGCTGTCGGCCGCGTCGATGTTCCATCAATCGCGGCGCAGCGGAGGGTTTCGGGGTCTACAGGCCGAACTCTTTCTTTCCAGTCTGGTCGATGCACTGGTCGGCCTGTTGAGCGCCCCCGAATCGGAGCGTACCGCAGCCTTGGCGCAGCGCCTGAAGCGCTAGTGCTTTTCGTACAGCGCGCGCTGCTCACGCAGCGCGACTACGCCGACTCACCCATTACGCGCACGCACGCCGGCAGCCAAGCGCTCAAGCAACGACATGGTCGTCTCCCAACCCACACAGGCATCGGTAATGCTCTGTCCATAGGCGAGTAGCTCGGGCGCCGCCAGAGCCTGGTTGCCCGCCTGCAGATGGCTCTCCAACATGACCCCGCGAGGCGCCTGGGTGTCGGCTAACTGCGCGATGACGGCATCGACCACGGCACCCTGCTGCTCGTGCTGCTTGCGACTGTTACCGTGACTGCAATCGACCACCACCCCGGGTGGAGGCTCGATGCCCTGCAGCAAACGGTTGGCCGCTGCCACATGCTCGGCGGAGAAGTTGGGTCCATCGCTCCCACCACGCAGGATCAGAAAACAGTCCCGGTTGCCGGTGGTTTCGAGAATGGCCGGCATCCCCTCCCTCGTCAGCGTGGGAAAGCTGTGACAGTGACCGGCCGCGACGATCGCGTCCCGCGCCACGGCGACATCGCCGTCCGTGCGGTTCTTAAAACCCACCGGCATGGACAGCCCGGATGCCAGCTCGCGGTGGATCTGACTCTCGGCCGTGCGTGCGCCGATCGCACCGATCGTGATCAGATCGGCAAAGTACTGGCCGAGCGTTGTATCCAGAAACTCCGTCGCGGCGGGTAATCCGGTCGCGAGCACATCGAGCAGAAATCTGCGGGCCAGGCGCAGTCCTTTGTTGATGCGGAAACTATTGTCCAGATCGGGATCGTTGATCAGGCCTTTCCAGCCGACCGTACTGCGGGGCTTCTCGAAGTAGACCCGCATGACCACCAACAGCGCGTCATCGACCCTGGAGCGCAAGGTCGCCAGGCGTTCGGCGTACTCCAAGCAGGCGACGGGATCATGGACGGAACACGGCCCGACGATCACCAACAGGCGCGGATCCTCGCCTGCGAGCACCCGCTGCGCTTCCGCCCGGGTACGCAGGACGAGTTGCGCCGCAGACTCTGGCAGAGGCAATTCCTCCTCGAGCACTGCCGGCGGACTCAGCGCATGCGTGGCTTTGATGCGCAGGTTCTGGGTATCAGGCATGTTCGAAGCGCGGCGTTTGGCCGCTCAGGCGGCTGTGGTTTTGCGCGTGACCTTTACCGGCATGTAGGTGTAGCCCTTCACGAAGGACGAGAGGGTGCGCTGCGGCTCTTCCAACACCTCGATCTTCTCGAACCTTTGCAGCAGTTCCTCCCACAAGATACGCAACTGCAGCTCCGCCAAGCGGTTACCCATGCAACGATGAATGCCAAAGCCGAACGACAGGTGCGCGCGGACATTGGGCCGTTCGATGTCGAGGACATCGGCGTTCTCAAACACTTCCTCGTCCCGGTTGCCCGATACATACCACATCAACAGCTGATCGTTCTTCCGGATCTGCTTGCCGCCGATTTCACAATCCTCGTTGGCGGTGCGCCGCATATAGGCCAGCGGCGTCTGCCAGCGGATCACCTCGGCGACCATCTGCGGGATGAGTTCGGGCCGCTCGATCAGCTTGTGGTACTGTTGCGGAAACTTGTTGAGGGCATACACGCTGCCCGACATCGTGTTACGCGTCGTATCGTTGCCACCCACGATCAACAGCAGCAGGTTGCCCAGATACTCCATGGGCGGCATATCGGCGGTGTCTTCGCCGTGCGCCAACATCGACACCAGGTCATCGCCCGGGTTGGCAAGACGCTCTTGCTTCAGCCGCGTGAAATATTCGAGACACTCCAGCAGTTCATCGCGGCGCTGCTCAACGGACTCGACAATGCCTCCCGGTTGCGGGATGGCGAAGGTGATGTCCGACCAACGGGTGAGCTTACGGCGCTCTTCGAAAGGAAAGTCGAACAGCGTGGCGAGCATCATGGTCGTGAGCTCGATCGACACAGTATCCACCCAATCGAACGCCTCTCCGTCCGGCAGGCTGTCGAGGACACGACAAGTCCGCTCTCGTATCAGCGGCTCCAGATTGGCCAGATGTCCCGGTGCCACAGCCCCGGTAACGGTTTTGCGCTGCACGTCGTGCACCGGCGGATCCATGGCGATAAAGGTGCTGATATTGAGCATCCCCGCGGGTAACTCGGCGCCGACCGGAAATCCGAGGGTGATACCTTTGGCGGAGCTGAAATTCTTCCAATCCGTATCCACCCGCTTGATGTCTTCATAGCGGGTCAGGGACCAGAAGCGCCCCGCGGTTTCCGTTTCGTTGAAATGCACCGGGTCTTCAGCCCGCAGGCGTTCAAAATATTCCTGCCAGGCGTTTTCGCTGAACAGACGGGGATTGACCGGCAGGATGTCCGCCAACGGCACATCGTAGGCGGACAGTAGCGGCGCGCGACCTTCGACCCCCACGGCAGACGGCATCTTGCGGGACTCTGGCTCATCAGAAACCAACGTTTCCGGGTTGCGTGCTTCACTCATACTCTCGCTCCTGTACTTCCGACGTACCCCGCGCGTCGCGTTGGACGCCGGATAGATAGGTGCGGGGCTGCGGCTCAAGTGCCAGCGTCGCATCTACTGCATACGTTCTTTATCCCCAGAGTTTACATCATTTACCCAGGCAGGATCGTGCATCGACAACAATCAGTAACCGCTACGCCGTGCCGCGCCACGACTGCGCCGCTTCAGCTTCAAACCGGCTGGTGACGTCAGCACCCCCCAACCGCGCCGTCAGATAGTGATGAATGTCGACCACCACGCGCTCCATGTCCACGAGCTTGCCACCCGTGCCCACACGGGTGTGCATCCCAAGTTGAACGCGTTCACATATTAGTTTGTCTTCGGCGAAGAACGTCTTGGTGAACTCGTCCAAGCTCGGGCTGGATGCCGCCACCTGTCAGAGTCCACTGCGAAGAACCAGCAGTGTAGTAGGCGTCACGCGTGGGCGAGATTGTTTCGAGCGTGTGTTCATGCACTTTGAGCAGATGATAACTCTCCATAGCATTCTCCATGACCAACTTCCAATTGGCCTGCCAGACTTCCATTGCGGCACCTTTGACGTAAGCGAACGAGGCTGGGTCGATGCATCGAGCACCACCGACGGCTCAGGACGGCATCAAATCCCTGCCGACAAAGGTGACGGGGGCCGCGAAGCACGGCCCCAGCCCCCCGGCCGCGTCTGCAGTTCAAAGACCAGTTCCCCGCCATCGCACAGTTGCTCGTGGCGAATCCACGCGTCCTGTAGTTCACGGCCATCAAACCACGCGCGTCCGATGTACAGATGCTCGGGCCCGGCGGCCGGGGCGCTGACGACAAGTGTCTTACCGCTCGACCCAAGCTGTATCTGCGCACGCGTGAACGCTGGCGCGGTGAGAAAATACCAGTCCTGTCCCATCATCGGATACAACCCGAGCAAACCACAGATATACATGGCGCTGTGGCAACCCATGTCCTCGTTATCCGGCAAGCCATTGCGGGCGGTGCTATAAGCCTTGCTCAGAATGGTGCGTAACATGAGCGACGACTTATCCGGTCGGCCCGCATAGTGATAGAGCAAGGGGATGTGCATGAAAGTCTCTTTGGTCGCACGCAACTTGTCGGCAAAGTACGCATCCAGACGCGCTTCGAACGCAGCCTCGCCTCCGCAACGTGCGACCAGCCCGGCAAAGTCGTGCTGGGTATTGAAGCTCCAGGCCCGACTGATGCCTTCGTAGAAGTAAGGATCGTTCCAGGAATCGGGACGCGCGACGTTGATATCGAAGGGTCTCGCCCAGTTCCCATCCGGATCTTTGGGCGCAAAGTGGGCAAGCCCGTCGTGCCACAGGTTCCAGACTTTGGCCGCGCTCGTAAAAGAGTGCTCCGCCAATGCTTCATCACCGAGACGCCTGGCCAGGGAGCCGGTGGCCCAATCCTGATAGGCATACTCCAGATGGCGGCTGACGCAGTTGATCGCCCTGGTGGAGACATACCCAAGATCACGATAGTCCGCCAAATAGCGGCCGTTCTGGTAAGGATCGTCCGGCTCTTCGCTGTTGTTTTTAGCCATAAACGTCAGCGCACGCGCGTAGTCGATCCCTTCGAGCCCCTTGAGATGCGCCTCGTTGAAGAGCAGATCGGCGGAACTTCCGCCCTGCACTTTGGTGCTGTGACCCGTGATCCACGCATCCGGCAACCAGCCGCGGTGTTCAGCCACGTCGAGCAGACAGTTAAGAAAGTCCCGCTCCAGCTCCGGCGCGAACAGCGTGATCAGCGAATTGGCATTGCGCACGCTGTCCCACAGCGCATAAAACTCCGAGAAGTGCCGCACCTTGGTGGGCCAATGGCCGAACTCATCCTCGACGCCCAGATCGGTAGGCATACAAAGCAGACGCGTGAAAAAGGTGTGGAAGATGCGCCGCTGCTCGGGCGTCCCACCCTCTACCTGGAGGCGCTCGAACCAGGTAAGCCAGGCTTGCTGGTGCGCGGCGACGAGCTGGGCAAAGCTGTGACCTTGCGTCTCACTCCGCAGGCTCTCACGCGCCTGCGCCAGACCCACAAAGGACACACCGATGCGTATCTCGACAGGAAAGTCCCCGTGGCGCGCCGCCCAGGACAGGTGCAGGCTGCGGCCGTCCGCAGTCACCTCACAGCCATCCCAACCGCACGAGACCTCACCCGCAAAGAATATCTGATAGGGATGATGATGCCCCCACCCACCCTTGAAGGTCCCCTGCCCCTCGAACGTGGTAGGCGACGTCTGCCTGACAGACGCCTCGATACACGACGCCGAGTTTGGACTGCCGTGATAGTGGACCGCCCCCGCATCGATCAGCAAGCCAGCCTCCGTGTCGGGCGGATACTGCAGGCGCGTGATGCCGCAGCGCGGGGCACTGGTCAACGCGACATTCACACCACCCAGGATGACCTGATACAAACCCACCTGCGCTTGCTCCTCTTGCCGCTCCCAACCCTGCATGTCGGGAAGTTCGCGACCACAGAATGGAATCAGGCGGACGTTGCCGAAGCGGCCCTCGCCACCCGTGCCGCTGACATGGGTGTGGGAGAAGCCGAGTAAGGGAAAGTCGCTGCGATAGCCGTTGGTTCGGTGCGGCGGCACCGTATCCGGACCCAGTCGCACCAGTGCGAGCGGCGTGTAGGGGCCACACAGCACCGCGCCCGGGCCATCCACGCCAATAAACGGATCGACCTCATGCAGCGGTGCAACGGACGCGATATCAAGCGGCATAGATCAGACCTGCAACGCTGGGAGACACCCCGCATCATTGAGCACTGCGTTGAGCGCTTCGTTATCGGCCACCGCCGCGTAAGCGTCGAGAAGTACGGCCAACGATTTGGCATGATACTTCTGCGGCTGTTGCACCCACTCCTGGCCGTTGAGTTGTACGCTGAATTCGGCGACCCCCTGTTGCAACGCCTCGGCATTGGCCCGAGACCAGGGTAAGAACAGAGCCCCCACCTGATCACGCAGGAACGGCGAGAGGGTTGCATCCAGGTCCTGCCAATCGGCCCAGTCACCGGTCGCTCGTGGCCACAGCATGCGATGTATCCAATCGAGCAGTGCGGGCGCCTGCCCCTGTATCCACGCCGCGCCGGTGGGATCGGTCCAGGCACAATAGACCTGCCCCCACAATCCGAAGTCCGCAAGGCTGGGGCGACCGCCGAAGAGAAAATCGAAACGTGACAGATGCGCTTCCAGCTGCGGTATCGCGCTCTGGAATGATGTTTCTATCTGCCCGGCAGTGCGGTCATTGGAACCAACGAAAAACACTCGGTCACGCATCCGTTCGATGACTTGTTGACGAACGTCGAGGTAGACGACCTCGTCCGCCACACCCACGTTCATCGCAGCGATACGTCCCGCCGCACTCAGATAATCCTCTTCACGCGCCCAGCGCAGATGGAACATCCATTTGTTACCCCACTCATCGCCGAATTCCTCCAGGAGGATGGACAAGAAGCGGCAAACGGGGTCGGTAGGATGGATCGAGGGTTCAGCAAATCGTTCCTCGATCGCGGCCATCAGCGGTGTGGAATCCTGCATCGCCAGACCATCCGGATCGACCACCAATGGGATGATCGGCAGCTTGGCGTATTTCTGGTACTCCGTAGCGTTATGGCCCGAACGCAGTAACCACTCGTGCTCAATCTGTTTGTAACGAAAGTACGAACGCACCTTCACCGAATAGGGCGAAAGTTCCGCGCCGAAAATCCGATAGTTGCTCATGTTATCTCCCCAACAATCCACGCCGGCAGATTAGCCGGGGTGATGGGTCACGTCCAGACGCGCTCAGGGTAGCCACCAGATCGGTGAAGACCAGGCCCTTTCCTGTATCATTCGGTCCGCATCCGGATACTCTTGACAAATTTTCGCACGCTCACACAGCAGCTTGCTCCACCTGGGCGTAGGCGCTTCGAGCACCCGCGCATACCAGTACGCGGGTACGTCAGGATCAAATGCCTCGTCCTGCCACTCGACACACAGCGCGCTGACGTCGCCTTCCGCCGGCCGCTCGGCGGTCTGCACGGTAACCACGTCTTCGTGATATGTACCTTCGACGTATTGGCCTTTGATGATCTGCACCGTGCGCAGCGGCACGTAATCCTTCGCGGCCTGGACCACAAACCACAACCCGGCCTGTGGCGCGGCGCTGATCGTGCCTCCCATTGAGACGGCAACTTGGGCATCCGGGCGTGCACAGTGCCCGCGCTGCGCCTGCCCGAAACGCAGGGCGATGCGCGGACCACTCGTCGCATACGCTTCGCGGCGATGCAGGGCGGCAAAAATGGCGGCGCGCGTATTCTCGGGTGCCCACACAGCGACCAGTCCGCCAGGGTTGAACGCCGGGTTGCGCAGCTGCTGCTCGTCGCTCGCGAGCAGGGTCGAGATGCCCCGGTCATAGTCCGCCTCGGCCACTCGACCCGGGGTACCAAAATGGGTGTCGGTTGAGCCGATCGCGCCGAGCATCAGCGGATTAAAGCCTTCCGCAGAGCTCGCCGACGCTCGCAGCCCCCGCCCGAGCAAGGAGCGGTAGTAACTCGACCGCGCGCGCCCCCAAGCGACTTGCGGGGGCGACGTGTCCCGCCCGCTCAAGCGCTCCCTGGCAGCGTTCATCTGCACCAGATCGAAACTGCAGTCGGCGTCCAACAGGCCACGTTCGATCGGCAGGCACTCGCTCGCACCTTTCTCCTGATAGATCTCCGCCAAGCGCTCATAGCGCGCCCGCAGATGCCACTGTGCGTCGCTCTCATCCTCGACGGCAAACGTCTCACCACCGTCGGCCCAGTTGATGTTGTGAGGAATGGTCAGCACATCGCAGCCCGCGTCGTCCCGACAATGGTCGCGCAGCTGCTGCCAGAGCTGCTGTACTTTGGGGAAGCGAATATAGTCGTAGGCCTCCGGCGTCACCTGCTCCGAGGCGAACAACACGTTACGATGCCAGTGCAAGCCACCCGGCGAGCCGGTCCATTCGTAGCCGATGAACGTGGTGAACTCACAAGGCTCGTTGGCTTCGTTCGCCACGGCCTGAACACGTTGCCAGGCCTTCTCCCGTGCCGCCGTACAGTCATAACCGGCCACGTCACACACACCCGGTGCGACCGGATTTTCCGACCCGACAATGGGCAGTAGATAGTCATTGAAGATGCGCCGGCTTTCCCGTTCGCGGTGCAAGGCGCGCAGTCCGCTGCAGTAGGCCTCGTCTGCGTACACCGGGTCGGTGCACAGGTACATCAGATCCCAGGTCTCGGCATGATCGGTGACCGCGGCAAAATCCAGCGGTCGATCGATGGTCTTGATATCCCCATTCGCCAAGCGCAGCGGTTTGCCGCGGGCGAACGCGTAGGCATCACGGGGCGATGCCTGGGCACCGAACGCCCAGGCGTCCAACGAGTGGGTGGTGTGCACGTGCAGATCACCCCACAGCAGTTGCTTCTCAGCGGTCTGACTGCCGGGGCAGCGCTCCGCCCATGTCAACGGCGTGACAAGTAATCCCACCAGCAGGAACAACGCGCGACAAACCGGTCTGTCTCGTGCCACAGGTAAGCGCGCGTCATGGGAAAACGGCTGCATCAGCCCAGAAATTGAAAATTCTCATCGTAGGCCGCGCGTTCGGTGCGAGCCGCGTTGGCGGGCACGTTGGGATCTTCATAGCCAAAGCTGATGCCGTACAGCACCTTCATCTCAGCCGGCAGGCCAAACGTCTCCCGCACCAGATCGGGGTGGTTTCGCAACGTGCCCTGGGCGCAACTAGCGACCCCATGGGCGGTCATGGCCAGCATCAGGGTCTGGGTGAACATGCCGACGTCGGCCGCGGTCTGGGTACCGAACACCTCATGCATACATAGGAACGCGGCATGGGGTGCGCCAAAAAAATCATAGTTGCGCTCGTACGCGGCAGCACGGCCCGCCTTATCTTCCCAGGCGATGTCCATGGCCTCGTACAACACTGCCGCACAACCACGCTTGCGATTGCGGTAGAGGTCGCTGACTTTGCCATCCGGCGCATGGTCGGTGCGGATGGGGACGTTATCCGCCGCGCGTTGGGACATTTGTGTGCGCAGATCATCACAGACCGCACCAGAGGCGACACATATGTGCCAGGGCTGCACATTGGTACCGGACGGGGACCACCTGGCGATGTCGAAGATCGTCTCCATAACATCTGGCGGCACGCGGTCCGGCAGAAACCCGCGCACCGAGCGCCGCGTCTTAACCAGGCGCTCGAAGCTAGCGATCTCCGCCGCAGAAAATTCGCTCATATCTTCCTCCCAATCGAACCGAAGCAATCTCTAAGCTTACCAGTTCGTGCGGCTTCTTTGACAAGCAGAGCACAAGGCTTACCAAGCCACCTATCGCTGCGCCAAGCCAGTGACTGGCGACGGCGATGGCAGCGTCGGCGACCTCTCGCTCAATACTTGTGTCGAATACCAACTTGGCCAGCAGTATGCCAATGACCCACCCACCCGCGTACCGATCCTGCCGCGCGCGCTCCACACCCATGTACATCCACATGGCACAGACCACACCCGAGAGCCCCGCGTAGAAGCGGTATTCAAATTCACCCAGGCTCAATGCAGCACTCAAAGCAAAGGCGCTCAGCAGCACAATCAGGATCAAATGGGACAAGCGCACTACCACCATCAGACACACCGCCGCCGGTAACAAGTTACCCAAAGCGTGGCTCACATCCACATGGGCAAAATGCGCCAGCAAAAACTGCATAGAAATCTCAGGACCTCTATACAGATCCAAGGCCCATTCCCGCCGCCACACTACACCTGCAAGGCTCAGATAGATCAGGCCGAGCAACAGGCTCAGGCGCGCCGCCACAAGCACAGCCCTAGCAACAGCAGCACCATTGCCATCCCGGCAGGCGAACCCAACGCTCCCGCGCCAGTGGTCTGGAGGGATGGATCACGCTTTATATGCTCGCGGAAGCGATCGAGATTGGTATACATATCCGTTGCCAATGCATCCGCAGCCTGCGCCAGGCTCTCGATCTGATCTGTACGCAGGTTATCTGCAATGCGCGCAAGAGTACTGACACCTTTGCGATGGTGCTCCCCACTGGCACCGAGCAGGTAACGCTGCGAGGGTACATGCAAAACCGAAGCGCTGAGATTAGTGTAAAGATCCGTCCCATGCGCCGGCACAACAAACGCGCCAACGATCGTGAGATCAAACAGTGACAGTGGCGATTCTCCGACATAGGCAACCTGGTCGTAGGAGAGTAGCGCCACCACATCAAAATTGTGTACAACCGCAGCCTGAGCAAGATCCGCATACCCACCCGAGGGTCGCAACGTTCCCTCCGGCAGCACCTGTATCGACCCTACGTAGTTCTGCTGCTCAAACGCGGCCGCAAACTCTCTGAGCACTTTTTGGCGCACAGACCGAGGCAACTGCGCGCGCCCCTGGGAAGGCACAAACGAAATGGCTACCCGCAGTGGCAAATCCAGTGCGGTAAGCCGTTTGCTTGGAGAGGGGTCCGCACCGTCCGGGTACAGATAGTTCAGAGCAGACTGGGTAGTTTCGCGCTTGGCCAGCCCCGCATCCCCGTTCCAATAAGCACACCCAGAAGCGAGAATCGCTGCCAGCACGCCGAACAATCCGTAAATCCGTAACATCGTCGCCTCTCCAACATTCAAGGAGCGGCGAGGGTAAACGCACGGTTGACGAGCAGCGACAGTTTCGGACGAAGGATCGTCTGGCGCTACCCCGGGGTGCAAATGAGTAACCTAGTTAGACGGCCTGTTCAACCATCACAATGGGGGTCAATTCCCTGTCGCAACTGCAGGCACGAGGTTTGACGGTAAAGTGCGGAAGCGCTTAGCACCGCGCAAAAAATACCGGCAAGCCCACAAGACAAGAGATGGCCGGTATTTTCGAATTTCGCGCTCACAGCCTGCGATCAGAGCAGGTCGGTTGAGTCCAATACGGTTATCAGCTACCCGACCAATTCGGCGCGCGCTTCTCCGCAAATGCCTTTGGCCCTTCTTTGGCGTCGTTAGAGCTGAAGACCTTCTTCGACAGCGGTACCTGCATCTCCCAAAGCGCTTCTTCGTCGTGGCCTTGCGCTGCTGCGCGCACCAACGTCTTTGACGCAGCAACCGCCAGCGGCGCATTTTCTGCAATGCGCTCAGCCCAATTGATGGCCGCATCCAAGGCACCACCCTGCTCGGTCAGCTCGCTCAGCATGCCGGCCGCCAGCGCTTCTTCAGCGGTGATGGGCTCACCGGTGATAGCCATTTCCATCGCCTTGGTATAGCCCACCCGTGCGGGCAGACGGAACACCCCGCCGGCCGCCGCGAACAGGCCAACCTTCACCTCGCGGATACCGATCTTGGCACCGGCACCCGCGACCAGCAGGTCACAGGTCAGCGCGATCTCGCAGCCACCCGCCAGCGCGAACCCCTCGATCGCGGCGATCAGCGGCTTGGCGGACCCAGCGCGGATAAACTTGTTGAGCGGCCCGATATCTTCGCCCCGTGCAAACGCTTTTAGATCCATGCCCGAGCAGAATGCGCGGCCTTTGCCGGTGATCACACCCGCAGTCAGACTATCGTCTGCATCCAGCTCCTGGATCGCATTCCACAACCCGTTGGACAACGCCCCGTTGATCGCATTCATGGCTTCCGGACGGTTCAGGGTAATGACCATCACCCGCCCGCGCCGTTCTACCAGAACCGCTTCTTCATCACTCATCGGTTAGCTCCTATTTGCTTGTTAGTTGTTTGTAGATCGTGATTCATTGATCTGCTCAGATCAGATCGACGTGACGCAACCACAGACCACCGCCGATGTGACTTTTCGGCGCGTAGCTGCGGTGCCCTAGTAGGCGCTGTACGCGCGACGAGTAGTGGGCAAGTTCAGCGTCGCTGTAGTCGATCGGACTGGATTCTTCCGGCACGAGATAGCCCAGCACAAAACTCAAGTGCATCGCCATGCGCCAGCGGTCGGTGGTGCGATTCGCACCACCGCCGTGAACCAGTTTGCCACTGTACACCAGCGCATCACCCGGCTGCATTTCCGCCGGCACGGTCATATCCGGGTCACCCAGCTCTTCGAAGTTTTGCCAACGATGGCTGCCAGGAATCACGCGGGTTGCCCCCAACTCCTCGGTCACCTCGTCCAGCGCGATCATGGCACTGAGGGTGAGCTCCGGACCATGCGGCCAGTTCAGCGCGGCAATGGCGGGCCAGTTCGCGCAATCCCGATGCAAAACCTGCGCCGGAGATTCCGGGCCGATCAACATCGCCTGCCCCGTGTTCACCCAATAGGAGCCGCAGTTCGGCAGCAGCACCGCATCGGCCAGTGCCGCATAGACCGGATTGTCCAGAATGTCGAAGTAGGCGTCGCTGACCTTGCCGAGACTGGAGAAGCGGATGGTGTTATGACCGACAAAGAACTTACCGAGCTCTCCGAGCCCCTGGGTCGCTTCACCCGGTGCGAAGTCCTGCGCGCGCTTCACCACATCGTCGTGCATACGGGTGATCACCTCGGTCGGGAACATCCCATCGACCACCACACCACCATCCTCCTCGAGGATCGCCAGGATGTCGTCGTGGGCAGCCTGGGCCGCGATACGTTGTAGCGCCATTGTTCTCCCCAGGGTCTATATCAACGCTCGGCAGCCGCTTGCGGCTCGTCCTCGCCGCCCACTTTGTCCAGGCGTGCAAGCATCTCGGGGCTCTCAACCTCGGCGGCGTGCGCGCGCAGCGTGGCAAAGGTGAAGGGCTGCATCGATGGACGGTGATGTTTGAAGTAGACGAGCACGCCCCACGCATTGAGCACGGCGCACAGCACGAGTATCCACGGCCGCACCAGCGCAGCACTGGTGGCGTACATCGCGATCTGCAACCACACCTCGGGCTTGCTGAGCACCGTGATCAACCCCAACCGCCCGGGTGGCAATATCCCCCAGATCACCCCGGTGAGAAGCGCAAAACTGATGAAGATCAGCTCGATCTCGAAGCGCGAGACCTGCCCCTCGATCACGCCGTTCAACGCGATGAAACCGAGCAGCATGCACAGCGCGGCGTGCATCTTGTGACCCACCTTGTCCTGCATCTGCAGCCAATGGTTCGGACGATTGTTGACAAAAGTCCAAGGTTTGGCGGGCCGCAAGAAGTCATCAAAGAACTCGTAGACGCCAATCCCCAGATAGACGACGGCTTCGATACACAAAACCACATACAGCGTGGTGGTGGTGGTCATGAATTCGGTAGCACTCAACATGGTGCGCCTACCTCCGCAACACAAAATTCCAACATCTCCAACATCCGCCCCTCGCGCAAACATCTGTCGCACCCACCATTGGAGCAGCAAACCGCAAGCTTGGCAATTCGCCCCGCGTCGACATTGCCACGGGGTTGCTTTATTTTTTGTCCGTCAACGAGTCAGTCGGCAGCGACCTGGAGGGGATATGGACAGAGAAGAATTTTACCGCGACGCACGACACGATCTAACCGGCCCTCTCGCCGGGGTCACGGTGCTGGAAGCAACCACCACCTGGGCAGGCCCGATGTGTGCAAACGTGCTGGCGGATCTCGGCGCGGATGTGATCAAGATCGAGGTCCCGAGCGGCGATGTCGGCCGCGCGATCGCACCGATGCTGCCGGGTACGGATATCAGTTTCGCCCACGCAACGGTCAATCGTAACAAGCGCGCCCTGACCCTCGACGTGCGCCATGACGAAGGCCGCGACGTATTTCTCACGCTGGCAAGGCAAGCCGACATCGTGGTGGAGAACTTCAAGGTCGGCACTATGGCCGGCTATGGTCTGAGCTACGAGCACATCCGCGCGGTGAAGGACGACATCGTCTATGTGTCGATCACCGGCTGGGGACAGTTCGGACCCAACCACGAAGCCGCGGGCTACGACCCCCTAGCCCAGTCCGCATCCGGCTTCCTGTCGGTCAACGGCTCGCCTGGAGGACCGCCGACGAAAGCCGGCACCTTCCTGGCGGACGATCTGGGCGGCCTGCACGGCGCTATCGGCGCCATGGCGGCGCTGCGCCACCGCGATCAGACCGGTGAGGGTCAGCACGTCGACATCGCCCTGCTCGACGCCATGCTGTTTCAGTCCAATGGCCTGCCGACCCTGGGTGCACTGGGCATCGAGCCAACCCGCATGGGCAACGAGTTCGGCTTTGCGACCCCCGCCAACGTGTACGAATGTAAGGACGGGCCGGTCTACGCCGGGGTACTGCTCGACGCCCACTGGAAGGCATTGGTACCCTTGTTAGGAGAACCCGACCTGGCAGAGCACCCCAGCTTCGCCACCCGGGAAGCGCGTTCTGCCAACCGGGACGTGTGCAACATGATGCTGGGTGGCTGGCTCGCCGAGCGCACCAGAGATGAGGCGATCGCCACCCTGCGCGAGCTCGGCCTGGCCGTCGCTCCCGTTCAGTCCTTTCCCGAAGCAGCCCAGGACCCGCACGTGCTCGCACGGGACATGCTGCAAGATGTGACCCTGCAAGACGGCTCCAGCGCACCGATCACTGGTCCGGCAGCCAAGTTCTCGCGCACCCCCACTCGAGTACGCAGGGCTGCTCCCGCCATCGGCGAGCATACGGAGGAGATCCTGTCGGAGTACGGTTACGACGCGGCGGCTCAGGCGCATCTGAGAGACCGGGGGATTTCCCAGTAATCGCTTATGGGCCCTGTATGTAAAGGATGGCTAAGCAACGAGCGCTGGTGCTCCAAATCTGCTGGTGAACTTAGGAATCACAAATGAAGATTAACCAGCTTCTTGACTCCACGTATAGCACCTCATTCTTCGCTGAATACGCGACGGTATTCGTTCTGCAGGTATCACTCTACGTCGCCGCGGCAGGTATGGTCGCAGCGTTCTATAAGTTCTGGTTAGCGATTGGCGTTGGTGAACGAATTGAGCAACGCCCTAACTACAACGGACAAGTTTTCGGCGAAATACGTTGGGCGCTCGGGGCGTGCGCGATCATCGCTGGTTACGTTTACTTATCGTCGGGCTTCATCGAAGAGCTATATCCGAGCAATAGGGTGGTCGCACTTGTCCACATCTTTGGGTTCGTTGTGGTTTACGACTTCTACATGTACCTCACCCACAAAGCACTGCACACAGATGTGCTGAGGAAATTTCATGCACGGCACCATACCGCAATTAGCGCGACTCCGTGGTCTTGTCTCAATATGCACCCTGTCGAAGCTCTCATAAACTACCTGCCTTTCTTGATCTTCGCTGCATTCTCTTCGGTTTCACTAAGCGTCTTTTTGGGTATCCACGCGTATTTACTTTTCGGTATTGCACATGGACACAGCAATTACAGACTCATCTCATCTGACAGACTCCCAGCTCTACTCCGGGAACTGACCGATTTTCATCAGAAGCACCACACCGATGGGCGCGGCAATTTTGGATACCTTTACACGCATTGGGATTGGTTGCTGGGTACTCGTCACGAATGACCACTGTATCGGCGGTGCGTGGAGTAGTCCAAGTCGTTTATAGATTGGTTCGTAGGTGAAAGTCCGCACTCGAAAAAAGCGGACGTCAAAACGACAAAACTAAGCGGGATAAAAGCGGTAGTTTCGGCCAATAGCAGTCACTAAGAAACGAGCATCCAAACACCGACAAGCCCTAGCATCAACCCAAGACATCGATTCAGAATCCGAGCATTGCGCTCACTGCGAAACATACGGGCAATTGCATCACCAATTAGTGTCCATACGGTGAACGCGAGCAGGTTGTTGAGAGTAAAAATTACCGAGATCGCGGCAACAGAAACTAAGCTACTGTCTACCGAAAGGAACTGCGAAAACATCAATGCGATGATCACATAAGCTTTTGGGTTTAGGATCAATAAAATAGCACCATCCCAAAAGCCTATCGGCTTTGCGTCCACAAAACCCTCTACGCTACCGGCGCGCCAAAGTTTCCATGCAAGCCACATAACATAAAGTGAGCCTGCAACTTGAATAACTAACAATGCTTCCTGTGCATCGCCTACTATCGCTGAAAAGCCTAAACCGAGAACAAAAGTAACTATCACAGTAGCCAAGTGATACCCAGTCGTCGCGTACAGAGTTGAACGGAAACCGAAGCTAGCGCCGTTTGCAGCAAACAACATGTTTCCCGGCCCTGGGCTATAGGCAAGAGGGAAAAGAAAGACGAGTAAAGCTACAAATTCCAATGGGTTCCGGCCGTCGGGAATGCTGAGGCAATCTACTCTGTTATAGCTCACAAAACATGCCACTTTCGGACATACATCGTAACTAACCGTGTTTGTGATTTGTCATCCGAATAGAATCGGATAGACGGGATACCTAGCGAGCTTTGATGTGAACGAACCAGTTAAGTTGAAAGCAATAGAAGACTATAGAGCTCACACTGAATGCCTTCCTGAATTGCTCGGTATCCAGCTAATCGATGTAGGTGACCAGTGGCTAACAGCTTCACTAGAACTAACCCCGCATCATCTCAATCCAGCCCACTCTAGTACCCACGCCGCGACTATGGTTGCACTTGCGGACACCGCGTCAGGTTGGGGATGCTTAGCGCATCTCCCAAAGGATGCATCGAGCTTCACAACCGTTGATCTGAGCAGCAACCTCTTTCGAGCAGTGACTGCAGGCACTCTTTATTGTCGCGCAACAATGTTACACGGCGGCAGAACCACTCAAATTTGGGATGCAATAGTGACGGATGATTCTGACCGTAAACTATCAGCGTTTCGCTGCACCGAACTTATCTTGTATCCCCGTTAAATTAAACAAGCGTCTGCTTTGGGTCGTTCGCGCCGATTTTAGCAGTTTTCCCACGAATGGCGGCTCTGGTATGCCAAAGAGGAAGTGGCGGTTACCCGCCACCATGGTTCAGATTTCTATCTTCTCCGACAACTCCAGCGCGTCATCTACCTCGATTCCTAAGTAACGGACGGTGCTCTCCAGTGCCGTATGGCCAAGCAAAAGCTGAACCGCTCTAAGATTTTTCGTTTGCTTGTAAATGATTGATACTTTTGTCCGACGCAAGGTATGGGTTCCGTAGTTGGCGGGATCAAGACCGATACTGCTAACCCATCGCTTCACAATTCGTGCGTATTGACGAGTCGATAAGTGCCGCGAATCGCCCGTTCGGCTTGGGAAGAGATATTGCCAAGGTTTAAGTGAAGCAGCGTCAATCCAGTCATTGATCGCCTCGCGGGTTGGGTTAGTGATTTCAAACTTAACTGGGCGTTGTGTTTTCTGTTGAAATATCTGGGCACGTGTTTGCACCGCGCCGCCTTGGCTGATGTCACTCACTTTGAGTTTGACCAGATCGC
>JBCCHL010000076.1:0-20616 GCA_039028775.1 Pseudomonadota bacterium | reverse complement strand
TTCTAAGCCAAGCTGCGGGTTCGCAGAACTGTCTTCACGCGGAACTGCCTGCGTCGGTTTGGCCGTTGTTCCGATCGTGGCGGTTCGGTGCTGACTTTTGTTTCGCTACCCCCCCCCCTCGATTTTCACACCTGATGTCACCATACTCCTCGGTTGCCGTCGGTGCTTTTTTCGTTTGGCGCCCTGTTTTCGTTCCAGCCCTCGCGTAAGCGTTCCGCGTGAACTGCATCGCTGGTCAACGAGGAAGAGCGTCTCGACGCTGAGTACCTGTTTGTGCAAAGTGGCAGATAAACTGACATAAAGCTAACCATAAGAATAAGGGGGCGGGGTGGATTTATACGAGGTGATGCGCACGACTTTTGCGGCGCGAGAGTTTACCGATGCGCCTGTGTCGGACAGTCAGTTACGCACGATTTTTGAAAACGCCCGGTTTGCCCCCAGCGGCGGAAATCGGCAGGGTTGGCGCGTCGTTGTGGTGCGTGACAAGGCCACCAAGGCACAACTACCCGATCTGATCCATCCGGTGTTTCAGCGTTATGTCGCGCAAGTGGCGGCGGGAGAAGCACCGTGGAATACCATCCACCCCACCGCGCTGAGCGACGAGCAGATCACTGCGACGTCGGTGCCCGGCGCGATGGTCGAAGCGATCGCGTTTGCCCCGGTTGTTTTATTCGTGTTTGTAGACTTGTCTGTCGTGGCTTCGTTCGATGCCCACCTGGATCGAGTTGGGGTGATCTCGGGTGGTTCCATATATCCGTTTGTGTGGAACATCTTGCTGGCCGCCCGCAACGAGGGGCTGGGTGGGACGCTCACTACATTCGTAGGCGGGAGTGAGGCGCCACTCAAGGAGTTGTTAAATGTGCCAGACGAGTATGCGTTTGCCGCGATGATCCCGCTGGGGCAACCGGTCAAGCAGCTCACGCGCCTGAAGCGCAAACCGGTCGATGACTTCGTTACGATCGAGACCTTTAGCGGTGGAGGGCTGGGTGGTGAGTGAAGAAAAGCATGACCAGGGTGACGCTGACCCTTCTGTGATCAATTCGCGCTATGCGCGTTATGTGCTGTTGGTTCTGATCGTCGTCTACATCTTCAATTTTATCGATCGTCAGATCATTTCGATCCTGGCCGAGGAGATCAAAGCGGATCTGGGCATAGGCGATGCTTAAATCGGTTTTCTCTACGGCACCGCGTTTGCCATCTTCTACGCCGTGTTCGGCATTCCGCTCGGCAAACTCGCGGACGTCTGGAACCGCAAAAGCCTTATCGCGATCGGCCTGTCCTTCTGGAGCCTGATGACCGCGCTGTCCGGGTTCGCCAAAAACTACACCACACTTGCGGCGTGTCGCTTTGGTGTCGGCATCGGCGAGGCAAGTGCCACACCCGCCGCATTCTCCATGTTGTCCGACTACTTTTCGCCGAATCTACGCGCGACGGTGCTTGCGGTGTATTCGAGCGGCATCTATCTCGGTGCGGGAATTGGCCTGTTCCTCGGCGGGGCGGTGGTTGAGGCCTGGTATGACTGGTATCCCGATCCAGCAACCGCACCGCTGGGTATCAAGCCCTGGCAAGCGGCCTTCCTGACTGTTGGCATCCCCGGCATTCTGGTCGCGATCTGGGTCTGGGGTCTGCGCGAACCTGTTCGAGGTCTGTCCGAAGGACTGATCACGCCCGTTGAGCCGCATCCGTTCAAAGCCACGCAGAGTACGATGATGAGTGTATTGCCCGGCTTGTCGCTGATCGCGCTCTATCAGGCCGGCGGTATGACGGCCGTGCTCAAGAATCTCATCGCCGTGGCTGTGGTCGGCGCGATTTTTTATGGCGCCTACCTGGTGATGCCCACCGCGCTGCAGTGGATAGCCTTAGGGACGGGTGTGTACATCACCGTGACCTGGGTGCAATACCTGCGACTGACCGATCCAGGCTGTTTCGGCATGATGTTCAAATCGAAGGCCTTTGTGCTGGCCAGTATCGGTTTTCCCTCGATTTCGTTTGTGACCTATGGGGTCGGCTTCTGGTCGCCTCCCTTCATGCAGCGCATGCACAGCGAGTCGATTGCCGATGCCGGTCTTTACCTGGGGCTCGGCTCCGCGATCGGCGGCTTCATCGGCATCGTGCTCGGTGGGTTCCTGGCGGATCACTTCAAACAGCACACGGTGAACGCGCGGTTGTATATCGGCATGGCGGTGTCGCTGCTTGCGGTGCCCTTCGCCCTGGCGTTTCTTTACACGGATTCCGTGGTCTGGGCGTACATCTTCAGCTTCCTGTTCAGCATGCTCTCACCGGCCTGGATCGGCTCTGGTGCCAGTACGATCAACGATCTGGTCATGCCGCGGATGCGGGCGACGGCTTCGGCCTATTACGTGTTGATGAACACCTTTATCGGCCTGGCCCTCGGTCCATATCTCATGGGGCAGATGAGTGATCTGAACAGCGCGGCGGGCATGCATTCCGCCGAGGCGCTGCGTACTGCGATGACGTGGGGCCTTGTGATGTTCGGGGTCAGCGCTGCGGTGCTGTGGGTCGCTACCCGTTTCCTCGGCGATGACGAAGCCAGCCGTGTGGCGCGGGCCCGAGCCTTGGGCGAGCCGGACTGATCCTGTCCGTCCGCCCGGGCGTCTCTCACCCGGCGTGCGCTTGCACTCGCACTCGCTTGCTCGGGCGTGCCGGTTAATGCACGCTTGCATCAACGCCGCGATGGTCAGAATTGCGTGAGGGCTTACTCACGTGATGACAACCGTGGTAAAAGTCTCCGTATTCGATCGAGGTTATAGATTTGCAACAGAGCGGCGAATACTCCATTGCGGCCCCGCGCGACGCGGTTTGGCATGCCCTGAACGACGCAACGATCCTGGCGGCTTGTATACCCGGCTGCCAGGACATGCAGAGAGTGGGCGATGCGCACTTCAAAGCCAAGGTGAAGGCCAAGATCGGTCCCGTGTCAGCGGTGTTCGATGCGGACCTGGAATTGCAGGATTTGCAGCCGCCCGAGGCTTATACCATCCAAGGCGATGTCAAAGGTGGCGCGGCCGGCTTCGGCAAAGGCAAAGCGCAAGTGATGCTGGAGGCAGTGGACGAGGCAACGACGCTCTTGCGCTATGCGGTGGATGCCAATGTCGGGGGTAAGCTGGCCCAGGTTGGCAGTCGCCTTGTCGATGGCGCGGCGCGCAAGATGGCCGATGACTTTTTTGCTGCGTTTGCTGCGCAACTCGCGGGCGAGAGCGATACCGCGGTGGCCGGGCCTGCAACCGAACAACACAGCACTGCACCGCAGCCATCCGGGGTTGGCGAACCGCGGCAGCCACCGGAATACGAGCAACAAGGCGGTCGCGCATTCTGGATAGTTGCGTTCGGTGTATTGTTTTTGGCGATCGTACTGGCCATCTGACCGGCATGGGTTGATCTTCCTGGCTGGGGATTTCAGATGCCGACGTCGGGAAACTTGAAGCGCTTGCTACCGATTGGGGGGTTGGTTGGATGATTTGTTAACGTCGCACATCATTTTCTTAACCTGACCAAGTATTCAAGGGTGCATGCTTAAGCCGCCGCCCACGCAAGGCGTCTGGAGCAAATATAGGGCGAAACATGAAAGTAACGCTGGAAGTGAATGGTGCAAGCCAAGAAGTGGACGTGCCGGCAAACACGCTCCTGGTGGATATCCTCCGCGAACATCTCGGCCTGACCGGCACGCATGTCGGTTGTGACACCTCTCAATGCGGCGCGTGTACGGTACATTTCAATGGGCGTGCGGTGAAATCCTGTACCCTGCTGGCCGGGCAGGCGCAGGCCGCGACTGTGGTGACCATCGAAGGCATCGGCGACATCGACGATCTGCACCCGATGCAGGAGGCGTTCCGCGAACATCACGCGCTGCAGTGCGGCTTCTGCACGCCCGGCATGATCATGCAGGCCATCGATCTGGTCGAACACAGCGACCACCTGGACAATCGCAGTATTCGCGAAGGTCTGGAAGGCAACATCTGCCGCTGCACGGGGTATCACAACATCGTGCGGGCGATCCAGAGCGTCGCGGACGGCGCGACGCGCAAGTGAGGGAGGTGCACCGATACCGGCATCGGGGCCTCTCCGCGGCGGCGGAAGATGCTTGTGGTCGCTCAATCCCTGGCGCCGGCGAAGCGCGGTGTGGAGGCGGACGACCTAATGGACTTTACGGTGGACAGGGTGACCCCGTGTACGCACAAGTCGCTCGGGGTCAGAGGCTGTGACGAAGCCGGAGCGTTCGCTCGGCCGCGATCATGAACGCCATCACCCATGCGCTTGGCAACGTCGACGGATCCATGCCGGCAACGCTCGAACAGGTCTGGCGTACCATCCGCGGAGAATGAGTCATGTATCGTTTTGAGTATCACCAACCCACGACCATCGACGAGGCGAGCGAGCTGTTCAGCCAAGCGGACGACGGCATGTACCTCAGCGGCGGCATGACCCTCATCCCCACCATGAAACAGAGGCTGGCGGCACCCACCGATGTGATCGATCTGTCGGGTGTGGTCGAGATGTCGGGCATAGCGTTGAACGCGGGACGACTGCGCGTCGGTGCACTGACCCGCCACAACGATTTAGCGACCTCGGACTTGGTCACCGGGCACCTGCCGGTACTCAGCGCGTTGGCGGCTTCGATCGGCGACAATCAGGTTCGCAACCGGGGCACCATCGGTGGCAGCGTGGCCAATTCCGATCCGGCGGCCGATTACCCTGCTGCGGTGATCGGGCTCGGGGCTGATGTGGTCACCGATCAGCGTGTCATTGCCGGTGATGACTTTTTCAAGAATCTGTTTGAGACCGCGCTGAATCCTGGCGAGATAGTGATGCGCGTTGACTTTCCCCAACCCTCCCGAGCGGTGTATCAGAAGTTCCCTAATCCCGCTTCGCGCTATGCGGTGGTGGGTGTACTGATCGCCGATTTCGGCGGCACCATACGGGTTGGTGTGACCGGTGCCGGGCCGTGTGCGTTTCGCGCCAGCGTTATAGAAGAAGTCCTCAACGCAGACCTGTCGGTCAGAGCCCTGGAGCACCTGGTCGTGCCCGATGCGGGCTTCAACTCGGATCTGCATGCCTCAGCCGAGTACCGTGCCCATCTGGTCAAGATCATGACGCAACGCGCTGTCGCCAAACTGCTCGAGCATTGAAGCCATTAAGTCAAATATTTTGACTTAAAAAGTGGTTTTGAAGCGAAAATTCTTACGAAAATTGCAGTTTCAAGGCTCGACAACACCCTGACGTCGTCGTAAATTCGCGTTTGCCGGATCCAAGTCGTGTAGCACCGGAGACCGGCAAGCGCAAGTTATTGCACGTAAACTATCCGAGCTGATTCTAGCTAGGACTTGATCCACGCGGTTGTACAACGGCCGTTATGAGGGACAGGTACCGAACCGATCGCACGCCTTCAGCGGGCGGTCGAAAAGCGCCGGGTCCCTCCCAGATACTGGGAGGTATTATGAATGTTCTCGACTTTGCCAAGCGCAAACGCGCTGGCGACAAAATTTCGATGGTCACCTGCTATGACCATTGGTCCGCACAGATCCTCAACGACTCTGATATCGATACCCTGCTGGTCGGCGATAGCCTCGCCATGGTCATGCATGGCTTTGACAGTACAGTCCACGCGACGGTTTCGATGATGGCGTTGCACACGGCGGCGGTGCGCCGCGGTGCCCCCGACAAGTTTGTGGTGGCCGATATGCCCTTTCTAGCCGTGCGCAAAGGCACGGCGGCGGCGATGGAGGCCGTGCAGACACTCATGCAGGCCGGCGGTAACTGCGTGAAGATCGAAGGCGCCCAGGGTCAGTTGGACATCATGTCGCATATTGTCGAATCCGGCGTGCCCGTGATGGGGCACCTGGGGTTGACCCCACAATCGGTGGAAGCGTTTGGTGGCCACAAGGTACAGGGGCGCAACGAGGGGGATGCCGGGGTAATCCTGGAAGACGCCAAAGCCCTGCAGGACGCAGGTTGTTTCGCGCTGGTGCTCGAATGTGTCCCTCAGGCGTTGGGCAAGGCGATCACGGAGCAACTCGACATTCCGACCATCGGCATCGGCGCCGGGCCGGATACCGATGGGCAGGTTCTGGTGCTGCACGATATGTTGGGCATGGACGCGGCTTTTAAACCCAAGTTTCTGCGCCATTACCTCAACGGCCACCAGGCGGTGAGCGAGGCCGTGAATCTTTATCACGCCGATGTGACCAGCGGCGCCTTTCCCGCTGCGGCGGAGTCGTACGCATGAAGGTCGTCGAAACGTTGGCCGAATGGCGGGAGTTGCGTCGGGGCCTCAAGGGAAGTCTGGGGTTTGTGCCGACCATGGGTGCTCTACACGAGGGACATCTGTCGTTGCTGCGACGCTCCAGATCTCTCGATGACATCACCGTGCTCAGCATCTACGTGAATCCTACCCAGTTCAATGATCCGAACGATCTGGCGAACTACCCGGATACGCTCGACGAAGACCTGGCTGCCGCCCGCCGCCTTGGCGTGGACTATGTGATCCTGCCGAGCTACGCGGACATGTATGCCGATGGCTACCGCTATCAAGTGCTGGAAAACGAGTTCAGTCTGGAGTTGTGTGGTGGCAATCGTCCCGGTCACTTTACCGGGGTACTGACGGTGGTGATGAAGTTGCTTAATCTGGTGCGCCCCCATCGCGCCTACTTCGGGAAGAAGGACTATCAGCAGTACCTGCTGATCAAAGACATGTGCGAGAGCTTGTTTATGGAGGTCGACATCGTCGGCTGCGAGACCGTGCGCGAGTGCGACGGGTTGGCTATGAGTTCGAGAAACAAGTTGCTCGACGCAAAAGGGCGGCGCCTGGCCAGCCGCTTTAACGTGCTGTTGGCAAGCAACGACAGCGATACTCATGTCATCGAATCCCTCGCCGCCTTGGGCTTTACGGTCGACTATGTTGTCACGCGAGGTAAGCGACGATTCGGCGCCGTGCTGCTGGAAGGTGGTGAACGCACCGTACGCTTGATCGACAATGTTGAGCTGCCGCACCATCCCAAAAACGATCCCAGGGTCACAGCAGAACAAACAACAACCCAGGTGGCTTAAAGCAAATGATTCTCGGTTTGGATGTTGGCAACAGCCAGATTTACTGTGGCGTGTTCGAAAACGACGCACTGGTCACCCAGTTTCGCCACGGTTCTTCCTCGCGCAGCTCGTCCGACGAGATCGGCGTGTTTCTGCGCGGGGCGTTGCGCGAAAATGGTGTGGAGCCAGAGCAGATCGACGTCATCGGTATCTCCTCTGTGGTGCCGGAACTGAACTACTCTCTGCGCGCGTGCTGCCAGAAATACTTCAGTATCGAACCGATGCTGATGCGGCCGGGTATCAAGACGGGTTTGCGCATCGCGTATAAAGATCCCAAAGAGGTGGGCAGCGACCGCATCGCAGACGCTATGGGGGCGGTGAAGCTGTTCCCGGACCGCAACCTCATCGTCGTCGATTTTGGTACTGCGACCACGGTCTGCGCCATCGCCAAAGATCGCACATTTCTCGGTGGCAACATCATGCCCGGTGTGCGGCTAGCCATGGAAACCTTAGAGGCCCGCACGGCCAAGCTGCCGTCCGTAGAGATCAAACCGGTACGCACTGCGATCGGAAAAACCACCATCGGCAGCATTCAGAGTGGCCTGTACTGGAGCAATGTCGGCATGGTGCGGGAACTGAGCAGCCGCATCAGCCGCGAGGCGTTTGCGGACGACACGCCATTGGTGGTGGCCACCGGAGGGTTTGCCCACCTGTTCGATCGAGAAGATCTGTTCGATCACGTCGTACCCGACCTGATCCTTACGGGGCTGTTGGAAGCCTTGCGCTTGAACGGGTTTCTGGCCGCGTGAAGAGTGGTTGCATAAAAAGCTCTTAGATAATGACGACTGGCTGAGTTTCACGACCGACCGGTGAGAACAAAACGGCAGGGGTTACCGTGTCGAAACTGTATAGAGCAGGCCTGGAGACGGTTGCAGATAGTTGAGAGAAGGAAGGGAAGGGCGATGAACGGAAGCAGGATACTTGTGGTGGATGACGATCCCTCTATCCGCAAGGTAACCAGCGAGATGCTGGAGCATCTGGCGTATGTCGTCACCAGTGTGAGCAGTGGGGCTGAGGCGCTGGATATCCTCGCCGAACAACAATTCGATCTGGTGCTGCTCGATGTGGCCATGCCCCACATGACCGGCACGGAGGTTTATGCCCGTATGCTTGAGTCCTGGCCGGAGCAGCGTGTCGTCTTTATGACCGGCTACAGCGCGCAGGTTCTGGACGTGCCGGAGTCCTCCAAGGTGGGTCTGCTGGCCAAGCCTTTTTCTATGAAGGCGCTCTCCCAAGCCATCGAGGCAGTGACCGCATAGCGCGATCGACCCCAAGGACCCACGCCTCAGCCCTTAGCATAGAAACGCTTGGTGTACCGCAACTGCTTTCCCAAGGGCACCTAGGATCTGCACGTTCAGCGGTGCACCCAACGTCCCGCTTCGATCCACCTCGCTGGCATCCCCTTTTCTACTTTTGTTTTATGCGTTTCCTTATGCCAGGGGCTGCTAAACTGTGGGGTTTTGTAGAGTGGTGAGCATATGCGGACGGTTGCCAGCCTGATCCCGGAGAGGATAGACCTCTCATGAGCCTTGCCAACGCTCAGGGCTGGCGGATTGTTGCTGCCATGCTGTTGATCCAGACCATCGTCTCCGGCTTTGGTTTCTATAACATGGCGGTCTACATCACCGAGTATGCCAAGGCTTTGCAGGTACCTTTGGCACAGGTGTCGTTTGCGGTCAGCCTGTTTTTTCTGTCCGGCGGCATCGCCGGTATGTGGATCGCGAAATTGCTGGCGCGGATCGATGTGCGCTGGATCATGGTGGTCGGTGCTGTGGTGGCGGGTCTCTCCTTATCCGCCCTCGTATGGGCCACATCCGTGTGGCAGCTGTATGTCATTTTCACGGTGTTTGGTTTTGCAAACGCCGGCGTGTCCCTGGTGGTGGCCACCACCCTCATCAATCAGTGGTTTCCGGGGCGCAACCGATCGATTGCACTCTCGGTGTCATCGACCGGGCTGTCGATCGGCGGGGTGCTGGTGACGCCCCTCACCGCCTACTACTTCAATACCCATGGACTCTACGCGGTGATGCCCTGGCTCGGCCTGATCTTCATCGTTTGCATCGTGCCGCTGGTGCTGCTGATCATCCGTCCTGCACCGGCCGGGATCATGGCGGAGGCGTTTAAGGGTAGGTCCGAATGGCGCTACGAGGAGGCGATTCGAACACGGTTTTATGTCCTGCTCGCCCTCGGGTACATACTCTGCATGGGAGCGCAGGTCGGTGGCATCGCCCACATGTATAACCGGGTCGAAATACTGGCCGACTTTGCCACGGCCGCGACGGCCGTGCAGATCCTGACGGTCTGCTCGATCACCGGTCGCATCCTCGGTGGATTTATCGTCACACGCATCCCCATCCGTTGGGTAACCGTGTTCAATCTTCTGTTACAGAGCGCGGGGCTTGCGGTGATCGCTTATGCGGATAGTGCGGCGTGGGCATATCTCGGGGCCGGTATGTTCGGGCTCAGCATCGGCAATCTGCTCATGTTGCAACCGTTGTGGTTGGCGGAGGCCTTTCCCGGGGCGGTCTACGCGCGCGTCTACGCACTGGCGAACGCGTTGTCGGTGCTTGGTGTGGCGCTGGGGCCTTTTCTGCTCGGTATGCTGTTCGATATCGGCGGCTACACCCAGGCTTACCTTTGGGCGGTCGCATTGTCGTTGTGTGCCTGGGTGATCATTCTGGCTGCGGGTACCACGCCGCAGCAGACGGAACCCGACCTCGACCCGGCGGTCTAAATTGTTGGCTTTGACTAGGAAAAGCGTTTTGGTTTCAGTTTTGCGTGCTGCATCGGCAGCGGTTGTTCTCTTGTTCTCTACCGGTGTGTTTGCCGCACTGCCCCTGGCCGTCCCCGGAAAGGGCGATCTGCCTTCGCTGGCAGATATGCTCGATGAGGTAAATCCGGCAGTGGTCAACATCAAGACCTATTCTGCTTCGCGCTGGAGTAACCCTCTGCGCGAACATCCTTTCTTCCGGCGCTATTACCGCCAGCCCCGGCGGTCGGAAAGTCGTGGCAGCGGGGTCATCGTGGATGCCGGCGGTGGCTACATCATTACCAACAATCACGTTGTAGAGCGGGCGGACGAGATTTCCATCCAGTTGGCGGATGGACGCTCGTTATCTGCCAAGCTTGTCGGCCGTGATCCCCAGGTCGATCTGGCGGTCTTGCAAGTGGATCCCGAAGGGTTGAGCGAGATCGAATTTGCGGATTCTTCGACCCTTCGTGTGGGTGACTTTGTTGTGGCGATCGGCAATCCGTTTGGCCTGACCCAGACGGTCACCTCCGGGATCGTGAGCGCGCTCGGACGTAGTGGGCTTGGGATCGAGGGGTACGAGGACTTCATACAGACGGATGCTTCCATCAATCCGGGTAACTCTGGAGGTGCGTTGGTGGACCTGCGCGGTCGTCTGGTCGGGATCAATACGGCGATCATCGCGCCGAGTGGCGGCAATGTCGGGATTGGCTTCGCCATCCCCGCCAACATGGTGCGGGCGATCATGGAACAGTTGATCGAGTACGGCGAGGTGCGTCGCGGGCTTATCGGCCTGATCGTGCAGAGCCTCAACGCGGAGTTGGCGCGAGCTTTTGGTGTCGCCCAGCGCGAAGGGGTAGTGGTCGGTCGGGTCGAACCCGGTAGTCCGGCGGACAAGGCCGGGCTGCAACCCGGCGACATCATCACCCGGGTGGGGCAGCGGGAGATCAATAAGCTCTCCGACTTCCACAGCCAGGCGGCGGTGATGTTCATCGGCGACGAGGTGGGACTGCAGGTGCTCCGCGACGGCCGACGGCGCAGCGTGGCGCTGGAGATCACGGAGCAGTCTCAGCAGCGGGTGTCAGGTCAACAGATCGACGCACGGCTGACCGGATTGGATCTCGAGAACTTCTGGAATCCCGAAGAACCAGGTCTGTCGGCCGGTGTGCTCGCCACCTATGTGGAACCTTCAAGCGCAGCTTTCCGCTATGGACTGCGCGCCGGGGATGTGATCGTCGGTGCGAACCGCATAGAGGTCCATGACCTGTCAGATTTGCAGGATGCGGTGCGCGACGCTCGCCAGATAGTGTTGCGCGTTTATCGTAACGGTAGTTTTGGCAGCCTTGTTATAAGGTAACCTGCGTGCCCGCGTAACGCCGGCACACGTCGATTATCCCCCACAAACGCGCGGCTTGCCCCATCTGATGGTCGTAAGCGCCCCTCCATGGCGCTATCATATCCGCGGCGGCGGCTTAAGATGCGCAACCGTACGCAGCCGCTGCGTGGCAAACCGCATCGGCGGCAAACCGCGTCGGTGGGAGATCGCTTGCGCGGAAAGATATAGATCCGGTTCCTTGAGGGGTTTGAGTTGGTATTGATCGGTCTGGGCAGCAATCTTGCGTCGGCGTGCATGACGCAGTTGCAACTGGTAGAGGCAGCCGTCGCGCGCCTTGAGCAGCTCTGCGCCCCCAATCCCCTGATGGTATCGAGCCTCTACCGCACCGCGCCGATCGATTGTGCGCCGGATACGGAAGATTTTGTGAATGCCGCCGCGGCGTTTGCGCCGCTGCCGGGCATGACCCCACTGGGCCTGCTGGATGCGCTTAAGGCTCTGGAGGCTGAGTTTGGGCGGCAGGCCAATCCGGTGCGCAACGCGCCGCGAGAGTTGGATCTGGATCTGTTGCTGTTCGGCGACCGCGAGATGCGCACGCCGCGCTTGACGCTGCCGCACCCGCGCGCGGTTCAGCGGCGGTTTGTCCTGGCGCCCGCCGCCGAGATCCTGCCGTCGCTACCCTGGCCAGGAACAGGCAATTCGATCGGACAACTCCTGGTCGAACTCGATGACCAAGAACGAGTGGAACGCCTCGATGTGGCTTAGGTGGCTCCTGCTCTGCTGCCTCTTTTGGTCGCCTGCGGCGCGCGCATATGAGAGCCGCATCCACCAGGAGCTAACGTTCATCGCCGCCCGTCAGTTCAATGATTGTGTGCTCGCGCTGGCTGAGGTCCCGCGCTTGTCCGCCCTGGATACGCGCTTCCTGGCCAAGGCCAACGTCGCCCAGGCGGAGGGCAATTTTTTTGTCCGCATGTTCCGCTGGAATTACTACAACCCCGATGCGCAGCAGAATCGCTCAACCCTGGGGGTGATCGAAACGCGCTTTCACAGCCACTTTAACAATGTGCTCAAAAACCTTGTGCAGGCCGACACGCGCACGGCGCGCCTGCGCCAGCTCGGACGCGTCATCAATTATGTGCAAGACGTCACATCGCCACCCCATGTGGTCCCGGTATATACAGGGCGTTGGTGGCGCTTGTCCCTGGCGGATCGCTTCAACCAGTACCGCATCGATGCCGATCGGGTTGAGATGGCTCTACAGGATTCCTGCGACTACATGCTGGATACGGTGCTCGTTGACGAGGAACAGGTGGTGTCGCCATACGCGCAGATCTTGATCGATACGGCGGGAGAGACCATCACCTCCGTACAAGGCCAGATCTTCGGCTTTCCGGTCACCTGGGAGGCCTACTGGCGCTTTGCGGACGATGTCGGGGATTTTGGCGAGTATGGACCGGCGGGCAACTCGTTTGGCGAACGCACCGAATTTCGTTGTGGCGACCGGGAGCGTTGTCTGTTGCTCAAGAACGATCCGCTGTATCGCGATTTTGCCTTCGACCGCCATGTCGCGGCGGTGCTGGCCACGATGAAGGTGTTGTATGTGTTGCAACTCGAAGGAGATGAAACGGGACCTGACTCCCAGGCGCAGGGTCGGCCCTCGCAGGCAGCGCGCGGTCGGACGCGCGCCGAATAGTCTGCAGGGCGGCCGCTTCCGCCGGCTGTCAGGACTGTCGGTGGTGCTGTGTCTAAGCCTGGCCTTCAGCTCGGGTTTGCGCGCGGCGCCTGCCGCTATCGGCGGATCGTCGTTGGAGCGTTTTGTCGACGGTATCATGAGTCAGGCGATCGCGAGCGGTGATGCGGTCGGGGCCAGCATCGCAATCGTCGATTCCGGGCGTGCCCTGCTGGTCAAGGGTTATGGCGCCGCCGACGTTGCGCGGTCCACGCCGGTGCAGGGTCGCAGGACGCTGTTTCGTATCGGTGGGATCAGCAAAGTCCTCACGTGGATTGCCGTTCTGCAACTGGTTGAGAACGGCAATCTCGATCTCGATGCCGACCTGAGCACGTACCTTTCCGATGTGCCGCTCTCCCAGGATTTTTCCGAACCGCTCACCCTGCGGCACGTCATGACCCACACCACCGGCTTTGATACGAGTTTTGCCCGCCGGTGGCTGTCCGGGCCGCGTCAGGTCGGTAGCCTGCGCGAGGAACTCATTCGCCAAGCGCCGGCGCGTGTGGATCTACCCGGTACCGACAATGTCTACGGGGACTATGGGGCGGCGCTCGCCGGGTACATCGTCACCCAGGTGACCGGGATGCCCCTCGAACAATATCTGCAGCAACAGGTCCTCGCCCCGCTGGCGATGGACGGTACGAGCCTGCAGCAACCGCTGTCAGACGAATTGGCCGCGCGTCTGGCGCTGGGATATGAGAAGACCCCAATCGGAATGGCACCGCGCGGATTTGCGGTGGCTTCGCTGGCTCCGGCGCAGGCCGGCTCCGCCACGGCCCTCGATATGGCTCGCCTGATGGCGGAGTTGCTCAACCCGAGCGGTACGGGTGTGCTCGCTGCGACAAGCAAACGCCAGTTGTTGCAGGCGGCCTACCTGCCCCACCCTGGGGCTGGGGCGATGACGCTGGGTCTATTCGAGGATTCGCGGCATACACAGCGCATGGTTTTCTTGCGCGGCGACACCGGATTGTTCCACAGCGCGCTATTGCTGTGGCCCGATTTGTCGCTGGGTGTATTTGTTGCGGTCAACGCCCAGAGCGGGGCAGGTCTGGTAGACGGGCTGACCAAGACCCTGCAGCAGCATTGGGGATTTGCCCCGCCGGACTTCCGCCTCCCGGCGCTCGAGCCGGTTAACTACGCGCCGCAGATCGCCGGCACCTACGTGACCACGCGTCGTAATCACCTCGGCGCCGGCAAAATTTTAGCCTTGCTGAACACGCTGACGGTTGAAGTCCACGCTGATGAGGGGGAGTTGCGCGTACGGCAGAGCTTTCCCCTGCAGCATTGGTTCAGTCGTCAGTATCAGGCCTATCAACGCACGGACCTCAATGCCTATCGTCGGGTCGATGGCGGCGATGTCCTCATCTTCAAGACCGATGCCCCGGCTCGTATCTATCTTTCACAATTTCCCGGCGAGGCATTCGCGCCCGCCGGGCCGCTGTATGTCCTGATCTACAACCTCGGCTTCCTACTGCTCTGGGGTCTGCTCGCGCTCAGCGTCCTACTGCGCTGGCCGCTGTCAGGTTTCGGCAGCGGTCGTCGACAGCGTGGAAGTGGGTGGGCGTCCCTATTACAAGCCGGCGCCGTGCTTGTGTCTTGCTGGTTTTTGTGGAGGCTGTTGCGCATTGATACCAGCGCCTACGGCTTTGTGATGGCCGGTCTTGCACCATTGCAGGACTATCTGTGGCTACCGCTGATCGTCACCGCCCTCGTGACCCTGCAGGTGCTCGGCATCTATCGGGTGCTGCTCAACGGGATTTGGAGCGGGGGGCAGCGGGCACATTACGTACTCATGTTACTGGGTAATATTCTGCTGGTCTGGTGGTTCTGGTTCTGGCAACTGGTGCCCGCCCAGGCGTTGGAGTTTCTGCGCGTTCCCTCGGGGCTGTTCTGATCCCCAACCCGTGCGCTAGCGGGGCAGCGTGCAGCTATAGCGGTCGATGCGGGTGATGGCGAACCATTCGAGTTCGATCGAATCGTCCCGCTTCTCGATAGTGGTGGGTGGTTCGGCGCCGTCGGATTGCCGATTGCCTGCGCTCGGGCCATCGCTCGTGGCGGCCGGGCGTTCCCCTCGGCTGGGGGGTGGGACGCTGCCGGCCTGTTCTACGCCATCGATTGTCGTGGGAGCGTCCTCGGGCGCGGAATCTGGTGGCTTCTGCGTGTACTGGTTGAGCAGGTAAAGGGCGCCCAGAACTAGCGACCAGGCGCCCGCACGCCGCGCGTATCGTAAGAGTCGGCCAGGCTGGGTGTCTTCCGTGAGATCCAAGGGTTGCTTGGCGGTTGCCTGGCGACCCTCCTTGAGACGGCGCGCAAACTCCGCGACCAGGGTGTCGGTGGAGCGTGCAGGCCAGCCCGGTAGGTATACGTGTTCCCCGGGCTGTGTCTCGATCGCTGTACCGAAGTGTAGTTCGATCACTCCGGGATGATCGATGCGAATGGTATCGCTGCCCGGCCGGCGAGCCACCACCACCAGTTCGGCGGTCAGTTCACCGGGGGTGGTGTGGTGACGGAGATCGAGATCGATCTCCAGGTGGCGCATGTGCGAGGCCAGCGACGTCAGCAGAGGCTCCACCTCTGATTCGAATACAACGGGTACCCGTAACATGCCTAGATTCATCCTTTTCAACTGGGGCTGACCGGGTGGGGACTCCAGTCCCTGTCTAAGCATAGGATGGGTATACGGCTTGGCCAGCGGATGGTTATTATGCAGCCTTGGCGGGACGACATGGTTGCGAAGGACATGCTGACAAGCGCACCGAGGCAAACGAGACCGGTGCTGACGGTCGGCAGCGCAAGCAATGCCAAAGCGAGCGGATCGAATCCGATAGCGTTCGCAGGTGTCGCCCTTTCGAGATCAGGAAGGTTCATTACCTGGCAAACATAGATGACAACGCTATCCACCTTGCATCTGGGCCTCACGCCTTGGAACTTCAATGACCTGTCGGCGGCGAGTCTTGGCGCTCAGGCTCGCTTTGCCGAAGACTGTGGTTACGCGTCGCTGTGGCTACCCGAAAACCACTTCGGCGAAAATGCGCTGCCCGATCCGCTCACCCTGTTGGCCGCGGTTGCCGGCGCCACCGAGCGGATTCGCCTCGGTACCACGTCTTATCTGCTCACGCTGCGCAATCCGCTCCAGGCCGCTGAGCAGGTAGCGGTGTTGGATCAACTCAGTGGCGGGCGTCTTATCCTGGGTGTAGGCCGTGGCTACGCGCCGGATATGCTGCGCGCGTTTCATGTGCCGCCGAAAGAGAAACGGCGCATCTTTGCCTGGACGCTGGGTCTGATGCGTGCCGCCTGGGCCGGGGAGGCCGTGAGTTTGAACGACGACACGGCGGATGCGGTGACGGTTTTTCCACGCCCGCTCCAACAACCGCATCCACCGCTGTGGGTGGCGGCATTTGGTCCCAAGGCGTTAGCTCAGGCCGGGCGTCTCGGGTTGCCCTATCTCTGCTCGCCGATGGAAAGCATGGCGACGCTTCAAGCCAACTATGCACGGCACCGCGAAAGTGCGGACGAGGCCGGCGTGGCGCTGAGCGGGGTCGTCCCGCTGATGCGTACCGTGTTCGTGAGCAAGGATGCGAAGGTGCTGAGCGCCGTGCGCGAAGAACTGCACAAGCGCACTGATAATTCGCGTTTGCAGGAAGGTGAGAGCGCGGAAGACTGGACGATTGTCGGTGAGCCGCAGGAGGTTGCAGACAAGACCGCCCTATATTGTGAACGGTTGGGAATGACCCACATGGTTGCCACGCGGTTGCGCATCGGCGGCATGGAAGAGACGGTGTTGCGCGAGAGCGTGGCGCAACTGGCACAAGTTCTGGAGCAGGGCTAACATTCGCTGTTCACGGCGTATATATACTGATTTTGTAATCCGATGAGGGGAGAGAAGAAGTGACGTTTAACATCTTGTGGCCAGCGATGCGGTGGCCGGGCGATCGGGACATCGAACGCAGCAGCGTCGGCGAGCATAACGCGATTTTCTGCGAGAGCTACGACGAGGTGACCCAGGAGCAGTGGGCTTTGGCGGATGCTGTGGTCAGCGTCGGCGACATTCCGGAGCAGTACCGCAAGCAGATGAAGAATTGCCGCATCTTTGTGACCCCGAAGGTCGGCTTCGACAATATCGATGGCCAGAACTGGGGCGAAGCGGGGATACCGCTCTGCAACGTCCCCGATTACGGCACCCAGGAAGTGGCTGATCACGCCATCGCGCTGATGATGGACCTGATGAAAGGCACCACTTTTCACACCCGGGCGCTGAAACAAGACCCCAGGGGGCTGTGGCGCCCGGCGCTGAATCCTTTCGGCAAGCGCCTGTCCGTGTGCACCTTCGGTGTCGTGGGCGTCGGCCGCATCGGCACCGCGGCAATCCTGCGCGCCAAGGCCTTTGGCATGGACGTGGTGATGTACGACCCTTATCGGGAGAACGGTGTGGAGTTGAGCCTCGGCATCAGGCGTGTCCACTCTCTGGCCGAGCTCTTCGGTCAGGCGGACGTGGTCTCTCTGCATCTGCCGCTGTCGGAGGAAACCGAGAAACTGATCAACGCCGAAGTGCTCGCGTCGGCCAAAGAGGGTTTGGTGCTGATCAATACCGCGCGGGGCCCGATCATCGATCTTGATGCGCTGTATGAAGCCTTGAAGGCGGACCAGATCCAGGCGGTGGGTCTCGACGTACTGCCGGAAGAACCGGCCGATCCTGACCACCCGCTGATCAAAGCCTGGGCGGCCGATGAAGAGTGGATAGCGCACCGGCTCGTGCTGACACCACACTCCGCGTTTTTCACGCCGGAGAGCGTTTACGACATGCGCTACAAAGGCGGTGAAGTCGCGGTCAACTATCTCAGTGAAGGTCGGCTTAACAATTGCGTCAACGGAGAATGGTTGAGTAATCCGCGCTGATGAATGCAGTCACCGAGCCGAACTACGCCAAGCGCCGGCAGCGCGTTTTTCTGATCCTGTCGGGGATTTTCCTCGGCACCCTGGCCATGCTGAACATCATCGGCATCAGCCGCTTTATCGACCTCTCGTTCAACGTGTTCGGTCTCGAGATACCGATGGTGGTGGCGGTCGGCGTGCTGCCGTATCCGATCACCTTCATGTGTACCGACCTCATCAGCGAGCTGTTCGGCGAAAAGAAAGCGCGCGACATGGTGTGGGTCGGCCTGTTGCTGAACCTCTGGGTGATCTTCATCCTCTGGCTCGGCGGGGTGCTGCCGGGGTTCGAACCCATCGATCCGGCAACGGGGGAGATCGCCCTGGACGCCTCCGGAAGGGCACCTGTCTTCTTCGAGATGCGCGACCTGGCGTTCGGTGCGGTGGCGGCATCCATGATCGCCTATCTGGTCGCGCAGTTCTGCGACGTTCGCCTGTTTCACTTCTGGAAAGGCCTGACCAATGGCAGACATCTGTGGTTGCGCAATAACGCGTCCACAATGGTCAGTCAGATAGTCGATACCACGGCCGTCATCTTGATCACACACTTCGTGGCGCAGGCATTACCGGTGAATGCGGATGAATCCCTGTGGCCACAATTGTTGACCTTTATCGCCTCGGGCTATGTATTCAAATTGCTGGTCGCGCTAATCGATACCGGGCCGATCTACCTCGCGGTACGCTATCTGCGCCCTTATCTGGGACTACGGGGGACGGAAGAGGCCAGTTACGACGAGTTTGAGACCGCGGCGGCCTGAGGCGGCGCTTCAGCTTTCCACCTGTCCCAGGTTGGCGTGGATCACGGCGCCGTTCAGTACCGGGCTGGTCGCGCTGAACAGGAGTGTGTCCGCGATCTCGTCAGGCGTGACCAGTCGATTGTAGGCGCTCATACCCGCGACCATCTCCATCGCATCTTCCGGCACGTGATGGCGCAACATCTCGGTGTCGGTAAACCCCGGGCAGATGCAGGCGGTGTGAATGCCGCGCCCGGCCAGATCCTGGCACGTGGCGCGCATCATGCCGATCATGGCGTGTTTGGAGGTGACATAACTGAAAGAGTTCGGCACGGCTTTCTCGGCGAGGGTTGAACCGACGTAGAGAATGGCGCTGCCGCTACCCATGTAGGGAATGGCGAAATAATTCAGGGTATTGGGGGCGATGAGGTTGATCTCCATCACCTCGCGCAGGCTGTTGCTGGGGGTTTCTACGGCAGAATCGTTCACCAGCTTCGCGGCATTGTGAATCAGCACTACTTCTTCGGAACCCTGTAGACGACTGGTGAGCTGCGGGCCGATCTGGTCGATAAATCCCGGTTCGGCGAGATCACAGTTGATATGGGTCACCGCGTCCAATGGACAGCGTCGGCGTGACAGGTTGATCACTTCGTAACCCGCTGCCACAAAACGCTCTGCCGTGTGCAGTCCAATGCCGGAGCTGGCGCCGGTGATGATGAGGGTCTTCATGGGTTACCTCTCTTGTTTTACCTGTGGCGCTCGGTGTCCTACGCGGCCGCATGATCCCATTCGGCGGTGGCCCACTGGCCCTCACCGGATGAGCATTTGAGAATCAGTTTATGGATATCCAGGATCGCGATGTCCGGGCGTTCACGCAGCACTGTTAACAGGTATGCGGATAGTTCTTCGACGGTGATGTTGCGCACCGGTAGCAGCGTGATGTCCCGCCTTAGAAAACTCAGCTGTTCCCCGTTGAAAATCACCGCCACGTGATCGTCGTGTTCTGCTACCTCTAGATGGGGGGACAATTGCGGCATGAGCACCTGCTCGTCCAGGCTGTCGCACATCGCCTTCACCGCGTTCTTCAGGATGTTGTAGTCGAACGTTAAGCCGTCCTCATGGATCAACGCGTCGGCCCGCAGTGTGACGTGGAAATTGTGGCCGTGCAGATTTTCGCGCTCGGTGGCGCTGAAAATTGTGAAATGGGCGGCGGCAAAATGCAGGTACTCTTTGCTGATCTCGATGCTGGTTATACGTTCGTTCAATGGCTGGTTCATTACCGGGAGGCTACCTCTTTCGCTCGACCCTGTTTCTCTCGACCCTGTTTCTTTCGACCCTGCTTCTTTCGATCCTGTTTCTCTCGATCCTGTTATGTTCGAATCTATGATTCTTGCAGGCGATCCAGGATCAGACCATAGAATGGCTCGCCGCGTTGGGATGAAAAATACCAACCTAAATGACCGTGACAGCCGGCGCAACTGGCAATCTGCCATACATAGCCCATAAACCAGCTGTCGGCGGCCTCGTACCCCCCAGATGGCGCCCGAGCCGAGCGCCGAGGATTTGCAATTCGCCCGGCAGATGGGTATTGACCACGCCGTGCTGTGGACCGACGGGGCCCACGCCGGCCCCGAGTATTACGCCAGCCGGCGCGCCCTCTACGCCGAGGCGGGTATCGAAGTGTACGGATTTGGCAACAGCGACGTGCACAACCAGGACGCCATCGTGCTCAACCTGGAAAATCGCGACGCCAAGGTGGAGGAGTACAAGGCCCATCTGCGGGCCCTGGGCCAGGCCGGCGTACCCTATACGACCTACGCCCACATGGGCAACGGCATCTGGAGCACCGAGCCCGAGACCACGCGGGGCGGGGCCAGGGCCCGCGCCTTCGACCTGGACAAGGCGCGGGCGGGCCACTGGGGCGGGCGCGAATTTACCCTGCCCCTATCGCACGGGCGCCGGTACGGCGAAGAGGAAATCTGGGATAACTACACCCACTTCATCCGCGAAGTGGCGCCGGTGGCCGAGGCTGAGGGCG
>JBCCHL010000075.1:0-20765 GCA_039028775.1 Pseudomonadota bacterium | reverse complement strand
GGCTAACCTGCGTCTGGTGGTCAAGATTGCCCGGCGTTACCTGAATCGCGGGCTGCCGCTGCTCGACCTGATCGAGGAGGGCAACCTCGGACTGATCCGCGCGGTCGAGAAATTCGATCCGAGCAAGGGTTTTCGCTTCTCCACCTATGCCACCTGGTGGATACGTCAGGCGGTCGAGCGTGGCTTGATGAACCAGGCCAAAACCATCCGCCTACCCATCCACATCGCGAAAGAACTAAATACCTATCTGCGTGCGGAACGCGAGCTTGCGCAGAAGCTCGACGCCGACCCGGGCGCGGAAGATGTCGCAACGCTCCTCGGCAAGCCGGTGGAGGATGTGCGTGAGCTGATGAGCATGGCAGAGAACATCGCCTGTACCGAGATCAGTGTGCTGGAACCTGAGCGCAGCAGTTGGGATACGTTTGGCGGGGCGTCCGACGAAGATCCCTGGCAGCTCGTTCAGAATGACCAACTCAAAGGTCATATCGACCGTTGGTTGGACACCTTGTCAGAGAAGTCCCATGAGGTGATCTGTCGACGCTTCGGGTTGCGCGGGTACGATGTGGCGACCCTGGAGGGGGTTGGCAACGCCATCGGCTTGACCCGCGAACGGGTCCGTCAGATACAGGTGGACGCGCTGAAAACGCTGAAGACCCAGCTCCTGGAGGAGGGTTTTGCCCAGGACAGCGTGATCCTCTAAATCAGACCGCGCGGACCGAGGGGCGCGCGGCCATTCCCGCTGTCACCGCACCAACAGATACGCGTCTGGGAGTCTGTCGTTGCGGCGAGCGCCGTGCCACAATGCCGACCTTTCACCAGCAAGGATCTTCCACGTGGCTACCTCGCAAATGCAGCACACCGCTTTCATAGGCCTGGGTGTTATGGGTTACCCCATGGCGGGTCATCTGGCTCAGGCCGGGCATGCGGTGACCGTCTACAATCGCACGGCGACCAAAGCGCAAGAGTGGGTGGCGCAGTACAGCGACCGTGTGAGCGTGCCGATCGCGACGGCCGACACGCCGGCTGACGCGGCAGACGGTGCGGATATTGTATTCATGTGTGTCGGCAACGACGACGACGTGCGCGCGGTTGCCACCGGTCCCCAGGGCGCGGTGGCAGGCATGCGGGCAGGTAGTGTCTTGATCGATCACACCACGGCCTCGGAGCAACTGGCCAAAGAGCTGTATGCGGAGTGTGCGCTCAACGACATCGGTTTCCTCGACGCGCCCGTTTCCGGTGGACAAGCCGGCGCGGAAAACGGCGCGCTCACGGTGATGGTCGGCGGTGACGCAGATGTCTTCGAGCGCTGCGAAGGGGTCATGATGAGCTTTGCCAAAAAATGTGCGCGGCTCGGCGAGGTAGGTGCTGGCCAGCTCACCAAGATGGTCAATCAGGTATGTATCGCCGGGGTTTTGCAAGGTTTGTCAGAAGGTATCCACTTCGCGCAGGCCGCCGGTCTCGACGTGGATGCCGTGGTGGATGTCATCGTTAAAGGCGCGGCGCAGTCATGGCAGATGGAGAACCGGGCGCAAACCATGGCCCAGGATGAGTTCGAGTTCGGCTTTGCGGTGGATTGGATGCGCAAGGACCTCGGCATCGCACTGCAGGCCGCGCGCGAGCTCGGTGTGCAGATGCCCCTGAGCGCCTTAGTCGATCAATTCTACGGTGACGTCCAACGCCTCGGTGGCGGACGCTGGGATACCTCCAGCCTGTTGCGGCGCTTGAAGACCTGAGGGGTTGCAATGCGGCGCGGCAACGGATCGGTTGGTCCGGAGCTGGCCTCAACGCCAAGAGTGCCTAAGGTGGTCTAACAACGGATGACGGCCAGTCCGACAGCATCAGACCGGGAGTACCGTATAAGTCCTCGATGGCCATGCACAAAAAAAGGCGCCTTACAGGCGCCTTTTTTTGCTCGCAGGGTCCTCGATCAGCGTTGGCCAGAGCCCACGTAGTCGCGCTGCGCATGGCCTTTGTAGAGCTGGCGCGGTCGACCGATTTTATAAGCTCCACTGATCATCTCGTTCCAGTGTGCAATCCAACCCGGCGTACGCCCGGTGGCAAAGATCACGGTGAACATCTCCACCGGGATGCCGATCGCCTTGAGGATGATGCCGGAGTAGAAATCGACGTTGGGGTACAGGCGCTTCTCGACGAAGTAATCGTCTTCGAGTGCGATCTGTTCCAGCCGCTGCGCCATCTGCAGGGTGGGGTTGTCTTCCACGCCCAACTCGGCCAGCACTTCGTGGCAGGTCTGTTGCATGACTTTGGCGCGCGGGTCGTAGTTCTTGTAGACCCGGTGGCCGAAGCCCATGATGCGGAACGGATCGTCTTTGTCTTTGGCCTTCTTGATGTACTTGTCGATGTTATCGACGCTGCCGATCTCGTCGAGCATGTTCAATACCGCTTCGTTCGCACCGCCGTGGGACGGTCCCCACAAGGCGGCGATACCGGCGGCGATACACGCGAACGGGTTGGCGCCGGTGGAACCGGCGAGACGCACCGTGGAAGTGGACGCGTTCTGCTCGTGATCCGCGTGCAACAGGAAAATGCGATCCATCGCCTTGGCGATGGTGGGGCTCACCTTGTACTCCTCACACGGTGTGGCAAACATCATGTGCAGGAAGTTCTCGGCATAGTCGAGATCGTTCTGGGGATAGATAAATGGCTGACCGAGTGAGTATTTGTAGCTCATGGCGGCCAGGGTGGGCATTTTCGCGATCAAGCGATGCGCGGTGATGGTGCGATGTTCTGCGTCGTCGATGTCCAGTGAATCGTGGTAGAACGCAGAGAGGGCGCCGACCACGCCGCACATGATTGCCATCGGGTGGGCGTCGCGCCGGAAGCCTTTGAAGAATTGACTCAGCTGCTCGTGCACCATGGTGTGGTTCTTGATCGTGCTGACAAACGCCTCACCTTCGGCGGCGCTGGGCAACTCACCGTTCAACAGTAGATAGCAGAGTTCCAAGTAGCTGGAGTTTTCCGCCAGCTGCTCAATCGGGTAGCCGCGGTGCAGGAGGATGCCGTTGTCGCCGTCGATGTAGGTGATCTCGGACTCGCATGATGCGGTGGAGACAAAACCCGGATCGTAGGTGAAGTAGCCCTGGGAGGTGAGCTTGCCCACGTCGATCACGTTCGGACCTTCCGCCCCTTCGTACACCGGTAGTTCAATCGCTTCGCCGCCATCGACGCTCAGCGTGGCGGTCTTGGTTGCCTGATTAGCCATGTATCCTCCCAAGAGATTTATATAGGTCGCTTTCTTTTGCTTAAGGCTAGGCAGCGCTGGGACTCTTTACCACTCTTAGACGGTGGATGTGCTGCGCCTTGTGATTCCCTGCATGATACGCATAAACACATTTCAAAGTCCCGCCCTGGTCTTGATTTTGTATCAGTTTGACTTATGCATCGTTCAGATCGAGTGGACATCTAAGGTTGTGGGATGGGAACGGGTTCACATGCACGCCCTAAATAAGTGGTGTCCACGACAGCCTCGGATGCGCACTTGGGCTATGGTTATAAAGCGCCGTCTCTATCGTTTGGTTGGTCGGGTGTGCATCGCGAGATATGCAACCATTTGGCAGCAGGAAAGACAGGTAATCGTCCTGTCTTCTTGGCTTGAGCGTCAAACGTGACTAGAATTGCGGCGCTTTGTTTGTGGGTGTGCCTTCGTGTTTAGGAATCCTGCAGCAAGCAGGGTGCAACCTTCACATGAGACGACACAATGAAGACAGACCGACCTGTCAATCTTAATTTGTTCACGATTTCTTTACCCCTGGCTGGGGTAGTCTCCTTTACCCATCGCGTCACCGGCATCGCACTGTTCGTGGGTGTGGCGTTTGGCCTGTACGCCTTGGACATGGCGCTGTCCTCCGATCTGGGGTTTGCGCAGGCTGCGGCGATGGTACGGGAGCCTTTTCCGAGGTTTATCCTCCTCGGCTTGATATTTGTTCTGGTGTTTCACGTCGTCGCGGGCATTAAACACCTGCTCCTGGACTTTCACGTTGGCGATAGCCTCGCCGCGGCGCGCATGAGCGCGGTCGCGGTGATCGTGGTGACCGTGCTTGTCACTGGTGTATTGGGAGCTTTGTTATGGTAACGCAGGTAATGAGCCTGACCCGCAGCGGTCTGGCAGATTTCGTTGTACAGCGGGTGACCGCAGTGATCCTCGCTGTGTACACCGTGGTCATGTTCGCCTTCTTCCTGCGTGACGATCTAAGCCATGCGGCGCTGGTGAGTTTCTTCTGGTCGACGCCCATGCAATTGTTCAGCACGCTGGCGATCGTCTCCACCGTCGCCCACGCATGGGTGGGGATGTGGACCATCGGTACCGACTATCTACGCCCGGCGCACGTGGGTGGCCTGGCCAACATCATACGGTTTGCGTATCAGATGATCTGCTTGCTCGCTTTGTTCGTTTACATCGTCTGGGCCCTGCGCCTGGTCTGGCAATTTTAAACTTGCTCACGCTTAGGAATTTTTCATGGCACAAATCAGAAAAATGGAGTTCGACGGCGTGATTGTTGGCGGTGGCGGAGCCGGCATGCGTGCCGCTTTGCAGCTGGCCCAATCCGGCTTGAAAACCGCGGTGATCTCCAAAGTCTTTCCTACTCGCTCGCATACGGTTTCCGCCCAGGGCGGTATCACCTGCGCGATCGCCTCGGACGACCCCGATGACGATTGGCGATGGCACATGTACGACACGGTCAAGGGCTCGGATTACATCGGTGATCAGGATGCGATCGAATACATGTGCTCCGAAGGTCCCCAGGCGGTTTTCGAACTCGAACATATGGGCTTACCGTTCTCACGGACTGAAACCGGACGCATCTATCAACGTCCCTTCGGCGGCCAGTCCAAAGACTTCGGCAATGGTGGGCAGGCGGCGCGGACTTGTGCTGCGGCGGACCGGACCGGGCACGCGCTACTGCACACGCTCTACCAGGCCAATTTGAAAGCCAATACCACCTTTTTGAACGAGTGGTTTGCGGTGGATATCGTCCGTAATCAGGACGGGGTGGTGGTTGGTGTGATCGCGATCTGCATGGAAACCGGCGAGGTGGTGTTTGTGAACTCCCGCGCGACGGTTTTTGCGACCGGCGGAGCAGGCCGCATCTATGCCTCCACGACCAACGCACTGATGAACACCGGTGACGGTGTGGGTATGGCGTTGCGCGCCGATGTCCCCATGCAGGATATGGAGATGTGGCAATTTCATCCCACTGGCATCGCCGGCGCGGGGACACTGGTCACCGAGGGCTGCCGTGGCGAGGGTGGCTATCTGATCAATAAAGACGGCGAACGCTTCATGGAGCGCTACGCACCGACCGCAAAAGATCTGGCTGGGCGCGATGTGGTCGCACGCTCCATGATTCTGGAGATTCTCGACGGCCGCGGATGTGGCCCGGAAGGCGATCATGTAAAACTCAAGCTCGATCATCTGGGCGAAGAGGTTTTGAATTCCCGCCTGCCGGGGATTCTGGAACTGTCGCGCACGTTCGCCCACGTTGACCCCGTCAAAGAACCGATTCCCGTGGTGCCGACCTGCCATTATATGATGGGCGGCATCGCCACCCAGGTGAGCGGGCAGGCCATCACTCAGGCCAGCAACGGCGAAGACCAGCCGATCGAAGGCCTTTACGCAGCCGGCGAGGTGGCGTGCGTGTCCGTGCACGGCGCCAATCGCCTGGGCGGTAACTCGTTGCTCGACCTGGTGGTGTTCGGTCGTGCGGCCGGGCTGCACATCGAAGAGGTGATGCGCCAGGGGGTGTCCTACCGCGACGCCAGCGAATCCGATCTGGAACGTGCGATGTCGCGCCTCGATCGCTGGGAGAACTCTTCTTCCGGCGAGTCCGTCGCCGACCTCAAGCGCGAACTGCAGACCGTCATGCAGAACAGCTTTGGCGTGTTCCGCACCGAAGAACACATGCAATCGGGTATCAAAATACTTGCCGACCTGCGCGAGCGTATCGGCAACGCCCACCTGCCCGACAAATCCAGCGCGTTCAATACCGCGCGGCTGGAAGCGTTGGAGTTGGACAACCTGCTCGAGGTGGCGGAGGCCACTGCGATTGCGGCGGAAGGGCGCAACGAGAGCCGCGGCGCTCATGCCCGGGATGATTACCAGGACCGGGACGACGAGAACTGGCTGTGTCACAGCATGTACTTCCCCGGCGAAAAGCGCCTGGGGCGACGCGAGGTGAATTTCTCGCCCAAAACTGTCGACACGTTCGAACCGAAAGAGCGAGTTTACTAGGCGGGTATTTGACCCGCGTGCACTATTAAATTGACGAGATAGACGAGAACATCATGCAAGTCAGCATTTATCGCTACAATCCGGACACCGACGAAGTGCCCAACATGCGGGACATGCAGATCGACCTGCCCGAAGGCAAAGACCTGATGGTGCTGGATGTGTTGGAACTGCTGAAGGCCGAGGATCCGACGCTCAGTTATCGGCGTTCCTGCCGGGAAGGGGTGTGCGGCTCGGACGGTGTGAACATGAACGGCAAGAACGGTTTAGCCTGTATCACGCCCGTGTCTGAGGTGGCGAAGAGAAACAAGCTGGTGCTCCGTCCGTTGCCCGGCCTGCCGGTTATCCGCGATCTTGTCGTGGATATGAGCCAGTTCTACAAACAGTACGAAAAAGTACAGCCCTATCTGATCAACGACAACCCGCCGCCCGCCCAGGAGCGCCTGCAGGACCAGACGGACCGGGAAGAGTTGGACGGCTTGTACGAATGTATCCTGTGCGCGTGCTGTTCGACCTCCTGCCCATCGTTCTGGTGGAACCCCGACAAATTCATCGGCCCCGCCGGCCTGTTACAGGCCTACCGCTTCCTTGCCGATAGCCGCGATACTGCCACCGCAGACCGCCTTGCCAATCTGGATGATCCGTTCAGCGTCTTTCGCTGCCGAGGCATTATGAACTGCGTCAACGTCTGCCCCAAGGGCCTCAACCCCACCAGGGCAATCGGTAAAATACGAACTATGCTTATGCAACAAGGTGCCTGATAGCCTCGGTTGATCTCGCGTTTGTTCAGTTGGTGATCTCCCGTACGCTGGTTGGGTCTGAAGCGGCATCGGTCGACGGACCTATTTTGCAATGTGGGCAAAAAATGCACGAGTTTTAGCAATCATGCGCGTATTTGTGGGCGCATGGGTGTAAGCTCGCGTTGCGTGAGCAGTGGGTGCACACAAAGCTGCTTGCGATACCCGGACCTGTCTTCGCGTTCGGGTTCAAGCTGACGAGAATGGCTTCGATTGAACCTTAACCTTACGGGTAGAGTCAGATCAGCAAGATAAAGAAATTGCCACTGTTCCGGCAGCAATCAACCAGCAACACAAGAGCAAGTGGAGTGACCCACCGGTGACTGACAGCTTTATGCAAAGGATGCTTCGCAGTTCACATCTTGCGGGGCAAAACGCGGCGTACATCGAGACTCTGTACGAGACCTATCTAGAGAATCCTAACGAGGTATCCGACGTTTGGCGCAGTTACTTTGAGCAACTGCCGCTGGTCGAGGGAGTGATCGGTCCGGATACGCCACATTCGACGGTCCAGAGCTACTTCGAAAGATTGGGCCGTAACCGTCTCAAGGCTAAGCCGGAGAAGGTCTCCACCCAGATAACCAGCGATCACGAGAGCAAGCAGATGCGCGTGCAGGACCTCGTGTCGGCCTATCGGTATCGAGGTCACAAGAAGGCCAACCTGGACCCGTTGGAGATGATGTCGCGGCCGGCTATGCCGATTCTGGACCTCGCGTATCACAACCTGTCGCCTGCGGATCTGGACGAGACATTTCAGACCGGATCCTTCCACTACGCGGACGGTAACGCCAAGCTACGGGATCTGATCGATGCCCTGGAGAGCACTTACTGTGGCTCCATCGGCGCGGAATACATGCATATCGTCGACGCCGCGGAGCAACTATGGGTGCAACAAAGGCTTGAACGCACTCTCGGCAAGCCGGAATTTTCTGCCGAGCAAAAGCAGGTGATCCTGGAGCGCCTGACCACGGCCGAGGGCCTGGAAAAGTACCTGCACCGGCGTTATCCCGGTACCAAGCGCTTTGGGTTGGAAGGCGGGGAGAGCCTCATCCCCATGCTGCACGAGATGTTGCAGCGCCTCGGTTCGCATGGCGTGCTCGAGTCTGTTATTGCCATGGCCCATCGCGGACGTCTCAACGTGCTGGTCAATGTGCTCGGTAAGAATCCTGCAGATCTGTTCGACGAATTCGATGGCCGCGTGACCCACACCCAAGGTTCCGGCGACGTCAAATACCACCAGGGTTTTTCCTCGAACGTGATGACCAGCGGCGGAGAGATGCACCTGGCGCTGAACTTTAACCCGTCGCATCTCGAGATTGTCGGTCCCGTCGCGGAGGGCTCAGTGCGCGCCAGACAAGATCGCAGACGTGATTACGTCGGTGACCGGGTTGTACCGATCATCGTCCATGGGGACGCAGCGTTTGCCGGCCAGGGTGTGGTCATGGAGACCTTTCAGATGTCCCAGACCCGCGGTTTCAAGACCGGCGGCAGCATCCACGTCATCATCAACAATCAGATCGGTTTCACCACCCACAGACAAATCGACGCACGCTCCACCGAATACTGCTCCGAGGTTGCGAAGATGGTGCAGGCGCCAATCTTCCACGTAAATGCCGACGACCCCGAGGCGGTGGTATTCGCCACCCAGATCGCGGCGGACTATCGCATGGAGTTCCGCAAAGATGTGGTGATTGATCTGATCTGCTATCGGCGTCGGGGTCACAACGAGTCGGAAGAGCCGATGAAGACCCAGCCGCTGATGTATCAGAAAATTCGTTCCCAGGCCTCCACGCTGTCCAAGTACGTGGATCAACTGGTCGCCGAGGGAACGGTCTCCAAAGAGCAGGCAGATAGCTTGTCGGAGGACAATCGCAGCAAGCTGGAGAGTGGCGAGAGCGTTGCGCTTTCCATCGTGCACGAGCCGGACTCTTCGTTGTTCGTCGACTGGTCACCGTATCTCGGCCACGACTGGGAAACACCCTCCGATACGACTTTCGAACGCGGACGCCTTAAGGAATTGGCTGAGCGACTCGTCGATCTGCCCGAGGGCTTTGCCATTCATCGACAGGTGCAAAAAATATTCGAAGACCGCCAGCGCATGGCTGCGGGCGCGATGCCTATCAACTGGGGTTTTGCCGAGGTCATGGCCTACGCCACCTTGCTCGATCAGGATGTACCTGTGCGCCTGACCGGACAGGACGTGGGCGTGGGAACGTTCTCCCATCGGCATGCGGCGCATCACAACCAGAAAGACGGTAAACGTATCATCCCGCTCAATCTGCTCTCGGAAGACACCACCTTCGACCTGTATGACTCCTTGTTGTCCGAGGAGGCGGTCCTCGCATTCGAATATGGGTATGCGACCACGGCGCCAAATACGTTGGTTATCTGGGAGGCTCAATTCGGCGACTTCGTGAATGGAGCGCAGGTGGTCATCGATCAGTTCATCAGTTCAGGTGAAACCAAGTGGGGTCGCCTGTGCGGCCTCACCATGCTGCTGCCCCACGGCATGGAAGGGGCCGGCCCGGAGCATAGCTCCGCGCGCTTGGAGCGTTTCCTGCAGCTTTGTGCGGAACACAACATGCAGGTATGCGTTCCATCCACCCCGGCGCAGGTCTATCACATGCTGCGACGCCAGGCGTTGCGACCTACACGCAAGCCGCTGATCGCGCTGACCCCCAAGAGCCTGCTACGGCATAAGCTGGCGGTATCCACGCTGGATGAGCTGTGTGACGGTGCGTTTGCCAATGTCATCGCTGAGATCGACGATATCGACCCTAATAACGTAGAAAGACTTGTTATATGCAGTGGTAAAGTCTACTACGATCTGCTGCAGGCACGCCGCGACGCTGAGGTCGACAACGTTGTCATCGTGCGCCTGGAACAGTTGTATCCGTTCCCGGAAGAAGAGTTTAAACGCATTCTCGCGCCCTATGACCATCTCAAGGAGGTGGTCTGGTGCCAGGAAGAACCCATGAACCAGGGTGCTTGGTACTCCATGCAACATCACCTGCGGCGCACGGTGCTCGCGCACGATGAGCGCCTGTATCTTGTCTACGCTGGGCGCGATGCCTATGCCGCGCCCGCGGTGGGTTATGCCAGCGTGCATAACGAGCAACAAGCACAGCTGGTGAACGATGCGCTGTTCGGTTGAACGGTGCCTATTTAACTGCGGAAAGTAAAGATGGACATAAAAGTACCCGAGTTTCCTGAATCTATCTCCGAAGGCACCATCGCGGCCTGGCACAAGCAAGAAGGTGAAAGTGCCCAGCGCGACGAGCTTCTGGTGGAGATCGAAACCGAAAAGGTGGTTCAGGAAGTCTACGCTGAAGCCGACGGCGTGCTCACCAAGATCGTCAAAGGCGAAGGGGAGACAGTGGAATCTCAGGAGCTGATCGGCGTGTTTGAGGCGGGCGCTGCCGCTTCTGCTCCCCAAGGCGGCGGGGATACCGAAGAGGCCGACGTCGCAGAGGCGAGCGCGGAAGAGATGGAAAACGGCTCCAGCCCAGCCGCGCGCAAACTCGCGCTCGAGGCCGGCATCTCAATCGATGATGTCGCCGGCTCTGGTCGCGGCGGTCGCATCACCAAGGAAGACGTCGCCAAGGCCATCGCCCAGGGCGATGTGGTCAAACAGGCTCAGCAGCGCGATGAGAAACCCAGCTTTACGCCGCCGGCCATCGATGCGGCGTCCGAGGTAGCCATGGGCGAACGGGTCGACCGGCGTGTGCCGATGACACGTCTGCGCGCGAGCATCGCCAGGCGTCTGGTTGAAGCCCAACACAATGCGGCCATGTTGACCACTTTCAACGAGGTGGACATGGCGCCGGTTATGGCGTTGCGTAAAAAGTACCAGGACAACTTCCAAAAGACCCATAACGGGACCCGTCTGGGATTCATGTCCTTCTTCGTCCGGGCCTGTGTCGAAGCTCTGAAGCGCTTCCCCGCGGTGAATGCCTCCATCGACGGCAACGACATCGTCTACCACGGTTACTACGATATCGGTGTTGCGGTCTCCACCGAGCGAGGGCTTGTGGTGCCGGTGGTACGCGAAGCAGATGCGCTCAGCCTGGCCCAGATCGAAGACCAGATCAACGCGTTCGGCGAGAAGGCACGTTCCAATAAGCTGACGCTCGATGACATGGCCGGCGGTACGTTCACCATTTCCAACGGCGGTGTGTTCGGTTCGTTGATGTCCACGCCGATTCTCAACGCGCCGCAGACCGGGGTCCTGGGGATGCACACCATTCAGGAGCGTCCGGTGGTGGTGGATGGCGAGATGGTCATCCGCCCGATGATGTATCTGGCGCTGTCCTATGATCACCGCTTGATCGACGGGCGTGAGGCTGTGCAATTCCTGGTGGCGATCAAAGGGATGATCGAGGACCCTGCCCGCATTCTGCTTGAACTTTAACTGGAGTCTCCACACATGAGCGATAAATTTGACGTTGTGGTCATCGGCGCAGGCCCCGGTGGGTACGCCGCAGCCATCCGTTGCGCCCAGCTGGGTATGAATACAGCGTGCATCGACAAGGAACTCGACAACGACGGGGCGCCCACCCTCGGTGGGACCTGTCTCAACTGGGGTTGCATCCCGAGTAAGGCGCTCCTCGATGCATCTCACAAGTATGTGGACGCGCAGGAGCACTTCGCTCAGATCGGTATAACGACCGGCGACGTAGCCATGGATGTTCCCAAGATGATCGCCCGCAAGGATGAGGTTGTCGCGGGGTTGACCGGCGGTATCAAGGCGCTGTTTTCCGGCAATGGGGTAACCGCACTCCACGGCTCAGGCCGCCTGCTCGCCAACCGCCAGGTGCAGTTCACGGAGCATGACGGCACGGAACAGACGCTGCAAGCCGAGCATGTGATTCTGGCGCCGGGTTCGGTGCCGGTGGAAATTCCCCCCGCGCCGTTGACCGACGATGTCATCGTCGACAGCACCGGTGCGTTGGAATTCCAGGCAGTACCTAAGCGTCTGGGGGTGATCGGTGCCGGGGTGATCGGTCTCGAACTCGGCAGCGTGTGGAATCGCCTCGGCTCGGAGGTGGTGGTTCTTGAAGCGCTGGAAGCCTTCTTGCCGATGGCAGACCAACGCATCGCGCGGGACGCGCAAAAGATCATGAGCAGTCAGGGTCTGGACATCCGCCTCGGTACGCGGGTCACGGGTGCGGAGGTCAAGAAGGGAGCCGTCGAAGTCACCTATCAGGACAGTTCCGGTGACCAGCAATTGACCGTGGACAAGCTGATCGTCGCGGTGGGCCGACGCCCCTATACCGAAGGCCTCTTGGCGCCCGATTCGGGTGTTAACCTGGACGAACGCGGGTTCTTGTACGTCAACGATCTGTGCGCCACCGATGCCCCCAACGTGTACGCGATCGGAGATGTCGTGCGCGGTCCGATGTTGGCCCACAAAGCCACGGAGGAAGGGGTCATGGTGGCCGAGCGCATCGCCGGGCACAAGCCGCTGGTGAACTATGACACCGTCCCCAGCGTCATCTATACCCATCCGGAGATCGCCTGGGTCGGCAAGACGGAGCAGCAATTGAAGGCGGACGGCGAAGAATTTAACGCCGGTACGTTCCCGTTTGCGGCAAGCGGACGAGCGTTGGCTGCGAATGACAGTCAGGGGATGGTGAAGATCCTCGCCGACGCCAAAACCGATCGGATACTGGGTGTCCATGTCCTGGGTCCCCAGGCATCGGAGCTTGTGGCCCAGGCCGTGATCGCAATGGAGTTCGATGCCAGCGCCGAAGACCTGGGGTTGATCATGTATGCCCACCCGACGCTTTCGGAAGCGGTGCATGAAGCGGCACTATCTGTCGCCGGGCATGCCATCCATACGATCAACAGAAAGCGGAAGTAGCGCCACACTGCACGGTTGAGGATTTACTGACAAGCCGGTCGGTGCAGCTCAAGCGCGCGAACAAGCGTGCGAAAAATAGTTACAATAGCGACGTGCAGCCGTAGCGTGCGTGCTTTGCAAAGTCTATCAATTGATCACAGCGAGCCTCGGGTTCGCATTGTCCGTAGGAGGGACATGACGTGAATCTACATGAATATCAGGCCAAGAGCCTGTTCGCCGACTACGGTCTTCCGGTATCGGAAGGGTATGCCGTAGATACGGCTGACGAAGCCGTTGCGGCGGCGGAGAAAATTGGCGGCGATCGCTGGGTGGTCAAGGTGCAGGTGCATGCCGGCGGCCGCGGCAAGGCCGGTGGTGTGAAGTTGGTCGACAGTCTCGACGGTGTGCGTGAGTTTGCGAATCAGTGGATCGGCAAGAACCTGGTCACGTTCCAGACCGATGAAAACGGTCAGCCGGTCAGCAAGATCTATGTCGAAAGCTGCACCGATATTGATACCGAGCTGTATCTCGGCGCGGTGGTCGACCGCGGCACACGTCGAGTGGTCTTCATGGCCTCCATCGAAGGTGGCGTGGAGATCGAGAAGGTTGCCGAGGAAACCCCGGAAAAAATACTGCAGGCCATCATCGACCCGTTCGTCGGTCCACAGCCTTATCAAGGTCGTGATCTGGCTTTCCGGCTCGGCCTCAAAGGCCCGCAGATACGTCAGTTTGCAGACCTCTTTATGGGCCTGGCGAAGCTATTCCATGACCTCGACTGCTCGCTGCTCGAAATCAACCCGCTGGTGGTCACCAGCGAGGGTGACATCCATTGTTTGGATGCCAAGGTCAACATCGACGGCAACGCGCTGTATCGCCAGCCCAAGGTCGCCGAGATGAACGATCCGTCGCAAGAAGACGAACGGGAGGCACAGGCGGATGAGTTCAATCTGAACTACGTCGCTCTCGATGGCAATATCGGCTGTATGGTCAACGGCGCTGGCCTGGCCATGGGTACTATGGATCTGGTCAAGCTACACGGGGGCAACCCGGCCAACTTCCTCGACGTGGGAGGCGGCGCTACCAAGGAGGCGGTTGCAGAGGCGTTTAAGATCATTCTGTCCGACGACGCGGTGAAGGCGGTACTGATCAACATCTTCGGCGGGATTGTCAGCTGTGCGGTCATCGCCGAAGGCATCATAGGTGCCGTCCAGGAGGTTGGCGTTGAGGTACCTGTTGTGGTGCGTTTCGAAGGCAACAACTCCGAACTCGGGCGCCAGACGCTCGCCGACAGTGGGCTCAACATCATTCCGGGCGAAACGCTGGTCGATGCCGCCCAGAAGGCCGTAGCCGCAGCAGGAGGTGCCGCATGAGCGTATTGATCGACAAGAATACCAAAGTGATCTGCCAGGGCTTCACGGGCGGGCAGGGATCGCTACACTCGGAACAGGCCATCGCCTACGGGACGCAGATGGTCGGCGGTGTGACACCAGGCAAAGGCGGTACTACGCACCTGGATCTGCCGGTGTTTGATACTGTGCGTGAAGCGGTAGACGCGACCGGCGCCACAGCGACGGTTATCTACGTTCCCGCGCCGTTCTGCAAAGATGGCATCCTCGAAGCGCTCGATGCCGGTATCGAACTCATCGTGACCATCACGGAAGGCATCCCCACGCTCGACATGCTGGCGGTGAAAGCTCGCCTGGAAGTCAGCAACGCGCGCATGATCGGCCCCAACTGCCCCGGTGTCATCACCCCCGGCGAATGTAAGATCGGCATCATGCCGGGCAACATCCATCTGCCGGGCAAAGTCGGCATCGTCTCACGCTCTGGGACGCTGACCTATGAAGCGGTTAAGCAGACCACGGACAAAGGCTACGGGCAGAGCACCTGCGTCGGCATCGGCGGTGATCCGATCCCCGGCAGCAACTTCATCGACATACTGGGCATGTTCCAGGAAGACGATGCCACCGAGGCGATTGTCATGGTCGGTGAGATCGGCGGCACCGCGGAAGAAGAAGCGGCCGAGTTCATCAAGGCCAATGTGACCAAGCCCGTGGTCGGCTACATCGCGGGTGTGACCGCTCCGCCCGGTAAACGCATGGGCCATGCTGGCGCGATTATCGCTGGTGGCAAAGGCACGGCGGATGACAAGTTCAAGGCCATGGAAGCGGCGGGCATCGAGACCGTTCGTAGCCTTGCGGACATCGGCGAAGCGCTCGCTGAGGTGACCGGCTGGGGCTAACCTCACTCTGCATGAGCTGGAAAAAGCCCGGTGAGCGCCGGGCTTTTTTGTGCGCGTCCGTCAATCGGTGTTGTTGCATTGTGTTCGTGAGCGTAGACGCACGTTTCACAAGGCGGGTGGTGAATCAAGAGGGGCTTGTAGGCTTGCGGTATTGAGCGGCGCACGTGCCAACAGACTCTATGCGTAGGAGATAGAACTGACATGTGCACGAACGTTCGCGTGTGTCCTCAACAGAGAGGTCTTCGACCGAGACTCGATTGAAACGAGACGGACGCGTTCAATGGTATTCCCATTCGATACCTGTGTTTTGAATCCAACAAAAGCGCTAAGATCGAACGGCTTCGGAGCACCATCGAAGGGGCTGCACCCACGGATGGATAACTGTGGGATCGGTTGATAGGTATGAAATTTCTTGCCGGGTGTTTTGGCTTAATACTCTTACTTCTCGCTGTGATCAGCTTGTTCAGCGCGAGTTCGTATCTGCTGTTCTTGTTGGGTGATAAGCCCTATGAAGCCGCGCATCTGGGTTTCTATGTGAAACAATGTGGTTTTTTCTTTGTGGTGTTCTGTACCTGTTCGATGGCTCTGATCGCGGTCTATAAGTACCTTCGGCGCGAAAGGATAGCAGGATGATCGAGCATAACCGCCGATCATTTTTGACGTCTACGATGAAGTTTGGCGTCGGTGTGTCGCTGGGAAGTGTCCTGTTGCAGTTGGCGGGTTGTGACAATGCCGAAATCGCCAGGCCGACTGAGAATCTGCGCCGCGATCCACGGGGTATATGCGATCTACCGCCAGGCTTTGAGTATTCGGTTCTCTCACAACTCAACACCCGCATGACCGATGGACATCTGGTGCCGGATTATATGGACGGTATGGCGTGTTTTTCGGGACCGAGCGAGCAACTGATCCTGGTGCGAAATCACGAGCTGCCGGTGTACTTCCCGTTTAATCCCCCATCCCCCGCGCCTGAGTATGCCTACGATCCCGATACATCGGGCGGGACCACAACACTGTGGTTGAACAACCGGTTAGAAGTCACACGCCAATATTTGAGCCACACAGGCACGATCAGAAATTGTGGTGGCGGGACAACACCTTGGGGTACTTGGATCAGCTGTGAAGAACCGGGGTCTGCTGGCTGGCAGATGGGTAAGCGCCATGGTTACAACTTTGAAGTCGATCCTCAGGCGCCGTTACAAAGCGCGTTACCGCTCACCGCGATGGGCCGCTTTAACCATGAAGCCATTGCCGTAGATCCTGCGACTGGGTGGGTGTATCAGACTGAAGATGACATGCGGGGGTGCTTTTATCGATTTATTCCCAACGATCCGGGCGAACTGCTACAAGGTGGTCGGTTGCAGGCGTTGAAGTTTGTAGATCCCGCGATCAAGCACACGAGCGAGCAGACGTTGACCCCCAATCAGGCTTACCCCTGCACATGGGTAGACATCGATGAACCTGATCCAGCTGACAATACCCTCGCTTTGGAAGCGCAGGCAAAAGGTGCCGCGGTATTTGTCCGGGGGGAGGGGATGGCCGTGGCTGATGCGGGAATCTACTTTGCCTGCACCAACGGAGGCAAATTGGGCAAAGGCCAGATATTCAAATACACGCCGGAACCAGATAGCCAGACGGGAAACTTGGAACTGGTCTACGAAGTCTTGACGCCCGGTGTTTTAGAGGATCCCGACAACCTAACCTTGAGTCCATGGGGGGATTTGATCATCTGTGAAGACAACGGCCTTGAACAGCAGTGTCTGATGGGTCTCACACCCCAGGGCAATCTCTACACCATCGCGGCCAACAGTCAGTCAGAGTGGGCGGGTGCATGTTTTTCGCCGCGGGGCGACACCCTGTTTGCGAACATCTTCAGTGGACCGGCGATGACCCTGGCGATACGTGGGCCCTGGTCGAGTCTGCGGCATGCGTAACCTTGCGTGGGCTGGGCGCAAGGGCACATTCGCCCCCGTGCTTGCGAAGGGGTTTAGCCGAGCTTAACGCTAACTGCCGCTTCGACGGCGAAAAACCGATCAGGCGGTAAGCTGTATGCCATCGCGCTTTAAGTAGCGCTGGCTGGTTCGCGCAAAGGGCTGTCGCGCGCTCAACGATCGTTCCTCCGCCTTGATGCGGGCTCACCTTGAAAATAGAATGCGCCGTCCCCATCTCGGGGGCAATTACCAAGTGTTCGATAACGGAGACCTCGATGAGTGAAGCGCAGGTAGAAACTCATAACTTTCAGACCGAAGCCAAGCAGCTTTTGAAGCTGATGATCCACTCCCTGTATTCCAACCGGGAGATATTTCTGCGCGAGCTGATATCAAACGCCTCTGACGCCATCGACAAGTTGCGCTTCCGCGCCATCGAAGACGCAGCGCTTCTGGGCGACGACCCCGATTTCCGCATCGACATCACCTTCGACAAAGACGCCAAGACGCTGACCATCACCGACAACGGTATCGGCATGACACGCGACGAAGTCATTACCAACCTGGGTACCATCGCCAAGTCGGGTACAGCCGAATTTCTCGCCAATCTCACCGGGGATCAGGCCAAGGACGCGCAGTTGATCGGCCAGTTTGGTGTGGGTTTCTACAGCGCGTTTATGGTGGCGGATGAGGTGGAGGTACACACCCGCGGCGCGGGCAGCGATGAGGGGGTGCTGTGGCGTTCTAAGGGTGAAGATGCCTATGAGCTCGAAAGCCTGGATGACCTGCCGCGAGGCACCAGTGTGATAATGCACTTGCAGGACGATGCGCTCGAGTTTGCCGAAGACTTCCGCCTGCGCAACGTCGTGCGCAAGTACTCCGACCACATCGGTGTGCCAGTGCGCATGCTGGATCAACCGTTGCCGAGCGGCGAAGACGATGACGAGGCGGAAGTTGCCGACCCCGAGTTTGCGGCGGTCAACTCAGCTCGGGCGCTGTGGACCCGTGCACGTAACGAAGTGGAAGACGACGAATACAAAGAGTTCTATAAGCATGTCTCCCACGATTTCGAGGACCCATTGAGCTGGAGCCACAACCGGGTGGAAGGCAAGCTCGAGTACACCAGCTTGTTATACCTGCCGAAGCGCGCACCATTCGATCTGTACAACCGCGAAGTGCCGCGCGGCCTGAAGCTCTACGTGCAGCGTGTCTTCATCATGGACGATGCGGAACAGTTTCTGCCGCTGTACCTGCGCTTCGTCAAAGGGATCGTCGATTCCAACGATCTGCCGCTGAACGTCTCCCGCGAGATTCTGCAAGAAGACGATCGCGTAACTTCCATCCGCAACGCCGTGACCAAGCGGGTTCTCTCCATGCTGGACACCATGGCCAAGAATGAGCCCGAAGATTATCAGGCATTCTGGGATGAGTTCGGCGAAGTGATGAAAGAGGGCGCCGGCGAGGACTTCGCCAATCGAGAGGCGTTGACCAAGCTGTTGCGCTTTGCCAGCACCCAAACCGGTGAAGGCACCAAGTCGGTCAGCCTGGAGCAATATCTGGAACGCAAAGTCGACGACCAGGAGGCGATCTACTATATCTGCGCAGAGACCTTTGAGGGCGCATCGCGCAGCCCACACCTGGAGGTCTTCAAGGAACGCGGCGTGGAAGTGCTGCTGATGTTCGACCGCATCGACGAGTGGCTGATGAGCATGCTCACCGAGTTCGAAGGGGTGAATTTTGTTGATGTGATGCGTGGTGACGTCACTCTCCCTGGCGAGGCCAAGTCCGACGAGGAAAACGACGACGAACAAGACCAATCCGAAGCCGACGACCATCCGTTGATCGAACGCATCGCCAAGGTGCTCGATGCCAAGGTAGAAGGGGTTCGACAATCGAAGCGGCTGACCACTTCGCCTGCGTGTCTGGTGTTGGCCGAACACGCGATGGGTGCGCAGATGCGCCGAATCATGGAAGCGTCGGGTCAGGCGATGCCCGAAACCAAACCCTTCTTCGAGTTCAACGCCGACCACCCCCTGATCAACCGCCTGGATATTGAGCCGGATGAGGATCGGTTTGCGGAGCTCGTGGAACTCCTGTTCGATCAGGCAAGCCTGGCCGAAGGCGGTTCGCTGACCGATCCCGCGGGATACGTCGAACGCATGAATCGCTTGTTGTTGGAGCTGATGGCCGACGCTTAGAGGCCTGCGGTGCCCACCGTCGCACAGATGGTCGAGCGGACCGCGGCGTCCGTTGCCGCGGCCGATCTCTTTTATGGGCACGGCACCGAAACACCCTGGGACGAAGCCGTCGCGTTGGTCATGGGTGTCACTGGATTGCCGGATGATCAGGCGGTCCTCGAACAGGATGTGGAACCGGCGCTAGCAGCGCAGATCGAAGGCGTCGCCGTTCAGCGAATTGATACGCGCCAGCCATTGGCGTATCTGTTAGGACACTGTCAGTACATGGGTCACCGTTTTGTGGTGCGCCCTGGGGTGTTGGTGCCGCGCTCGCCACTGGGCTACCTGCTGGACGGCCATGTCTACCCCTGGTTGCCTGACAAGATCACCCACGTTGTGGACGTGTGTGCGGGTTCGGGTTGCCTGGGTATCATCGCGGCTCATCTCTTTCCCGCTTCGCGGATAGAACTGCTCGAGATTGATCCACTGGCCTGCGAGGTTGCGCGCGAAAACGTGGCCGCGCACGCGCTGGAGGCGCGCGTGGCTGTTGTAGAAGGGGATGCGCTGGAGACTTTTCCCAGCCTGCGCGGGGTCGACCTCGTGATCACCAACCCGCCCTATGTCAATGCCGCCGACATGCACAACCTGCCTCCGGAATATCGCTGTGAACCCGAACGCGCGTTGGCCAGCGGGGTGGACGGCCTCGATCTGTTGCTGCCCATCATCGACGTGGCTGGTGAGGTGTTGGCGCCGGGTGGGTTGTTGTTGGGTGAGGCCGGTGGTAGCGCGGCCGCGCTGGATGATGCGTGCGCCGAGCTGTCCCTGATCTGGCCCGACCTGCTCGACGGGGGTGAGGGTGTGTTCCTGTGGCAGCGGCCTCGTTGATCGGCGATCGTTGGATTGTGCGTGGCGCACTTGCGGATTAGAGGCGCAATTCCCATACTGCGCGCCGAATTCACCACTGCTTAGCGTCGGATCGCCCCATGGCTGGTAATACCTTTGGTCAACACTTCACGCTCACCACCTTCGGTGAGAGTCACGGGGAAGCCCTCGGAGCGATTGTGGATGGCTGTCCGCCCGGCCTTGAGATCAGCACCGCGGATCTGCAGGTCGACCTCGATCGACGCAAACCTGGTCAGTCCAAGTTCACCACCCAACGCAAAGAGCCGGACGAGGTACGTATCCTCTCTGGTGTGTTCGAAGGTCAGACCACCGGCACCCGCTAAATACATCAACCTGTCTAACAACATGATTGGACCAGAAGGATGTGCATTTATATCTACCATGGTCATGTCTAATGTCTACATCACAGACTTGGTAAGTACCTACGACATATTACTAGGGCTATGCCAATGGCTCACACAGTCTTAGTAGTGATGAATCGGGACCAGACACATGGTCTCACCACATGTGGCAGAATGACTTGAATAATATACATACAGCCTTAGCGCGTTTATAACCCATGCATAAACGAATCTAACACAAATGATTCAGCACAACGGGTGAAAACTGTAGCACATCACAAAAACTGT
>JBCCHL010000074.1:0-21065 GCA_039028775.1 Pseudomonadota bacterium | reverse complement strand
GTGAATTTGAAGTGAATCTGCCAAGATCCGGGCAGGTAGGCGACGTTTTGCCAATCATCGCCAGACGCGCTAACGTAACCAGACCCTTGGGGAGGGACGGCTATGTCAAAATCTGTAAACACCGCCACCACGATCGAATCGCTGGGGCTCGAAAAGTATGTCTTGCAACTGGAGCTGGATGGCCTCTGCGTGGTGCCGCCGGAAGTCACCGGACTGGATCGTCCGACGGTGGATGCACTGGTCTATGAACTGCTTAGCGCCGCCGAGGCGATGGTCGGCTGTGAGTTTAGCCTCGAGCGAGGCCCCCACCAGCCGCTCCGCTTTGACGACGCCGATGGACCGCAGAGCGGCATCGCGGAGGATCGCGAACGGCTCACCCAATTTCTGATCCAGCGTCTGGGTTCGCAGCATCGCCTGTTCAGAGATCTCGCCATCAACCCTGTCGCAATCGCCCTGATGCAACATATGATCGGGCGCTCAGGCCTCCGCTTCTCCAGCCACAACTCGTTCCTGAAGTGGCAGGGTGACTTCGGCTATGGGCCCTCACTCGGTATGCACTGCGATCAGACGGCATCGCCGCTACCCTGGGGACGCAACGCCCTGACCGCCAATACCAACTGGTGCCTGACCGACTACACCATCGAGGGTGGTCCCCTGGCGTACGTCCCGGGTTCGCACAAGTTCACCACCCGTCCGACCTTCCCGCAGGCCGTGGAAAAGGCGGTCCCGGTGGAGGCCGAGCGGGGCTCGGTGATCGTCTTTCACGGCGCTACCTGGCATGGTGCGTTCCCGCGCAAGATTCCGGGCATGCGCATCTCCATCGCCAACTACTACCGCCACGTGATGGTCACGTCCCAGGAGGACTTCCACAACAGTTTTGATGAGACCCTCGCAGACGATTGCAATGACCCGGCGCTGTTCAAGCAGCTCGCCGGCTTCCGTGACGAATTCCCCTATCGCGTTCAGAGCCAGCCCGTACCCAGAGCGGTGCTCTGATTCTCAGGCGCTATCGACCAACGCCATGCAAATCGAACCGAGATAGCAGACAAGGAGGCCCACATGCCGATCTTCGCTGGCTGCAGCCGCGGCATCTTCAAGCTCAATGACGCCGACCCGCAACTGGTGCTGGAGACCAAGGGTGTGCGCGAGATCATTCAGATCGGCGAGCATCTGTTCGCGGGCACCCGCCACGGTCTCTACCGTGCCAGTAGATCAGGTGACGATTGGCAGTTGTGCGGCCTAGCCGACTACGAAGTCTGGCAGGTACGTGAGGCAGCGGATGGCAATCTCTATGCCGGCACTCAACCGGCTGGCTTGTTTGTCAGCAGCGATGGTGGCGACGCGTGGCATGAGATCGAGAGTTTCGCCAACGCCCCGGAGGCGTCTGAGTGGTGTGTGCCGATCGATCCACCTCTGCCCGGTCAGGCCCGCGCGCTGGTCTTGGATCCCACGGACCCCAAGCGCTTGTGGGTAGGGGTGGAAGTCGGCGGCATCATGTCCAGCGATGATGGCGGCGACAGTTGGCGCCTGACGCTACCCGGTGATAACCCGGACTTGCACATGATGTGGCCACATCCACAGGACGCGCAGGTGCTGTTCGCGTCCACGGGCTATGGACGTTTGGATGGCATCGCCGAGATGGTGGAAGGCAACGCGGGCGTGTTTCGCTCCGATGATGGGGGCGTGAGCTGGCAGTACAAGTGGCATGGGATCACCCCACGCTACTCGCGCCCCATGTGCATCGATCCGCGCAGCCCCTACAGCCTGACCGTAGCAGCCGCGCCGACGGCGTTCTCGCACTACAAGCAGGAAGGCGGTGCGGGTGCTGCCTTGTTTCGCTCCGACGATGAAGGAGAGTCCTGGCGCAACCTCGGTGATGCAGAACACCTGGCTTCTCACGTGAATTTCCATGGCTTGACCACCGATCCGCAGACCACCGGCAGCGTCCTCGTAGGCACCGACAACGGCGAGGTCTGGCGAGTCAGCGAACACGCCCAATGGCAACTTTGCGCCAGCGGCCTGCCAGCGGTACTCTCGCTGGCAGCCCTTTAGCTTGAACTGTCGCAACTCCGAGGATCCATGACGCCACGCATCACGCCCGAGCACATCGCCCACTATCACGCGCACGGCTATGTACTGGTCGAGAACTTCCTCACCCCGGAGGAACTCGCCCGGACGCGCGAGGAGTTGCAGCGAATCGTGCCCGGTTGGATTGAGTATGCGGACAATCCCGATGGTCAACGCCCCAACAACTGGAACGAGCCGCCCCGCTCGCGGCGCACCCTGCGGTTTCCGTTTGCGGGCGATCAGCTAAACGCCAATAGCCTGCACCCCGAGCTGTTGCGGTTTGCGGCAACGATCAATGGCCATGCTGACCTGGTGTGCGAACAGTCCGACCTGACCTACAAGTGCACTGGGCACTACGCCGACGTCGAGCAGACCATGCACATGGACTTCGGCAATCATACGTTGGCCTACCCGTCATCCGATCGCAAATTCTGGCAGACGGCCTGCCTGATGTACTACACCGATGTCGACGAGCATAGCGCGCCTACCGCAGTGGTGCCCTGGCAACATTATGAGGGCGAGGTCCACTGGCCAGCGGCTTACGAATACGACCAACGCCCGCAGCTGTATGACAAAGAAGTGAAAGCCACCTGCCCAGCCGGTTCGGTGCTGATCTACAGCATGCGTACCTTTCATCGCGGCACGTCCTTCAGCGATGAGCGCGCCCGCGTCGGCCAGTTCATCACGTTCGCGCCCAAAGACTGCCCGTGGCTCGGCATCGTCGGCTGGCCGGAACAGGGTATCTACAAGTCCTTTACCCGCTGGATGGAGCAATCCACCCAGGCACAGCGGGAGATGCTCGGCTTCCCACCACCGGAGCATGAATACTGGACGCGAGAGATGATCGACGGCGTGCAGGCGCGCTTTCCGAACCTGGATATGACGCTGTACGAAAACGCGCTGGCCAAGTAGTTCGCTCAGCACAGCTCCAGCCGCAAGAAGTCAGACATTGCCCCGCACCAGTAGTACGGAGAAAACCCCGCTGCCCCTGAGCAGCAAGCTGTCATTCGGCGCCGGGGCGATCGGTGAGGCCGTGTATCTGGGCCTGTTCAACACGTTTATCACCATCTTCTACAATCAGGCGATCGGCCTGTCGAACACCTTGATCGGTGTGGCCATTATGCTGGCTATGATCGGCGACGCGATCACCGACCCGCTGATTGGTATCCTGTCGGATCGCTTCCGTTCACCCCACGGGCGGCGCCATCCGTTTTTGTTTGTCGCGCCGGTTCCTCTGGCCGGGGCGATCTATCTGATCTTCAACCCACCAGACGCCTTCGCCGCCGATCCCGCAGCCTCCCAGATGGCGCTGTTCGCCTGGCTGGCGCTGTGGACCATCCTGAGTCGCGCCCTGCTCACCCTCTACAGCGTGCCGCACCTGGCGCTCGGGGGAGAGATGTCAAAAGATCAGTTCCAGCGTTCGCAGCTGTTCAGTGCCAACACCATATTCGCCTATGTGGCGGGCGCCAGTTTCAGCTTCGTGGCCTGGCAGGTGTTCTTCAGTGGCGAACGCGTGCGCCTGAGCGACGGAGCTACGGTGCCCGGACAACTCGATCCGGCCGCTTACGGTCCGCTGATCTTTATGGCCTGCGCGCTGGTGATCTTTGCCATCTGGCTCTGCGCTGCTGGCACCTATCGTCATATCGCCGAACTCTCCCAGGCGGCGGATGACGTGCCGCGCCTCACACCCGCATCGTTCCTGCGCGAGATCATGAGCACGCTGCGCAACCGCAACTACATCGTCATGCTGCTGGGTTATTTCTTCTTCATGATCGCCAGCGGCATTTATGACACGCTGAATGTCTTCATCAACACCTTCTTCTGGGAACTCACCGCGGAGCAGATCAGCTACCTCGGGCTGACCGGGGCGCCGGCTGCATTGCTGGGCGCTTCCCTGTCGCCGATCCTCATGAAACGCTTCGACAGCAAACCGGTGATGCTGGGCGCCCTGGCCGGCACGGTGCTGTTCGCCCAACTGGTGGTCAATCTACGCCTGTTCGATCTGTTGCCCGCGAATGGGGACCCGTGGTTGCTGCCGTGTCTGATCGCCAACGCAGCGGGATTCACGTTTACGCTTGGCGTAGGCACTGTGGCGATCTACTCCATGATCGGCGACATCATCGACGACAACGAAGTCACTACCGGGGCGCGCCAGGAGGGGTTGTTCTACTCCGCCCGCGCATTCTTCGCCAAGGCCTCTTATTCGTTCGGACACTTCTTTGCCGGTGTTATGCTCGACTACTTTGTGCGCCTGCCGTTTGAAGCCGTTCCCGGGCAATTGCAGGAGGACGTGCTGTTCCGGCTGGGGCTCACCGCCGGCCCGATCATGGGTCTGGCAGCACTCGTGAGCCTGGCGATCTATACCCGTTACCGCCTCACCCGCGCCGATCATCAACGCATTCTCAAGCTCTTGGAAGAACGCAAGCAGCCCATCCCGGGCGAGCAACCCGCGCACAACAGCCCGCATCTGTGATACAACACCACCCGTCGGTCGGCTAAGACGAGAGAGGAAGGGGCCATGGTTGATCTGCTCGACACCGTCCGGGTACTGGACTTCACCCACGTGCACGCGGGACCGCTGTGCACCTATCAACTCGCTTTGATGGGAGCGAAGATCACCAAGATCGAGTCGATCGATGGCGGCGATCAGATGCGCGGGATGGGCCCCGAAGCGAGTTCGGAAATGCCGGCCGGCTTTGTGGGCCAGAATGCCAACAAGCAGTCGCTGGCCTTAGACCTCAAAGCACCCAAAGGTCTGGCCATTGCCAAGCGCCTGCTCGCGGATGCCGACGTGCTGGTGCACAACATGCGACCCGGCACCATGGACCGGCTCGGACTCGGTGTGGACGCGGTCAAACAGATCAACCCACTCATCATCTACTGTGCGATCTCGGGATATGGTCAGGACGGTCCCAACGCACAACGCCCGGCGCTCGATCATCTGATGCAGGGAGAATCCGGCATGTTCGACGCCACCGGTCTGCCCGAAGGGCCAGCCGTGCGCGTCGGCTTCGCAGTGGCGGATGCATCGACCGCGGTCATCGCCTCATCAGCCATATGTGCGGCCTTGTTCAGGCGCGAGCGGACCGGACAGGGCGCCTACCTCGACGTCTCGATGCTCGAGTGTTGTCTGACCGTGATGGGCCTGAACGCCTACAACTACCTCGGCAGCGGCTTTGTACACAAGCGCGTGGGGCCGAACCCGCTCGCCAAACTCGGCTCCGTGGGTACCTTCACAACCCAGCGCGGCACGCTGCTGGTCAACGCCAACAACTATCGTCTGTTCGAGCGCATGGCGCAGGCCGTTGGGCGTGCCGACCTGATCGAGCGCTACCCCGCCGGCCAAGTCTTTCGCAGCAACTGGGAAGCCCTGCGACAGACTTTCGCGGACATCTTCGCTACGCGGGACGCGGACTTCTGGGAGGAGCTGTTGACCGCGGCTGGGGTACCCGTCGGCCAGGTTCGCCCTCTGCCCGATGTATTTACGAATCCCCAGCTGGCCTACCGCCGTGCGGTGACCGATCTCGACGGTCAGCGTCATGTCAACGCCGGTTTCCAGGTCGATGGCGCTCCCACCGCACCACAGAGCGCCGCGCCTACCCTGGGTGAGCACAGCGTTGCGGTGCTTGAAGCTGCGGGACTGCGCCGCGAGGAGATCAGCGCATTGCGGGACGACGGCATCGTCGCCTGACCCCGTACGACCAGCGCCGGGCGCTTGCGTTTACGCACTCGGTGTTGCCATTGAGACTCCCCGCACCCCTATTTGAGAGCAGTCCTATGCAAGATGTATATATCGTGGGCACTGCCCGCAGCCCCATCGGCAAGCGTGGCAAAGGCCTCGCGGGTCTGATGCCAGCCGACCTCTTAGGTGCGGTGCAACGCGGCGCGCTGGAGCGCGCGGGCATCGAGCCCGGTAACGTCGGCCAAATCGTTGGCGGATGTGTATCGCAGATCAACCAGCAGTCATTCAACGTCGCGCGCATCGCCTGGTTGTCCCAGGGCTTTCCCGAGCACGTGGCCGCCACCACCATCGACTCCCAGTGCGGCTCGAGCCAACAGGCGACGTCTCTGGGTGCCGCCATGGTCGGTTCGGGGATGGAAGAGATTGTCATGGCCTGCGGGGTCGAGGTGATGTCCGTGATACCCCTCGGCTCCAACATGGCCGGCGGTCCGCCCATGGGTGAGAGCTACTTCGAAAATGATGAACCCACCAGCCAGTTCCAGGGCGCGGCGATGATCGCCGAGGAATACCAGATCTCACGCCAGGACACCGACAAGTTTGGTCTTGCGAGCCAGACCAAGGCGTTCGCCGCCTGGAGGAAGGTCGTTTCGACCGCGACGTGGTACCGGTGGAGGCCCCGGTCTTGGACGAGAAAGACAAACCGACTGGGGAGATGCGCACCATCAGCCGCGACGAAGGCTTGCGCGCGACCGACCTTGAGTCGCTGGCCGGATTGCAGCCGGTCCCGGGACAGGAAGTGCACACCGCCGGCTCCAGCTCCCAGGTTTCCGACGGTGCGGCGGTTGTGCTCCTTGCCAGCCAGAGCGCGGTCGACAAGTAGCTGTAGGCGCCGATCCGGAGAGGGTCAATCCCAACGGTGGCGCGATCGCGCTGGGACACCCGACCGGCTCGACCGGCGCACGCCTGATCACCTCAGCGCTGCACGAACTCGAGCGTACCGACGGCCGCTGCGGTCTGATCGCCATGTGCTGCAGTGGTGGCCTAGGCAGCGGCACCATCATCGAGCGCGTATAACCAAACTTGGGCGCCGCACGGTGCCCCAATCCCCCGGCGAAGGCCTTAGGTTGGGCGCATGTTGCACAATTCACATCCCCTCCTCTAACATCTACCCAACCGCGTGGCCTTATCCTGCGCGACTGCACACCACCAGCATGCCTATCAGGAGGGGGAACCATGGCATACGAACAGATTCAGATGGACGTCGACCGCGGCGTCGCGACCATCACGCTCTATCGACCGGAACAACTGAACACCTGGACCGCGATCATGTCGCGGGAACTGGGCGAGGCGATGCAGGTGTGCGACCAGGACGACACGATACGCGCTGTCATCGTCACCGGCTCCGGCCGGGCGTTCTGCGCGGGCGCCGACCTCTCCGGCGGCGAGAGCGGCTTCACCCCCAGCGAAGGCGAAAAGCGACCCACCCCGGTGAGCGAGACGGTCTGGCCCTACCAGATCCGCAAGCCGGTCATCGCTGCCATCAACGGCGCTGCCGTCGGCGTGGGTTTGACCTACCCGATGCTCGCAGACATCCGCCTGGCAGCGGAAAACGCCAAGCTCGGTTTTGCGATGGTGCGCCGCGGCATCCTGCCGGAGCTGGCCTCACACATCACGGTCGCCCAGGTGGCCGGTTTCTCCAACGCAGCAGATCTGCTACTCACCGGGCGTATCATCACCGGAGCTGAGGCCAAAGAGATGGGCATCATCAGCGAATGCCTGCCGAAAGAGGCACTGATGGATCGCGCCCAGGCCATCGCCCGGGACATCACGGAGAATACGGCGCCCGTGTCTGTTGCCTTATCAAAGCAGTTACTGTGGGAAGGCTTAGCAGACCGAATGCCTGCATTGATGGCCAAAGAAGGCAAGATTATCAAGTGGCTCGGCAGTTCCATCGATGTGAAGGAAGGGGTCGAGGCGTTCCTCGAAAAACGTCAACCGAACTGGCAGATGAGTGTTGCCAAGGACATACCGGCGGAGTTCTAGCCGCAGCTGATCGGACTTGGGGAGGGCCGGGGTATGGTGGTAGTTAATCAGAAAATCCGTAAGAAGGTGGGCTTTGTCGACGATGGGCGCGACTACCCGCTGTACACGCGCTATCACCGCAATACCGTGCAGCGCGATCTCATCGATCAGGGCTATTTTGTCGACGTGGAAACCAACGCGGTCGTCAAGCCCGGTTACGACGAGACCGCGACGCATTACGCTGCAGAAGATCTCCCAAAGCCGGTCGAGCACATCGAGGCGGCACGTGCCGATCTTGAGAAATTCGGCTACTGCCTTATCGCGGATGCGCTCACCCCAGCACAGCTCGAAACCTATCGCGACCGCCTGGATACCCAGGCTGCCGGTGAGCGACGCGCAAACGTGGGCAGCTACACGGCACCCGGCGCTGACGGTATCCCCGCCAATCAATTCCTCCTGGCGCTGGTCAACAAGGGTGAGTGTTTCGCGGATGCTGTGGAGTTGCACCCACGCAGTGTCGAACGCGCGACCATGCTGGACACGTTGTTGACCGAAGTACTCGGGCGCGAGTTCATCTGCAACTCCGCCGCCGCCGCGTTGGCAGGTCCGGGCGGGGCGCCACAGGCCTTACACTGCGGCCAATCGATGATCCCCAAACCCTGGCCGCCTTGGCCTTACGAGTGCTTCCTCGGTTTTCTGCTCGACGACTTCAACGCTGACAACGGCGGCACGCTGGTCATCCCCGGCTCTCACCAGATTTTGAGCGATGCCGGTACCGACCCGATCCCCGAATTACCACCGACCACCAACGTGACCGCACCCGCAGGTAGCGCCCTGATCATGGACGGACGCCTGGTGCACGGCACCGGCAGCAATCGCACCGAGGCTTTGCGCCGCCTGCTCATCCTCACGTTTCACAAGCCTTTTATCCGCCAGCAGGAACAATGGCCGCTCACGCTGCGCCCCGAGGTTTACCAGCGCGCGAGCGACAAACTCAAACAACGCCTGGGCTTTACCGCCTGGCACGGCGGCCTGGGTGGCTTCGAGGGTCACGGCGAGGGCAGTACCGCACCCCTACGCGAGGACTACCGTGCCGTCGGCGCGCTGGATGCGAGCGGTGAACCGCTGGCAAGCGATCCCGAGGACGGCGACTACTATCTACATCGATCCAAGGTCGGGCGCTACAACGCCAAACAGCTGGAGCAGATGCGTGCGGCCGACAAATTGATCACGCGGGACTAGAACTGTCGCCTTTTATCGCCCCGCTTCACCGCACGGTGGGCGGAGCATACACCGCTAAAAGATGAGCTGGACGAGTTCACCCTCAGTCTCCGCCAGGGTCGAACGCTCGGCCCGCTGCACCGGCTCGGCCGGGAGCGCCTGGGCCCAACCGTCATAGGCCGCCTGCAGACGCGCAACCACTTGCGGGTAACGCTCGGCCAGATTGTGCTGTTCGCCCGGATCTTCTAACAAATCGTACAACACTGTCAGGTAGCCATTCTGCGGTTGCATCGGCCAACCGCCCTCGGGGGGTTGCAGGCGTCCGTCGGCGCGCAGGTCCGCACGCGTGAACCGCGAGCGCGGATAGCGCAGCAGCTTCCAGCGATCATCCCGTACCGCCTGGGTCGGGCCCGAGCGCCAGTACAGATAGTCATGCGGTGGCCGCCGCTCGAACCCTTGCAGGTGAGGTAACAGGTCGACCCCATCGAGATCGACAGCGCCCGCGAAGCCCGCTGCGGCCGCAAAGGTCGCGCGCAGGTCCAGCGTCGATACCGCATGGGGATAGCGCACACCGGCGGGAAGCTGTTGCGGCCAGTGCAGGATCAGCGGGATGCGGATACCGCCTTCGTTGTGATAGCGCTTGAAGCCTGCAAACGGCCGGTTGGAACAGGCGCCACCGATATACCCGGCACAACCATTGTCCGAAGCGAACACGATCAGGGTATTGTCGAACTGCCCGGCGGAGCGCAGGGCGTCGACCACCGCGCCTACGCTGGCATCGAGGGATGCGACCATGGCCGCGTAGATGCGCTGTGCAGGGTCGGGCAGGTGCTGGTAATCCTGCAGATAGGGTGCAGTGGCCTGCAGCGGCGTGTGCGGCGTGGTATGGCTGAGATACAGGAAAAAAGGCCGTTTGTCCTGACGGGCGATCACATCGAGCGCCTCTGTCGTGAAGCGGTCGGTGAGATACTCTTCCACCTCGATCAGATCGCGGCTGCGATACACGCCGAACTGGGCATCGCGCCCTGAACGCCGGACCGACAACGACTCGACCCCAGGCTCCGCGGGATCGATAAACAGGCTCCCGCCCGCGAGAATTCCGAAGAACTCATCAAAGCCCCGATCCAGAGGGTGGTAGCCGCGCTCATATCCCAGGTGCCATTTGCCCACCAACGCGGTGGCATAACCCCGCGCCCGCAGGTCATCCGCCAGAGTGGTTTCGCTACGGCTCATACCGCTGGTGCGATCGCGACCCGCGGGATTGAACTCCCAGCCGAAGCGCTGCTGATAACGCCCGGTCAAAAGCCCGGCCCGGGAAGGGCTGCAGACCGGATGGGTGACATATCCCGCCTCGAACTGCACCCCACGCGCAGCGAGCGCATCGATGTTTGGGGTGGCGATGACTTCGCCGCCGTAGACACCCACATCGCCAATGCCCAGATCGTCCGCAAGGATGAGCACAATGTTCGGCATCGGTCGGTCCTGTGAGGCGGGCTCGGGCTCCACGCTCAGCTTGTGATCGGCCGACTGACAAGCCGTCAGACCTAGCCACACCAGCGCCAGCAACCCACATCGATGTTTCATGCAAGGCGTCCCGTCATCACACCGCGTCCATGCAAGATCCAAGGCGAGCCATCAGACACCGACCGCATCGACCGTCTCGATATTGAGCTGACCGACCAACCCTGCCTGCCGATGCTCGGCGATCTCGGCCATCGCAGGCTTGGACATCATCTCGAACATCGCGGCGCGCGAGGGGTACATGGCGATCGCCACCATATCCCACAGCTCTTCGACCTCGCCGATAGTCAGCCGGCTGACCTGGGCACCAAACGTGATTGAGCCGCCCACCTCGGCGAGGAGCTGGGTCACCCCAGCGCTGTATAAACCATAGGCTTCACGACCGCTCAACTGTGTCTCCCGACCGTCCGCGTACTGGGCCTGTTCCCTGAACTTCAGGAGATTCACCATGTAGATCGGGCCGTCTTGTTCGCCATCGCCAAACCCCGCCATCTGCGCTTCGTTCGGGTAGAGGCTGTTGTTTACTTCCATCGTTAACTCCTTTCAGTTCGGCCAGTAGTCAATTCGGCCAATATATATATTCGTCGCCCGGTTCATAGCCCTGTCCGTCATGCTTGTCGATCAACTGTGGCGATTGAATGACGCTGGGCCACAGCGGTTCCGCCTGCCGGGCATTGTGGGCGGCGAGCAGGTCCTCGAGGAGTGCCACTCGTTCCGGCTGCGCATCGACCAGATTGTTTTGCTCGGTCGGATCCACACTCAGGTCGAACAACCACTTGGCGTTCTCCGGCCGCGCCGAGCGGATGAGCTTCCAGCCGCGGTGCAACACCGTCTGCTGGTACCCTTCGCGCCAGAACAGCGTCTCATGAGGCATACCCTCCCTCTCGCCGGTGACGAAAGGCAGCAAGTCAACGCCGTCCATCTCCCGATCGCTCGGCGCGCTGGCCCCTGCGGCGGCAGCCATGGTCGCGAACAGGTCGATATGATGGATCGGCTGGTCATAGGTTGTGCCGGCGGCGATACGCGCCGGCCATTTGGCCATGAAGGGAACATGGGTTCCGCCTTCAAAGTGCGTCAGCTTCCAGCCCCGATAGGGTTTGTTGACGTCGGGTAAGGCGATGTAGTTAGCACCGCCATTGTCGCTGGTGAAGACGATCAGCGTGTTCTCTTCCAGACCCAGCCGCCGCAATGCCCCCACTACCTCACCTACGCTTCGATCCAACGACTCGATCATGCTCGCGTAGACGCGCAGATGGTGATCTTCGATATGCGCCAGCTTGTCATAGTCATCCCTGCGCGCCTGGAGCGGATTGTGAATGGCCCAGTGCGCCAGATACAGAAAGAAAGGCCGGTGCTGGTTGGCCTCGATGACGTTCACCGCCTCCCGCGTATAGTAATCGGTCAGATAGCCATCGGGCGCAAACGACCCACCGCCGTTAAACTGCGCGCGATAGTCGGCGTTAGCCCATACCATACGTTCGATGCCGTTCTGCTCACGCTTGGCGTTGACGACCTGCGGGTCGTCCTCCGGCAGATACAACATCCCCTGCATATAAAGGCTGTCGGCAAAGCCTTGCGCCTCCGGGCGCATGCGGGCGCTGCCACCGAGGTGCCACTTGCCGATGTGCGCTGTGTAATAGCCAGCGTCGCGCAGCACCTCAGCGATGGTTATCTGTTCGGGCGGCATGCCCAGATCGACCATATCCGGCAATCCCGCCAACGCCGCATCATCCAGAAACGACGGCAATGTCGGCGGATTCAGCTCCTGCATCCACCGAAAGATCATCGCGCCGCTGCGCGGGAACGGCGTGAACTCGAAGCCGAAGCGCGTGGAATAGCGACCGGTCATGATCGTCGCGCGCGAAGGTGCACACACCGCATTGGCGGCATACCCATTGGTAAAGCTCACCCCGTTTTGGGCCAGCGCATCGATGTGGGGTGTCTGCAGGGTCCCGTCCGCCGCACCACCGTTGTAGAGCGACACGTCGTTGAACCCCAGGTCGTCGGCCAGGATCAGGATGATATTCGGCGGGCGTTCGGCCGGCGAACGCGCCGCCTGGGTCGGACCTTGGGACCACTCGATGGGGACGTTATCCAGCACCGGCGACACCAACGTGCGCACCTTTGGCGCCCCCCAGACCAGCAACTCGACACGGCTCTGCCAGGTCTGGTAGAGCGCGATGATCACAAGCAGCAGGACGATCACCCACTTCTTCACTAGACCCTCACTCACAGTTTCGGATGCCGCCTATGCTACAAATTCTATTAATGGTTGTCATTACTAGATTTGTGCACCCTTCGCCTCCTGCCCGAGGGCCGCAAAGGCGCACCGCTCGGTGCGGGTGATACTCCAGGTCCGTACCGTGGGTCTGTGGACCGCGGGTGGCCCGGTCGCCACGTCCCCGCCCCAGGCTTCAAAACAAAATATGTCGAGCTGGTCCGCCGTACCGATCGCGGTGCCGGTCGCGGTACCGGTCAACCAGGTGCTCGGTACCGCGTCACCCGCCTGCAGGTTGTTGAACGCGCCGCGTGCGGTGAATAAATCCCCCCTTCGGCCCCAGTACCGCTTCCCCGGGCAAGATCGGGGTGTCGTCAAACCCCTGTGCATAGCGCGAGTTACACGACCTGCCATCCGACATGGATGCCTCCTACCGACGTCACCGGGGCAGTGCGCGTAAACTTATCAGGACCCACCGGTAGCAGTTGTGATCGAAGAAGTCGCCGCGCTGGAGAATCTTCGTTTCGTAGAAGAACAACCCCAAGGTGATGGACAAATCTTCTGTCTTCGATGAATTCGCCCGTAAGGCGGTGATGAATATCGGGGATCACTTGGGCTATTTCTACTTACCCACCGAGCGTTATGCGCCTGCCTTCTGAGGATGTCAAACCGCGCCGTGTCCGACCATCTCAGCGGGGAGATGCGGATGCACGGGTCAAAATCGGTAGCGGTCTTGGTAAGATGGTACGGTACCGACAGGGCCGCACGGCCGCGAACCAAGGGACCGCACGCCGCGAAGCGAAGCAAATACTCGCCGCGAGGCGAAACAAATCAAAGGGGGAAACACCATGAAATCACCTATCTGCGAGATGCTGGGCATCGACTTTCCACTGATCGCTTTCACCCACTGCCGCGACGTGGTGGTGCAAGTGAGTAAGGCCGGCGGCTTTGGCGTCCTAGGCGCGGCGGGTTACAACGCCGAAACCCTGGAGATCGAACTGAACTGGATCGATGAGCATATCGACGGTATGCCCTACGGGGTCGATCTGATCGCGCCCACCAGTATGGCGGTCACCGACGACAACAACACCGAAGCCGACCTCGAAGCCATGGTGCCGCGGGGCCACCAGGATTATGCGGCCGGCATTCTCGCCCAGCACAACATCGACTCCGCCGAAGTTTATGCCAAGCAGCGTGCGAGCGCTGGGGGCTTTCTCACCAAAAACAAGGCGACCAACATCATCGACGTCGCGTTCAGCCATCCGATCAGCCTGATCGTCAATGCGCTCGGTGTGCCCCCGCGCTACATGTTGGACATGGGTAAGGAACGTGGCGTCAAGACCGCCGCCTTGGTCGGGGCTAAGGAACACGCCGCCAAGCAGGTCGAAGCCGGCGTGGATATTCTTGTCGTTTCCGGTACCGAGGCGGGTGGCCACTGCGGCGAGGTCAGCACCATGGTGCTGGTACCGGAGGTATGTCAGCACGTGGAAGATTCGGGGGTGCCCGTGCTCGCGGCGGGCGGCATCGTCAAGGGCCGGCAGATGGCTGCGGCGATGGCCATGGGTGCCGCGGGCGTATGGACCGGTTCCATGTGGCTCACCACATCGGAAGCCGAAACCTCGCCGGTCATCAAAGAGAAGTACGTGCAGGCCAACTCGCGCCAGACCGTGCGGTCGAAGGCGCGCACCGGCAAATACTCGCGTCAACTGCGCTCACCCTGGACCGACGCGTGGGAGGCGGAGGAAGCACCGGATGCACTGCCGATGCCCCTGCAGTCACTGGTCAGCGAAGCCCCACTCGCCAAGATTACCAAGCTCGCCGAAGGCGGCCACGAGGGGGCGCGCACCCTTGCGACGTCATTTGTCGGACAGGGCGTAGGGTTGATCGACTCGATCCAGGACACGCGTACCGTGGTGCGCGAATTCATGGAAGACTATCTGGGCGCGGTCGAGCGCATGAGCGCCACGCTGGACGACTGAGAACATTCGAATCACAAAGGCGGATAGCTATGTCAAATCTGGCAGGTAAGACCGCGTTGGTCACAGGCGGTGGTACCGGCATCGGTGCGGCCATCGCCCACGATCTCGGCGCCGCTGGCGTCTCGGTGATCGTCGCCGGGCGACGCCTCGAGCCGTTGCAGACCACCGTGGATGCAATCACCGCTGCAGGGGGTCAGGCTCAGGCCATCGGTGCTGATCTCACCGACACGGATCAGATCGATCAACTCGCTGCCAGCGTCCTGGAGGCTGGCGGCGTGGACATTCTGATCAACAACGCCGGCTTCTCCTCCAAGGTGCGTAGCGCCCGTTACATCGGCGCCGAAGAATGGCGCGCGGTGATGGATGTCAACACGATGGGCCCGGCGATCCTCACCCAGCGGCTGCTGCAGTCGATCATCGACCGCGGCGAGGGCGACATCGTCATGATCTCATCCATGGCAGCGCTCAGCCCGAACGTCATGGCCGGCGCCGTCTACAGTTCCGCCAAAGTGGCGGCCAAGGCGTACATGGATGTGCTGCAACAAGAGATCAAACGGTACGGCATCCGCTGCCTGACCGTTTATCCGGGGGAGGTGGACACCAACATCCTCGACAATCGTGCCTTGCCGCCGGATGAACAAGCCCGGGCGATGATGATGCAATCTGAGGATATCTCAGCCGCGGTCATGATGGCCTTGGCGCTACCCCATCGGGCGACCGTATCGGAGATCGCTATCACGGCCACCCTGCCGCGGGACATGAGTGCGGACTTCAAGGCTGCTCGGGACAAGCAGTCACCCGACTGATCGGCAAGGCGGTTGCGTGCTCAGAGCGTAACCGTCGCATCCTCACACAGGAAAGGGCCATCGACGCAGAGCCGCCGCCCATCCGGCGCGGCGCATGCGCCACAAATGCCCACGCCACACTTCGTCAGATAGTCGATTGCGCTATAGATCTGATCGTCGTTGCAGTATTTGCGCTGCACGGCGATCGCCGCATGCACCATCGGTTCCGGACCGCAGTTGTAGAAGTACAGCTTGGCAAGCTCGGAAGCGTCGAGCCCGGCCAGGTAGTCATCCAGCAATTGTGTGACCAAGCCGTGATAGCCTGCCGAACCGTCGTCGGTAGCGATGTGCACGGTAGCGGCCTGCTCGCACTCCTTTAGAAAGTAGAGGCGCTGGGCAGTACGTGCGCCGAGAAAGACATCCGCCCCACCGAAGTCCCGCGCGAGTTGATAGACCGCCGCCAGACCGGTGCCTCCTGCCACTGCCACCACGTGCTGATCCGGCTCGGGTCGGACCGCTTTGCCATGCGGCCCGCGCACATAGGCCTGGGTGCCGACTTCCAGGTCCATCATGGCGGTGGTGAACTGACCGACGTTGATCACCACCAGCGAGAAGGGATCGTCCGTCAATGCGGAGAATGGCTTTTCGCCGATCCCCGGTACCCAGAGAAAAATAAACTCCCCCGCCTCGATGTTGATGGCGCGATCGAAGGTGAGGATTGCAATATCATCCGTGACCTTCTCGTTCTTGACCAGCGTGACTTCGCTGAACGACATGTCCTCGTCGTAGCGGATCATCGCGTCACAGGTATTCCGGCCCCGTTCGACGTCATCCTCGAGTTTGACAAAATAGTCAACGATCTCCGGGGAAGTCAGCCCGATCAAAGCCGATCCCACCCCGAAGATGCTGGCACCGGCATTGCGGTAGGCGCGCACATCGTCCGCATTGGAGAGACCGCCACAACCGATGACAGGCACGTCAACGGCTTCAACGATCTCTCGCACGCACTTGAGCCCAATGGGAAGCGCACCTTTACCGGATACCCCACCGACGCCATTGCTCAGCACCGCGTGTCCGTGCGCGCTCACATAGCCCGGACCAACCGTATTGATCGCGCACAAGGCGTCCGCACCGCCCTCGACCGCCGCAACAGCGATCTCAGCAATGCTCTGGGCATTGGGGGTGAGTTTCGCGACCACCGGCAGACCTACCGCATCTTTGACGGCAGCGCAGATCTCTCGCACCATGTCAGGATCCTGCCCCATGGCCATGCCATAACCCTTGGCATGGGGGCAGGAGAGATTCAACTCCAAGCCATCGCTGACAGGCGCCAGCAGTTGCGCGACCTGGACAAACTCGTCAACGCTGCCACCGAAGATCGAGGTCAGCAGAAAGCGGTCAGCCGGGACGTCCAGGCGGGCGAACAACTCCGCGGAGCGCGCCGCCCCGGGATTGGTCAGGCCCACGGCATTCACATAGCACCCCGGCGCGTACTGACTGAAGATAGGTTCACGATATCCGAGGCGCGGCTCGGGCCCGATGCTCTTGGTGGTCATCACTCCGATCTGCGGGGCCCGCGCAAAGAAATATTCGATGATGGGCACGGCGGTGGCGACAATGCCGGAGGGGATGGTGTACGGGCCGCTGAGGGATTTACCTAAGAATTCGACGGGCAAGTGCTGCGCTCACAGATGGGAAGGTATTACGGCCCTCATTTTACCTTTGTGCGGCGCTGCAAACCATCGCGCGGAGGCGATCGGAGGATAACAAATACCGCAAATAGGACTGCTCACACCCCATCCGGCCTGCGAAGTGAGACGCAGTCGGGCTATTTGGCAGGACTTCCTGCCTATGCTCCTTTATCGGGACACAACGACGCCGCGCCTTTGAGAGCCCGCCGTCGAGAGAGATATTCGAGGGACTATGTCAATTGCACAACGGTGGCTACCAGGCACAGCCCTGGGTAGCTTTTTCGAACGCAACACCCAACTGAACCGGGCACGGGAGATCGATCGGTTGCTCAACGATCTGCAATTGGGCACCGGCCGCGAAACGCCGATGGGTGCGCTCCTGGACCTCTACGCCAGCTGGGGCCATCCGCTGACAGAGGTCGAGACCAGCCATCTCACCAGTGCGCTGCAGTGCGCAGAAGTGGTGGACGGGCCAATTCTGCAGTGCGGCGCCAACCTCACCACACTGATCCTCGGCAAACTCTGTGACGGCCTTGCCTACCGCGAAAAACGCATCGTGTGTCTGGAGGAGAACGAGCATTGGGCGGACTTCATCCGCAGTTGGCTCACCCAGTATCAGATTCGCAGCGTCCAGGTCCTGACCTCCCGACCGCGCCTGCACGGCGGCTGTGTCTGGTATAGCGTCAACCCGGAAAAGTTGCCGAAGAACTTTGCGCTGGCGCTGTGCCAGGGGGGTAAGAGTCAAGCATCCGGGTTGGCCAGCCTGGTCATCCGCTTTACAAAAAACCTGGCGCCGAACGCCACGCTGCTCGGTCAACAGGTCCGCGACCCGATCGAAATCCAGTTCCTGCAACGCTGGGCCGAACGCCATGAGCATCGCTGCGTGACGGTCGACACAGCATCGGGGTACCTGAAGGTCATTCCGATCACGGAGAGCGAAGCGGTGTACAGCGTCAAACAGCTCTAGGAGCCTGTTGAAAAACCATTTACGACTCAGTCAAGCTCTCCGACTCTTGGGCAAGGCGCGTCTCGCATCACAGGTCGGGTACCTTGGCAAGAGGCGCAACTGCAAGAGGCGCAACGCGGGCCAAGGATCGGAGCGTTTGACCCTAAGGGCGCGTCAGAGCTGCGTTTCAAAATAGTTTTTCACCAGGCTCCTAGCCCCGAGCGAGCACCCTTCCTCTCGCGCCCCGTCGGTGCACCGCGGGCGGCGCACTGAACTCGCGGGTCCGCATTTGCTATGATCGATACCAGCACAGCGAGAACTATCTATCCGAGGAGACACTATGAGCGAAGCACGGAGCGACGGCAGCGATCTGCGGCTTGTGGGTACCCGTCCTGTACGACCGGACGGGGTGGAAAAGGTGACCGGCAAAGCCAACTACGGCGCTGACGAGCAACTGCCGGGCATGATCTATGGCGCCGTGGTGCGCGCTACCCACGCCCACGCCATCATCAAGCAGATCGACGCTTCTGCAGCGCTGGCCATGCCCGGCGTGTTTGCGGTCGCCACGGCAGCTGACATGCCCTCCCGCGACGGCATCAGCGTCGGTCGCAAGCGCTTTATGGAAAACGTGATCGCCAGCCACAAAGTGCTGTACCACGGCCACCCGGTAGCCGCAGTTGCCGCCAAGACCAAACAGCTCGCCGAACACGCGGCAAGCCTGGTGCAAGTCGACTATGAAGTGCTGCCGGCGATCACCGACATGCAGGCCGCGATGGCGGAAGATGCGCCGCTGCTGCACGACGATATGTTCACCCAGGGGCTGGAAACCACCCCGGAAACACCGTCCAACATCGCGCAGTACATGAGTATCACGAAGGGCGATGTCGACGCCGGCTTTGAGTCCGCGGATATCATCGTCGAACGCACTTTCGTCACGCCGATGGTGCACCAGGGTTACATCGAACCTCACGCTTGTGTCGCGAGTTACAGCAAGGATGGCCGTGCCACCTTGTGGTGTTCCACCCAGGGACACTTCGGCGTCCGCGACATGGCCGCCATGGCGCTAGGCATGGACACCGGCGACATCCGCGTTCAACCGGCCGAAATCGGCGGTGGCTTCGGCGGCAAGACCGTGGTCTATCTGGAACCACTGGCCATCAAGTTAAGCGAGCTGTCGGGCCGCCCGGTCAAGATGATCATGAAGCGCGAGGACGTGTTCCGCGCCACGGGGCCCGCGTCCGGCAGCATCAATCGCGTCAAGGTGGGCTGCACCCGAGACGGCAAGATCACGGCGATGTACGCCGACCTTTTGTTCGAGGCCGGCGCCTATCCCGGCAGTCCGCTCGGGGCCGGTGCCATGTGCATCTTCGCCCCTTACGACGTCGAACACGTGCTGATCGAAGGTCAGGAAGTGGTGGTCAACAAACCCCGCGTCGCGGCCTATCGGGCGCCGGGCGCTCCGCAGACCATGTTCGCTGGTGAGTGTGTGCTGGACGAACTGGCCCAACAGCTCAATATGGACCCCATCGAGTTCCGTCTGTTGAACGCGGCCGATGAAGGCACCCGCGCGGCCTATGGTCCGCGCTTTAAGGAGATCGGTTTAAAGGCCTGCCTGGAAGCGGCCCACAACCACCCGAACTACCAGGCACAATTGGAAGAGAACCAAGGCCGCGGCGTCGCGGTCGGCTTCTGGTTCAATGCGGGCAACAATTCCAGTGCCGAAGTGCATATCGCGGAATCCGGTATGGTGCAGATCGTCGAAGGCAGCCCCGACATCGGAGGCTCGCGGGCGTCGATGGCCATGATGGCCGCCGAGACCATGCAGATCCCCTATGAGCGGGTGCGGGTCCGGGTGGGGGATACGGACTCCACCGGTTTCAGCAACACCACCGGCGGTAGCCGCACCACCTTTGCCACCGGCATGGCGGTAATCAACGCCTGCGAAGACGTGGTGGCGCAGTTGAAGGCCCGTGCGGCCATGACCTGGGGAATCGACGCCGAACAAGTGGACTGGATCGATGGCGAAGCCCGTCCCAAGCCAGGCGTCAATGCGGATATCGAACCGCTGAAGCTGGCCAAGATCGCCCGCGGTTTTCCGAAGACCGGCGGTCCGATCTCGGCCCGAGCGTCTCTGAACGCCCAGGGCCCAGGGCCATCCTTTTCGGTCAATCTGTGCGATCTCGAGGTGGACCCCGAGACCGGGCGCACCACGGTCCTGCGCTTTACCGCAATTCAGGACGCAGGCCGCGCGATCCATCCGGACTACGTAGAAGGACAGCTGCAAGGTGGCGCTGCCCAGGGCATCGGCTGGGCGCTCAACGAAGAGTATGTCTACAACGCGGACGGCGTGCAGGAAAACCCCGGCTTTCTGGACTATCGGATTCCGGTCGCGTCGGATCTGCCGATGATCGACACTCAGATCATCGAGATTCCGAACAAAACCCACCCGTATGGGGTGCGTGGCGTCGGCGAGACCCCCATCATCGCGCCTTTACCTGCGGTGGCCAACGCCGTCAGTCGAGCGATCGGCAAACGCGTAAGCGATCTGCCGCTGTCGCCGAGCAAGCTGTTGGAGGTGATCGAGGACCCGCGCGCCTAGCAGACCTTCAGCCGGATTGAGCCGCGGTTGCCGCGGCGCAAACAGTAGCGATCAACTGCGTGAGCTTCGTCTGTGCGGCGGGACTGCCATCATTAACAAAGTGGTCATCCGCCACCTGTTGCAGCTCCCGCATGTAGCGGTTGTGGGCGGGTTCCGCTTCATCGAGAAACCGATGCTCCACGTCCGCAGCATCGCGCCCGCGCTCTTCAATATCGCGTCGAAGGCGGCGCTCGAGGCGCAGATCAGCCTTCGCCGATACCCAGACGGTGTAGCCACACAACGCCCGCAAAGCCGCGGACGCGAACAGCAGATGCCCTTCGATGATCAGCAATTC
>JBCCHL010000073.1:0-21286 GCA_039028775.1 Pseudomonadota bacterium | reverse complement strand
CTTCGGCGATGGCGGGAGTGCTTTCGATCCCCAGGATTACGGACAAAGTATGCGTGAACCGTTGGGCGCCATTCTGCGCATCGATCCGCTTAGCGCCAGCGGCGCGCGCGCTTATGGCGTGCCGCCCGACAACCCGTTTGTTGACGCCGGTCCGGAAGTGGCGCCTGAGATCTGGGCCTACGGGCTGCGCCACGCGCAACACTTCTCGTTTGATGGCGCCGGACGCATGTTCATCAACGACATCGGGCAGAATCACATCGAAGAGGTCAATCTCGGCATTGCGGGCGGCAATTACGGTTGGCGTATCCGCGAGGGTACGTTCGCCACTGGGCAAGGCATCGCAGGGGGTTATCTCGGCTATATGTTTGCCGCGCCGCTCGATCCTACGCCGCTGCAGTATCCGGTGGCCCAATACGATCATGACGAAGGCAAGGCGATCGGTGGCGGTTATGTCTACGAGGGTGCGGCTGTGCCTGAGCTTCGCGGCAAGTATGTATTTACCGACCTGGTCGACGGACGCGTGTTCTACATCGACAGCACTGGGCTCGAAGCTGGGAAACAACAGGCTATTCACGAGCTGCGTATCTTTGTCGATGGCAGGGAGCGCGATCTGTTGGACGTCTTGGGATTTGAGAACACATACGCTCCGGGCCAAAAGCGAGCGGATCTGCGTATCGGGCGCGACAATGCCGGCGAGCTGTATCTGCTGTCCAAGGGGGATGGATGGGTCCGCAAGATCGTCGCCCACACACCCCACCAGACCTGACCTCAGGCGGGTAGCGGCTGGCTGTTATGGTTGGGTAGTTTGACAATCAAGCTCACGCAACCGGCGAGCGCGAAGGCCACGGTCCAAACCTGGAAGGCCGCTGTATAGGTGCCGATTTGATCGACTATGTAACCGGTCAACAGCACCCAGAAGGTGGCGGGCGCGAGGAAAAACGACAACAGACCGTTGGCGCGTGAGAATTTATCGATACCGAACAGGCGCGAGATGATCACCGAACGCACCGGCACCATCCCGCCGAAACCGAGGCCGAAGAGGGCGGCGGCCACCATCAACAGCGCGTAGGACTGTGCGAAGATCAGCGTGATGGTGGAAAAGATGTAGGCCACCACACCCGCCATGACGGTTATCTTGGCGGGCAGATGATCCATCATCCAGCCGAATACAATTTTGCCCCCGATCGCAAACGCGCCGGCGATGGTCAGCAGATATGCGCCGTCGTAGAGTGAAAAAGTCAGCTCGGTGGTCAGATAAGTGGGCAGGTGGGTGACCATCGCGCTGTAGACACCGTTCATGAGACCGAAGGTCAGCACGACGCTCCAATAGGCGCTGGAGGTCAGAAATTCTCGATACACAGACCACCCGGAGGCGGCTGTGCCGGTGGTGTTAGGAGCGTCCGCGGCTGGCGCGGATGGGTCCGGTTCCTCACCGTCGGGATGTTGTCCGATGTCATCGGGTTTCTGGCGCACCAGCAGCAGCGTGAGCGGAATCGCAATAAAGATCAGACAGCCGGCGTAGACCGCATAAGCGTTGCGCCACCCGTAATTCTCTGCCAGGAAGGTATTCAATGGGGGGATGATGACGCCCGCCACCGACATGCCCATCAATGCGACGCCCAGGGCCATGCCTCGATTGCGGCTGAACCAGTTGACCATCAGCTTGGTCTGTACCAGTGGCCCAACGCCGGTCCAGCCAATCCCCTGGAAAGGTATCAGCACGAGCAGCAAGCCGAGGTAGGTATCCACGCCGCGCATGAGCAGGTAGCCAACGGTCAGCCAGCAACAGGCAAAACAGATGATGTAACGCAACGGCAGGCGATCGATCAGGAAACCGGTCAACGGTGCGCAGCAACTGCCGGTAAACAGGGTCAGGGAAACAGCCAGCGAAAGCTCGGTCTTCGACACGCCGAAATCCGCGATCCAGTGCGGGAAGAACACCCCACGTGCGTGCAGAAAGAACGCGGATGCCAGAAAGCAGATGGCAAACGAATAGCCGACCAGCGTATAGCCGTAAAAGTAGGGTCTGCTCTGGGTGTTACTGCCGGCCATGCGTCTAGTTCCTCTCCGGCCGTGGAGTATACCTAGACCGTCGGCGCATTGCGCCGAATCCGGGCATTGGCGATACTGCGGCCTGGTTGAGCGCCGCGCCAGTAGACGGACCGGCGATCGCAAGAAAACGACGGTCAGGCTCACAAGTAATAACATCATGCGGCCAGGAGAAGGGGAGTAACATGAGGTCGGACGCAGCGGATGTCAGCGCTCCGGTTCATTTTGCCGACTTTACCGTCGACCCCGGTGCCTTTGAGCTGCGCCGCGGTGGAGATCTGGTGGCGTTGGAACCCCAGGTCTTTGCCCTCCTGGTCTATCTGGTGGAGCACCCCGGCCGGCTGGTGCGTAAGGAAGAGCTGCTCGACGAATTGTGGGGGCACCGCTTCGTCTCCGAATCCGCCCTGTCCACTCAGATCAAAGCCCTCCGCAAAGCCCTTGGAGACAGTGGGCGTACCCAGAAATGGATCAAAACCGTACACGGACGCGGGTACCGGTTTATTGCCGAAATTGATAAGCCGCAGGTGCCGGACGCGCCGGCGCCGGAGGTCGAGACCCCGCGCAGCAATGTCGGTCGCGAACGGACCCGCCTCTATGGTCGCGAGGGTGACATGGCCCGGGTGATCATGTCCCTAGAAAATAACCGCCTCGTATCGCTCCTGGGTATCGGTGGCACCGGCAAGACCAAGCTTGCCAAAGCGCTCGCCCGCGAACAGCTGAGTCACTATCCCGGGGGGATCTGGTTTGTGGATCTGGTACCGGTGCGGGATGGGCCCGGAGTAGATCGTGCGATCGCGGACGTGCTTGGCCTCAATGTGCAGAATCGAGCTGGGTTGGCCGAGGCGGTGTCCGGAGCGCGGATGCTGATCATCCTGGACAACTGCGAACACATAGAAGACGAGGTCGCGGCCGCGCTCGACTATCTACTGGGACATACCCACCAACCTCGATTCCTCGCGACCAGTCGCGATCCGCTGGATCTGGAGGATGAGTTGCGGCTGTTTATCGAGCCGTTCGATGTCATCAACGAGGATGGCGCCCATGCGGCGGTGGCGTTGTTCCGTTCCACGGCCGAGCGTCATGGCGTGGTCGAGCTGCCGGTCGAAGATGTCTCGATCGTCGAACTGTGCCGTCACCTCGATGGCCTGCCTCTCGCCATCGAACTCGCAGCCGCACAGTTGCGCCAGTTATCGTTGGCAGAATTGCGAGATCGTCTGGATCGTCGCTTCGAGCTGCTGTCCGGGCGCCAGCGCGTCGCGTCCGGGCGTCAGAGTGGGTTGCAGAGCGTGCTCGACGAGACCTGGGAGATGCTGCTGCCTGCCGAGCAGAGCTTGCTCAGCACCATGGCGAGCTTCGCGGATGAGTTCACCATGGCCGATGTGGAGCAGCTCAGCGGCGACACGGATGGCTTTGCCGTGGCGATGGCCCGAATTGTTGAGCTGTGTCTCATCCAGCGCAGCCAGCGTGCGGGCGGGTGGTGGCGCTTGTTGGAGTCGGTGCGGCTGTTCGCGCGTGAGAAGATGCGTGGGGCGCAACGTCGCGAAGCCCAGGCGTTGCACGCGCGTTGGGTCGGTGACGCTGTAAGCCATCATCCCCACACGACCTGGCTGAGTTTCGAACACGCGGATTGGGCGCTCGCTCACTATCATGACGTTCTGGCAGCGTTCGAATATCTGCTGGAGGGGAAACAACCCGAGCGTGCGGCTTGGATATTGGTGTCGCTGGGGCTGGCCGCGCAGTTGCACAATGGCTTCGCGCAGCTGATCACGCTCCACGCGCCGCGATTGCGGCGCACCCGATTGCCGGCGCCTCTGCAAGTCTGGCTGCTTGTAGTCAGCGGCATTGCTGCGCTGGCACAGCAGCGGTCGGTCGAAGCGCGGGAGTTTTTTGGTGAAGCAGAAGTTCATCCTACCGCGACCGACCTCGTGCCCCACGATCGACATTTGATCGAGGCCTGCGTGCAGACGAGTCTGCTCCTCGCCGAGCCTGGACGGAGCGTTACCATCACCGTGCCGCGGGATGCTGATGCGCCCCTGCGCCGCTGGCTCAGCGCTCGGCAGATCTCCGCGCAACTGGTCGCCGCAGAGGTATCACCGGAGCGCGCCCTGACGATGGTTGCCGATTTATGGCGCGGTTCGGCCACCGATGTCGGCAATCTCGAACTGGCGGCGGTGGCCACCAGCTGCGCTTTGTTGGCAGCCCGGGATGAACTCCCGGATTGGCTCTCACGCCTTGAGGACGCGCAGCGCGGCCGCGAGCTGCACGCCTTCCAGTTGGTCCTCGCCAACGGTTATGCGCAGCTCGGGCAAGATGACGCGCTGCGCTCGCTCTATGACGTCGTGCGGCTGCGGCGCACCAAACTCGGTCAGGGGATGCCGCTCGATTGGCTGTTGCCGTGTGCCTTGCGGGCTGAGGCCGTCGGCGATCCCGAGCAGGCCCGGGTCTGGCTGACGGTCATGACCCGCAGCACCGCCCCCTGTAGCGCGCTTGAGACGCTCTATGTCCATCGTGGGTTACAAGCACAGCTCGGTATGGCCAGCGACGCCGTGCCGCAGGCACGCCGTGCCCTCGTGCAGGCCTGGCGTTGGGCGGATGGCGATCCGAAATAAATATGAAATAATCAATAAAAACAAATAGTTAGGTAAAAATTTTCCGGGTTAATCTTCCCCTCACAATCTTCGCTATATCTTCAGAAATTCTTCAAGCTTGCCCCGCCGTCGCTGACTACAGTGTGTTCAACGCTAAGCGCTGGACAGGATTGTCAGGCCGGATTGGCGGGGCTAGGGAAGGCCCACTTACTCGTAGTCTGCCGTATGTTGCTCACCTGGCGACGGATCGCCGATGCAATGCGATGCTCATGGCTAAGGATGGCCTGAGTGCATCGGGGTAGGGATGCTCCAGGACTCTCGTGCGTGAGAGCAACATGTGGTCGGCGGGCTACGGGTCGATTTATTGGTGTGGCTGCCCTGTCGGGTCGTTGCCACGGTGGCGCGAACGGCCCCTTGAGTGGGTCGTTGGCTGCCGAATTCCTCCGCGTGCCGCTGCTTGTGAAGATCGTGTGAACCCCGATGTTGAGTTCTTTCACCCACTTTTCACAACCGTCAGGACAACATAACTGGGCAACCAATAAAACAGGAAGGTTCATGTTTCGCAAAAGTTTCGTCGTCGCCCTGCTGTGCGCACTAGTCTCTGCAGCATGTAGTGACAGTTCCAGCCGTAGAGCGGCGCCCACGCTCACTTCTCTAGATCTCACCACAGTTAACTTTGAGGTGTTGCATGCCTCCCAGGACGCACCCCCGGTCAATGTCACCATCGGGGCATCCCAGGCATTCAGCGGCGTGGGCTACGGGAGCGCCGGCTTTGTGTCCACGACCGCAGGTGGCGTTGATGTGCAGGTGGACGGCATTCTCCCCGGTGGTCCGGCGCCGGTGATCGGCCCGACCACGCTCGACACAGTCGATGGCCAGCGTGTGAGCATTCTGGCGGTAGGTCCGGTGGCCAGCATCGAACCGCTGGTGCTGGTCGATGATCAGCCCGCCGTCGATGCGGCTGAAGTTCGGGTGCGGGTTGTTCACGCAGCCTCGACCGCACCGATGGTCGATGTTTACGTCACTGCGCCGACTGCTGACATCACCATGGAAGCGCCGCTCGGCACGTTTGAATTCAAAGGCACACTCGGTCCGGTAACCGTCCCTGAAGGCGACTACCGAATTCAGGTGACCATCGCGGGTGATCCCACGACCGTGGCCTATGACTCGGGCACTGTGGGGTTGGCCGGTGGCTCTGATCTGCTGGTCGCTGCGATCCCCAACGTTGCTACCGGTGCTGCAGCGGTGGAGCTGGTCGCCCTGACCGGTAGCGGCGCCCTGCGTCTGTTGGATGCAAATTCGACCGCGGACGTGCGCGTGATCCATGCCAGTCCTGATGCCCCCAACGTGGACGTGGTGGCTGCAGATAACTTTGCCGCTCCCGCGGTGACAAATCTGGCTTTCCCCGAGGTGACCGGTTACCTGAACCTGACGCCGGGTGACTTGAACGTCAAAGTGGTACCCACGGGGGCCATGATGCCGGTGGTGATCGATGCAGATTTGAGCCTGGCCGCAGCGACCGCATACAGCGTTTTGGCTGTGGGTGACCTGGCGACCATCGCACCGCTGGTGCTGGTCGATGATATACGTCCTGTGGGAACAGAAGCGCGGGTGCGCATCGTGCATGCCTCTCCCTCAGCGGGCGACGTCGATCTGTATGTGGTGGCGCCTGGCACCGACATCTCCACCGTAACCCCGAACTTCACCGGGGTGGCGTTTACCGCCGATACGGGGTACGTCAGCCTGGCAGCAGGGGATTACGATGTGGTGGTGACTCCGACGGGCGACACCACGCCGGCGATCGGTCCGGTGACCATCTCGGTTGCAGCGGGCGGTATCTATACTGCGGCGGCGCGAGACGAAAGCGGTGGCGGCACGCCGCTCGGCTTGATCCTCTACGACGACTTCTAGGTTGTCACTCAACTGCCGCATGCCCTTACGGTGTGCGGCAGTTTGTGTCTGCCCTCCAACCCGGTAGGGTGGGACCCTGGAATGGCTATCTAAGGGCAGGTGCAGTGTCGGGAGTCTTGCACATAGATCTCGAGCTGGTGCGGCGCTTGATCGACGCGCAATTTCCCCACTACCGCCACCTGCCGCTCACACCGGTGGCTCAAAGCGGATGGGACAATCGTACATTCAGATTGGGCGAGCATTTGAGTGTGCGTCTGCCCAGTGCTGAGGCCTACGTCGCCCAAGTCCACAAAGAAGCCCGCTGGCTACCCTATCTCTCTGCACGTTGTGCCATAACGCTGCCCACGGTGGTGACTGTGGGAGAGCCCGCCGAAGGCTATCCGTGGCCGTGGTCGGTGCGCCGCTGGATTCCGGGTCAGACGCTGCTCGAAGCGCAAGCACATCTCAGCAGCAGCACAGACATCGCCAGGGGAGTTGGCGAATTCTTGCGACGTTTCGCGGCTATAGAAACACTGGACGGACCGCTGGCCGGTGCGCAGAACCACCATCGCGGCGGCCGCCTCAAGGTCTATGACGCGCAGATGCAGCATGCGCTCACGCTGTTCGAGCAAACCGATGTGGGAGCTGCGCGCATCGCGCACCAGCATTGGGCAACGGCCCTGGTTTCGGACTTCGGGGGTCCGGGGGTGTGGGTGCATGGTGATATGAGTGCTGACAACCTACTGATCGACCAAGACCGGCTCAGCGCGGTGATCGATTTCGGCTGCCTGGGTGTAGGTGATCCGGCCTGCGATCTTGCTATCGCGTGGACGTTCTTTGACGAGACAGCAAGGGTGGCGTTCAAAGCGGCCGTGGATGTGGATGAACAGACCTGGTCACGGGGCCGCGGTTGGGCCTTGTGGAAAGCGCTGATCGTAAACGTCGGCCTCGTCGATACCAAAGCGCAGGAGAAAGCGGGTGCGCCCGGCACTTTGGCGCGCATCCTGGCGGAGGCTTAGCTTCAGCCGCCGGACTGCTGGTCGTGGCCGTTGTTGATCGCCCGCAAGGTTGGAAGTTCGTCGCTGGACCAGATCTTGCGAATAAAGCGCGGGTTCTTCGAGGACATCTCGATTTGATACAAACTTTCGCTGGGCTTACCGGTGATGTCGAGAATCTCGCACAGGTTACGCGCCAACCATTTTTCGATCTTTAGCACGACCATCTTCTTGCGCAGGCGCCCTTGTTCGTCACGATTCTGGATGGTCGGTAGCGTGTTGAGCGTAAGAATCTCGTCGATCGCCGTGTTGGCCATCTTTTCTCGCCCTTCTTCGCTGGCATAGAAATGCGTGACCGCAAACACGGTTCTGCGTGGGTTGATTTGTTTCAGGAACTGGCAGGATTCCACCACGGTAGAACCGGTGCGTACCATGTCATCGAACAGCACCACATCCAGGCCGGCAAGCTCCTCGATGCGCAGATCGCTCTGTTCGTGCAGTTTGATTTCGACCTCCCGCTCGCCAAAGCGATGTTTATCGAGCTGGACAATTTTGGCGTTGGGCAGATTCAGGTGTTTGAACATCTGCTCGACAAACTCCCGGGCGCCGGCGTCGGGTGCGCACAGCGCGAGTCCAGTGCCGTCGTCGTTGTAGTCGATGATGTTGGAGTTGTGCAAGTAGTCGGTATAGATCTCGTACGGGATCAGGTTGTGAAACCGTCCCGCAAACTCCTGATTGAACAGCAGCTGCACCGCCTGGGAGTGATTGTGCACGGTGATTACCCGGTCAACGCCTGCCAGTTTGAGCAACTCGGCGTAGAGCCGCGCGGTAAACGGTTGGCCATCAAATTTCTTCAGATCACCGGGCTCGCGCTCTTTGTTGGTGTCCACCTCAGTGGGTAATGCGCCGCGATCCTGAGCGCTGTAAAACAGATCAGGTTCCAGCAATACCACCTCGGTGGCACCATTCTCCTTGGCCGCTCGAGCGATGACCAGGTTGCGCATGGCCAAGGTCTGGCGGCTGACCACGCGACTCGAGGTGCTGACGATGATCACCGTTTTGCCCGCGAGTTTGGAGCCGATGTTCTGGAAATCGCCTTCGTCGGAAATGAAGCGCGGGCAGAATTCGGTGTTCGCGAAGGTCTTGAGGCTGATCAGGTCCGAGATGTCCTCCGCCTGGCCGATAGAGAACGCGACGTCAATGGCAAAGGGATCATCTGACGAGTTGCCGACGATGATCACATCACGAGGGTCTTTCGACATGGGTTGGTCCTCTTGCACCCCGGTTTTTACGGCCAGGATACATAGTCCCGGCTTCTGGGTGCGGATCATACCAAGAGTCTTGCGGCGGGGTCAGTAAAAAAGCGGTCAATTTTGACGACTGGTCGACACCAGCGGAGCGGTTGATAAAAAGCGCTTTTTGATCGCGTGCGCCGGGCGGCAACAGGTCGAGGCTTAGATCCTGACGTCCTGGGGTGCGGTGAGATCGCTTTGGGTCGCCCCGGTATTGACCACGCCTACCGGTTCGATCAGCAACACGCTGCAAGGCCCATGGGCCACCGGTTTGTGTGCAACACCCTTGGGTACAACCACCATCTCGCCGGTGCGCACCGCCTCGATATGGTCCTGATAGTGCATCTCAAACTCTCCTTCCACGCACAGGAACAGCTCGTCGGTGTCAGCATGATCGTGCCATACAAATTCCCCTTGCAGGCGTACCAGCTTGATCTGATAGTTGTTGAGGTCGCCGATCACTTTGGGTTGCCAGAACTCGTCCGGTGCGATCTGTTGCAGCTTGTCGAGCAGGTTGATGCTGTGCATGGTGTGTCTAAATGTTTGTTAAGAACTATCGTGGCTCAAGAATTCGCTCGCTGCCGTCCGCTGCTTCGCCGCCTTGGGACCCGTTGTGGTCCGCCTGCGCTGCGCTTGCCAGCACGGACGCGGCGAAGCTCAGCCATCCTTCTGCGCTGAAGGCGATCGGGCGCACCGCGCGGACGCGTTCGATCGCCTGTTGCGGAGTGTGTCCCTGGCGCATCAGATAGTACGCCATAAACAGGCCGGTGCGGTCTTTGCCGTGGCGACAGTGCACCAGGACCGCGCCCGATTGAGCGCACACCCAGTCGTAGGCGCGGGGCAATTGCGCGATGCAGTGATCGAGATCCCCGGCCAGGGGCGGGGCGTTGGGTGACAAGGGTAGACAGATATGATCGATGTCCGCCGCCGCCAATTCGTCCGCATAGACTGAATCGCCGCCATTCACAGAGAGGATGCCGCGAATACCACCTGCATGGAGTTGGACCGGGTCCCAGGGCTGATAGTTCGGCCCCGGACGTCCGCACAGGACATCGGTGACCAGCCAGAAGACGTGTTGCATGAGCGGTGCGCCGTTGAGATACGCCGATATTATCGCATTGCGAGGGATCGGGTGCGCCCACCGTCGCCCAGCGTGCCGGGCATCATCGTCTGCGGGAGTCTAGAAGTGACAGCAGCCCAGGGTGGCCGGTCATTGCGATCGGGCACCCTGGGTGTTTCGAGGTTTTAGAAGTTGAGGCGCAAACCCGCTTCATATCTACGCCCTGCCTGGGGCGCGAAGTCCTTGATGAAGGAGGTGTGCAGGCGTTGCTCGTCATCGGTCAGATTGCGGCCATGGGCGAATATCTGCAGCGTGCTGCCACCCATATCGAACGAGGTGACGATGCTCAACGACAGGTCGTTGTAGGCGTCGGTTTCCAGTTCGAAATCCGCTGCTTCGTCCTGTTCGGTGACGCGCATGAAATCGAGAGTGACCACCGTATTGGCCCACGACAGGTCAAACCCTGCACCATAGCGCGCGGGCGGAATACGGGGCAGATTGTCGTTGCCAGAGACATCGACTTCCGCGTTGACCAGATCGAACATCAGCCTGGCCTGCAGGTCGACGTTGTCTCCCAGCGCAAACTCGCGATGCACTTGGGCGTCGATGCCGAAGAAAGACGCGTCATCCTGTGCCCACAAGAACACCGGAAGTTCGTCCTCCTCGCCGCCGGTTGGGGACTGATAGATGAAGTCGGCGAACTGCATGAAGTAAACCGAAGCACTCGCTCCCCAATTCTCGCCGCTGTGATTGGCAGTTGCCGTCAAAGCGAGCGCGCGTTCTTCGCTCAGCCCCGGATCGCCGATTTCGAACGTGGCAGTCGCAAGGTGGGGGCCGTCGGAGTACAGCTCTTCGCCGATGGGCGCACGTTGGCTCACATCCAGCAACAGGCCGACATCCGTCGTTTCGGACACGGGGATCACCGCACCGAGCGAGCCTGCGTAGGTATTGAAGCTCTCGTCGGTATTTCCGGTGGGACTGTGATCAACGCCACCGATGCGCAAGCCTGCTTCGAGATCGAAGCCGTCAAAGCTGCGTTCGCCCACCCAGAAGGCCCCCCACTCGGTGGTGTCCACCGGCGGTACAAATGCCTCTTCACCGATCGCTGAGAATTCCCGATCTGCGTATTGCACGCCGATGGCGCCCTGCCAGTCATTGCCGTCGTAAACCAGTTCGGTGCGCAACTCATAAGCTTCGTTGTCAAAGACCGTGCCGGCTTCGCCGTTGGGTTCGAACTCGATGTGTTCGTAGTTGTTGATACCCAGACGCACGTTCAGGCTGGTGAAGTTGCCGAAGGGATCGTTGATACCCAATTCGATATCGGTGCGGGTCTGTTCCATTTCGAGGATGGGATTGCCTTCGCCTTCCTCCTCTTCTTCGTGCTCTTCTTCCTCGTGCTCCTCGCCCTCTTCCTCTTCGTGATGACCGTGACCACCGGGCAGCCCATATTCGCTGTCGATGCGAGATACGGCAACGCCGATGAAGCCCCAGTCGCCGACGTAAGAAATACCACCGGCATAGGATTTGGAGTCATACTGCGAGCCGGGTAGAGAATCGCGCGCTTCCTCTTCCTCTTCGTGCTCTTCTTCTTCGCCTTCCTCATGCTCCTCTTCTTCTTCCATCGCGCGCTGGCGGCTGGATTCTGCGAAGCCAGGAATGTCGTACTCATCACCGTCTTTGAAGGTGGCATCGAGGTGCCAGGCAAAGTTGCCAGCGCCGCCGTCGAATTTGGCGACGGTCACGTTGCCATCGTCGCTGGAATCCAGGCGGGTTTCGATACCGCCCGCAAACGCGTCTTCTGGAACGTTGTGGGGGATTCGCCCGGTATGGACGTCGACCACCCCGCCGATGGCGCCGGAACCGTACAAGAGGGCTGCTGAGCCTTTGAGAATCTCGATACGCTCGGCAATAAAAGGGTCGACGGTGACGGCATGGTCAGCGCTGGTAACAGAGACATCGAGTGCGTCGATGCGATCTTCCATCACCTTCACCCGCGGGCCACCAAGGCCGCGAATCACCGGACGCCCCGCGGCCTTGCCGAAGGGGGCGCCGTGAATACCGGGTAGCGCGCCCAGCGTGCTGCCGATATCGCCGGTTGCGGCCAGGGCCAGGTCGTCACCTTCGAGGATCTCGACGGGCTGCGCCAGACCTTCAGCAGACAGAGGGTGGGCGGTAACCACAACCTCCTCGATGGTGGTCTCATCTGCCGCGTGGGCCGTGCCAAGCGCCACAGACGCAATTATAGATAAAACGCAGAGCCTGCATTTCATGGTGTTTACTCCTAAGAAGTTTGGACATCGCGCCAGCGATGCCAAGATTATTATGTGTGCAAAAAACTAGGCGCGAGACGCGGGAGGGGCGCGGGGGTTGCGACGATACCGTGGGGCGGCATCAATGCGGCGTACGAACGCCAACGCGTGAGTGGCGCTGCCGTACGCCGGTACGGCTGTAGCAGGCACCGGCGCTGAAACGTCGTTGTGGTCCAGCAGTACGCAGACATGGCATTGGTCGTCGGGGTCGTCGTCGACATGCAGGTGCTCGAGCGCCTCAACCTGCAGCATGAACAGAGCCATGATGCCGACGTAAGCGCAAAATTTAGCGATGTGGGTAGACGTACGCACCGTACTTTCTAAAGCCAGCCGTAAAAGCGACCGACTATCATCTCGCGGTGGGGCTAAAATAGCAAGTCAGCGTCCGGCGATTATCCAGAGTCGACACGCGGTTGCAGGCGTTGGGTCAGCACAATTCCCGTGGTAGATCAGGCCGTGCATCACCAACTGATTTTGTTCGGAGTACAGATATGGACAGACGCCTTGCGCTGACGACGTTGCTGGTCGATGACTATGCGCGCGGGATTGAGTTTTTTGTCACCCAACTCGACTTTACGCTCATCGAGAACAACCGCCTGGATGACGCTAAGCGATGGGTGGTGGTCAGCCCCGCGGCGCCAGCCGCGGGTGCGCCGCTGCAGGGCGCACTGCTCCTCGCTCTGGCGGATGGGGACACCCAACAGCAGCGTATCGGGGCTCAGACCGGCGGCCGCGTCGCATTCTTTCTGCACACGGATGACTTCGCGCGGGACTACGCCGCCTATCAAGCACGCGGGGTGAACTTCATCGAACCGCCGCGTGCTGAGGCTTATGGACAGGTTGTAGTGTTCGAAGATCCATGGGGGAATCGTTGGGATCTGTTAGAGCCCGAATAGGGTGAGGGGTGCGTCAGCACTCACCCATGCCCGCGCTACACACGAGCTGCGCAAGCGTGCGCATCAGTAACGGGCCTGCTTCATCGCCGACCGAGACCGAGGTCAGGTATGACGCGTGCGGATAGGCATCAGGGTCCACAAAATAGTCGGGCTTGAGTATGTAGCCCACCGCATCCTGGGTCAGCCCGGCAATGAACGTGATGTTGTTGGTCGTGAGCGCGCGACTGGCCAGCGAGTAGGCCGGCGAAGTTTCGCCCGGATGGGTGAGTACCGCTGCGGGACCGATGCGCAGCACGCTGACCCGGGTGCGCAGATGGCCGCTATGGATTTTGCGCTCCAGCGTGTTGAGCCAGATCAGCGCGCGAAATCCCCAGTTGTCCAGCGGCAGGTCGAGGATCGCATCCTGGTAGATCAATGGCATTGGGGTCGTTGGTGTCGACTCGGCCAAGGTGGCGAGGCTTGCGGTCGCCAGATCTGCGCCGATGGCCAGCGCCCGGTGGTGGCTGGCGGACCCTGCAATCGGTTGTACCCAACCGCCGATAGCGCCTTGTAGAAACAGATGTATCCCAGGCTCGCTGCGCGCCATCTCACGGTAGAACCCGGCGAGATAGTCGGCTGAAAGCAGTGTATTGTCACCGTCGAGGACGGTTGGGTGGCAGGGATAGTTGGTCAGGGTGGCGATCGTGCGTGCGTTGAGGTCGGCGAAGCGCATGACGCTCAGGGTCGGGTCGAGCAACCGCGGCTCACTCCGATTTTCGACCCAGTCCAGATCGACGGCGCGACTCGCGACTGACAGTGTCGCAGGTTGCAGTCGCGCATAGGCGCGGGCGGTCAGGTCGTCGAAGACCGAAACCAGGTGCGCCACATAGTCCGGGTCGCGTCCGCTGCTGGCGAACGACTCCCCCCACAACCCCACCACGTCTGGCGTGGCATGGGAGTGGGTGGAGGAAAACATCAGGCGTAGGCCTGGCCAGCGCTCGGCCAGGCGCGCGCGGATGCGCTCGATGTCCGGAAACGTCAGGCCAATACTGTCCAGGGTCGCGATGGCGATCTGCAGGCGACCATCATCGATCAGGATCAGCTTGCCGTAGATGGGGTCCGCAACGCCGGTGGCGCGGCGATTCTGCCCATATCCTGCCAGGAACACCGGGCGCTGGGGGGTGATGTCCTGTTGCACCGCGGCGACGCGATAGTGGTCTGGGCTTGCCGTTTCCGCAGCGATTGATGCTGCGATGTTCGGCGTGCCGAGAATGAGCAGGTAAGGCCACAGGTGTCGATAGGTTCTAAAGCGCATCCGGGCATTATGCCCGCCGGGTGCTCAATCCAGCCAGGCAAACTGCTGATCGAGGATCTCGCGAACGCTGCCATCCAGTCCCGGACCATGGGCAAAGGTAAGACGCTCGGGCTGCCACTGCCGGACCCGGGCTGCGGCGCGGCGTTGTGCCGACCTGCCCCAGGAAAACCAGCGGTACAGTCGGGGGATACCGCCACTTGGATAGGCCACCCCTTCGAACTGCAGGAACAGACGGGGCAGGCCGCTGACGTCATCGAGCGGCTGATTGATGAAGAGGTCGGTGAAGATCACGGTTTTGGAGTGCTTGTGGAAGAACACAGCCTCCTGGAACAAGCGATTGCCGGTGAAGATCACTTGTTCAAGATCAGCGGCATAAGTGGGCGGCGCGCTGTCCGTCAGGATGTCGGCGTCGCTGAGACTTGCGACCTTGGCCTGTACGTGTGGCTCAGCGTATACGTGCGCGTGGGGGAACGCGTCGATCCACGCTTCGATGTACAGGTGGTGGTACTTATTAGGTGCGACCAACGCGGCCACCTCGCCGCCCAGAGTCTCGATAGCTGCGCGACTGTCCGCATCCAACCGGGTGGGTGAGTGCACCCACAGCCGACCGTTCGTCAAGCGCACCACAGTCATGCGGGTGTGCATGTCGGCACCGGCAAAGTTGATCTTCGGGCCGTCGTAGATCCAGATATCTTGGCCCAGGTTTTTGAGCATGTGTTCCTCCTGAACGCCGCGCTACTGCCGCTTGGCGAACCAATATGACAGCACAAGCCTCGCGCAGCACTGCCGATGCAACAATAGGTATTCACCCGGATCTATCCTCGCAGTGCTATTCGTGGCTGCGGCCGGGTAGCATACGGCGAGGTTTTGGACCGCGCTGTCGCGTGACGAAAGCGAGGTCAAACTTAGACGTTGCCAATGTCGACCGGCGGCATACGGAAGCCGACACAACGAACATCAGGGGATTACATATGACCGGACTCGACCGCGCGACCCACCATGCGGGCTACTGGCCATCGCCCTGGCCGGTGGAATGTGGTGGCAACCGTCGGCAGAAGGCCCACAGCGGCGGCTTGCATGCGGCCCATCGCCGCGCTGCCGTGTCTCTGCGCAACAATGGACGCTGGAACGTGATGGCGGTGCGACGCGACGCGCACGAGTGGTATCTGGGTGGCACCATGGCTGCTTTCGCCGGACCGCCACCCTTCGGTTGGGTCGAACGGATCGACCTGCCCAGCCTCGAAGGTCGGGCGCTCAGTCCCGAGCTGCCGTGCGGCGAACATGTCTGGTGCGGGGCCATTCTGGTGCACGCAAATGGTGATCTTTACTGCGTCAATGGCAACTATCTGCATCGGCTGGATCACGCTTCCTTGGAGGTTGTGTCGCATACCCGGCTGCCCGCGGACCGTTCCCACAATGGCTTGCTGGCCCTGAGCGATGGCACCTTGGTCACCAAGGACCTGCGCCTCGAAAGCCAGGGCGGAACCACGCTGACCAGGCTCGATGCGCAGACCCTCGAGGTGATCGCCACCCTGACCCTGCCCGAAGGCTCGATGGGCAGGATCGCAGCGGACGTTGATGCGCAAGGCGATCGGGTGCTGATCCCAGGCACCGAACACGTCTGGAGTGTACGCTGCGCAGCCGCGGGGCTTGAGGTGGAAGAATGGCGGCCGCGTTACCGTCGCCCTGACGATCCCTGGGGGCTGGCCTGGGACGCCTGCGTCTCGGATGGCGCGTGTTGGCTGATGGATTGTGGCGATGTCGAATCGGTGCGGCGTATCCACACAGTGCTGCCAACGGGTCGCTATCCCCAGGGCGGAGTCCCACGCCTGTCCTGGCGCCTGCCGTCCCCGCGCGCGGGTGCACAGAAACTGTTGCGGCTGGACCTGGCCGACCCGGACGATGTGCGGGCGATCGAGCCGTTCTCGACCCCGGGAGGGGGCATCATCGCCCCGCCCGTACATGTACCCGAACACGATATGGCCATCGCCTGGGATTCCATCAACGGCGGTCTGGCAGGGGTGCGCGACGATGGCGAGCTGAGCGTAGCGTGGACGCTCGACGTACGAGCGTCTATGCAGCCGGTCGTATTTCCAGACACCGGCGAGTTGGTGATCAACGACTTCACCGAGCGCGGTGAGGACCATTTGGTGGTGGTCGACATCGCCACCGGAGCATTGCTCGATCGCGTGCCGACCGGGTCCAATATCGCCAACGGTATGTTCCTCAGTGCCGATGGCGAAGGTGGGGTCATCTACTGCACCACGGCCTTTGTGGCGCATGTTCGCTGGAGTTGATCAAAAGTTAGAAGCCGCTTGTCCGTGCGAGTGGCGCGTCAACAAACGATCTGAAGGTCTCTGGTTGTTGGTCGTCTTCAGATGCCGTTGCTACCCCAGTTCATGAGTAACAAGTCACCCAATGTTGCCCGCTGGGCTGCATATGGATCGTCCAATACACTGAACGTGTCGTCCAAACGCGCTGTGCGTCGCGCCTGATCATACTGCGGCCACTGAAAGCTAGCGCTGGAAGGGTCGCCGTGGGTCGCGAAATTCACCCAGGCCGTGCGCATCGAACGGGCGATGTCATCGTGATCGCGGAGCATACCAATGCCGGGCAATGGCAGACCGTTGCCGAACACGAGCAGATCCATCGCATGGGCGGCGCCCAGTAGCGGTGACTCCCACGCGAACAGATACATATAGGTTCGCGCCCCTCCCGCCCGCCCCTGGTTCGCTGTCGCGTGGGTATCGGCGATGCGGATGGATGGCACCCGAAACCAGAGATCGCCCATGATCGCGAGGTCCACCTCTGCCGCATCGAGTTGCGGTCGCGCCTGGGTATAGGCGCGGCGCAAAGCTGCGAGGTCGGCATCCGCCGCTGTCAGCAGCGCATCACGGCGCGCTAGAAAGGGAGTCTCGGCGATATCGCCGGGCAAAGCGTCGAACAGGTTCATCTCGTCGCGACAACTGCCAATTAGGTAGTCGACCTCGTTGCCCAACCCGGCCGCGCAGGCATCGACGGGATGGTTGGGCATCGCTTCGCTGAGCATCGGGATGTATATCTGTGGCCGCCCAAAAGAGGTCGCCTGCAGGCTTGGGTATATTTCAGGCGGGCGGCGCCAATCGAGTGCCCGCAGGGCGTCGAGATCCCCAGGTGCTACCTGTAGCAGCGGCAGGGCGGTGGCGGTAATCGCTCGCGCCGTGTCCGGGCGCTGGGCCGAGTGGCCACCGCTCTGGGGGATCACCCGATGCACAAGCCCTCGTGCCGCCGGTGTGGCGACCACCGCCTGGGTGGCGGCTCCACCGCCGGATTCGCCGAATAACGTGACGTTGTTCGGGTCGCCACCGAATCGGTCGACGTTACGCTGCACCCAGCGCAGCACTTCGATCTGATCGAGAATACCGAGATTCCCAGGGCCGATGCCGGTGCCGAAGTCTTCCTCCAGGAAGAGATAACCTTCTGCCCCCAGGCGGCGGTTGTTGGTGATGAGGACCACGCCGTCCTGGGCAAAACGAGTGCCATCGTAGGTTGGCTCGGCGCCGCTACCGCTCACCTGACCGCCGCCGTGTACCCAGACCATCACCGGCAAGCCGCCGGCGTTTGGATCCGGTGTCCAGATGTTCAGGTTCAGACAGTCTTCCCCTTCGACCAGGTCGCCGCCGACCAGACCGCCGGTCTGCGGGCAGATCTGGCCGTACTCGGTGGCGGCCAGCACACCGTCCCAGGGCTCGCGGGTGGTCGGTGCAACGAAACGGTTTAGACCGAAGGGCGGCTCGGCGTAGGGCACGCCCAGAAAGCGATGCACACCGTCCACCACCGTGCCCTGTACCTTGCCGGTGTCCGTCTGGATGACCGGTCCGAGCGTCGTCGGGCGAGACGAACAGCCCACCAGACCGCCAACCCCCAATGTCGCAACCCCGGTTACAGCGCAAAACTCTCTGCGGCGCATTGCGCCCTCCCTTGTGCAGTGTCAACGTTTCGATGCGCAACTGTAGCGAAATCGCGACAACGTTGCGCGCCGCGCGCCGCGTTTTCGCCAGGGGCCAGATCGTTCGTGTCGGACGCATCGTGGCAGTCTGGTCTCCAGCGCTTAGCTAGGATGCCAGGACTGCGTGCGTAATCTTGTTTTCGCTAGCGCTGCAGGATGGCGGTGAAACTGCTGATCGTCAGTTCCGCATCGGGGATCGTGCGAAATTCAGTGGCAAATTTTTCTCGCGGCAAGGGCAACCTATCCCAGCGATCAATGTCGGTGACATCGTGAACGGTGAAGCCCGCGGCGGTAAAGAGGTCGAGCATCGGCTGATGCCCGATCCGATTGGTGTAGAAGCCGGAATTGGCCAACCAATCCTGTTCCCAGAGCTTGGTGCTGAAGCGCGGATTGTGCAGAGAATTGGCCAGGTGATCCTGCAGGTCGACGCGATGCGAAGCCCGTGCTCCGGGTCGCATGCTGCGCGCCAGCGCCTGCATGGTGGCGCCAAATTCTCCTGCGCGGACGTGCTCGAGCACCGCGTGGGACCAGACGAAGTCCAGGTGGTCTGGGGGCAACGCCTGCAGGTCGCTGAGGCCGTTGGTCAGATAGGTCAGACCTGCCGCGTGCAGCAATTCGCCAAAATCTTGCACGTGGGTAATATCCGGTGGTGCAAGGCCGGCGGACCGCATCGCCTCGCAGTGGGTCTGATACAGCGAGATGTCCGCGTCCGCAAAGGCGCCGGCGTCGACTAAATATACATGCTGCGCACCCAGCGAGCGGGCGACGAGACCGCCGGTGATGCCGTCACCTGGGCCCAGTTCCAGGCAGGTCTTGCCCTGTAGATCAATACCAGCCTGAGAGGCGTGGTACCGCACCACGCCCAGGGCGTAGTCGTAACCCTGCATATCGCCATGGCGAAACATGCCAAGGTGCGCGAAGCGACGGTAGTCGATCGGCAGGCGCGACAATACTATCTTCGCGCTCATCTTCAGCCACCAGGGCGCGCGGATGCTAATCTTGGGGCTCCAAAGACTTGCAGCGCACGCGAAACCGAAGCGCGAGCACTGCGGTGGGGTGTTTTGTTAAAGGCATACTTTCCTGGTTTGAGATGCGGGCCAGGCGATAGACTATAGCGCCTTACGCAGGTGCTGTACGCAGCGCTTGTTCGATCCCGATCAAGACTCCTGGCGACGCGTCGGTGGATTGTGTTTCAACAGAAATTCCGTCATGGCCCGCAACGTGGCCTTGCGGGTCGAGGGCTGGGACAACCAATGGTCGGCTTCCTTCAATGTGACCAATTCTACCTGGGCTTTGGCCTTCTTGAGGGCCCGGGCCATCATACGGCTCTGATTGATGTAGACGATCGTATCGTCCCTGCCATGGACCAGTAGCACCGGGGCGGTGAAGTTGGTCGCGGCATGGAAGGGTGAGACCGAACGCAGCTTGTTGCGTTCCTCGCGCGAGTCCCCGATCACATCCTCCCAGTAGCTCGTCACCCAGTGATCGCCGCTATAGTACTTGTCGTCCTGCAACATGCGCGGCAAGTTTGATACCCCCGCAACCGAGATAACGCAACGGTACAGATCCGGGGTGAAGGCACCGCCGGCCAGGGCCGAGTATCCGCCATAGGATGCGCCCATGATGCAGATGCGCTCTGGATCTGCGTACCCGTTATTGATCATCACCTGCACGCCATCGGTGACATCGTCCTGCATGAGTTTACCCCACTCGCCGCGCCCCGCATCGCGAAACTCGATGCCATAGCCCGTGGAGCCACGAAAGTTAGGTTGCAGCACCAGGTAACCCAAGCGCGCGAAGTACTGCGCCCACCAGTCGAACGCGAGGCTGTCGTAGCTCTCCGGACCGCCGTGGGGGAACACCAGCAACGGCAACTGCGCGGGGGTGTCGACACCCGGAGGTGCGGTCATAATGGCGGGGATCTTGGTGCCGTCGCGTGCGCTGTAACGTATAGCTCTGATTCCGCCCATGTCCTCGGCGGCGATGCCGTAGCCGTTGGACAGGGTCGCGAGCGTGTTGGCCTCGCGATTGTAGAGCACGTAGCGGCGGGCACCCTGGTTGCCGCTGACAATCATCACCACGCGATTGCGATCTGCGGTAGCCGATACCGGCCAGACGCTGCTGGTCGGGTACAGGCCGCTGACGTTCGTAACGGCTTGCTCAAACGCTTCGTCGATGTAGTCGTAGCTCGGCAGGGGGCCGCTGAAACGGACCCCACGAAATTTGCGATTGAGATCGGTGATCACCTGATCGATGTCGGCATCGTCGCGCATCACTATCGGCTCGCTGCTCGCACCGTCCTCCAGAGACATCTGATAGACCGCTTCAAAATTGTCTTCGAACGCGGTGTACATGAGGCTTTTGCCGTCCGGGTGTACGCCGATCAGGCTGATGCTCGGGTAGTCGACGCGCTGTTCAAACACGCGTTTGGGGCGCTTGCCGAGATAGGAGTACAAGCGGTGCTTACCCGAACTGACAAAGTCCTCGCGCGCGATCACCTCCCCTCGATCGTTCATGAACCAGTCTTCGGTGTGTGAGTTGCCCGACTTGACGACGCGCGCGCGTCCATTGGTCAGGTTGACCCGGGTGAGGGAATAGACCGGTTCCTGTGCACCGAGGTCGCCGATGTAAGCTGGCATGTAGACGTGTTCGCCGTCCGGATCGACGCCGACCACCCGCCCGAGACCTCCCTGGGCGGGGTAGAGATCCTTGAATCGATTGAACATAGTCTGCAGTTTCTGGGTCTCAATATCGTAGGAGAACGCATAACTCTGCTCCCACTTTCCCTTGATGCGCTGGCTGCGCCGGGTCTCCGATATCCGCATGACCACGTGCCTATTCGTCACGAATTGAATGCTGCGCGGCTTGTATTCGGTCGCGTCGATCCCGCCGATCAACTTACCTGCGGCAATATTGATCACGCCG
>JBCCHL010000072.1:0-21331 GCA_039028775.1 Pseudomonadota bacterium | reverse complement strand
TTAGTGGAGCCATTTAGTGGATGGTACTGGTGAATGTAAAAACGTTGCAAGACGGGCGGCCGTCTAATCGGGCAGACCCAAGACGCGCTTGGCGATGATGTTCATCTGCACCTCCTTGGTGCCACCTGCAATGGTCAGGGCTTTCTGACGCAGCCACTCGCGGGTGGCTTCGATCTCGTCCGGATTGAACGTATCGCCATCCCAGCCCACACCTTGTGTACCCATTGCGTGCAGCATTATTTCGTTGCCTTCCTGGGTGATCAGAGCGTTGGACAACTTGACCGCGGACGAGGCGAAGCCAGGCGCCCGCGCTTCAGTTTCTTCGATCACGCGCTTCTGGGTTAGGCGTTGCGCTGCGTATCGCATCTCGTGGTCGGTCAGGCGCACCCGGGTGGCAGGATCGGTGATACGCCCGGTTGCGTCTGCACAGTAGGCCTGCACCTGGGCGGGCAGGTCACTCTCCATGCTGCGGCCGCCCTGTGAGCCGGAGGTGTTGATGCCGGCGTGGGTGGAGCGCTCGAATTGCAGTAGGCGCTTACCCACGGTCCAACCGTTATTGACGCCACCGATGAGGTCGGTGGCCGGCGCGATCGCGTCTTCGAACAGGGTTTCGTTGAAAGGTGAGGCCCCGGAGATCAGGCGGATCGGATTGACGGTCACGCCCGCTTGTTCCATGTCGACGAGGATCAGGCTGATACCCTCGTGCTTGGGCTTGTCGGGATCGGTGCGTGTGAGGACGAAGATGTAGTCACAGTCCATCGCATCTGAGGTCCAGGTCTTGCGACCGTTGATCACATAGTGGTCGCCGTCGAGTTCGGCACGGGTGGCCAAAGACGCCAGGTCCGAACCGGCGCCGGGTTCGGAGTATCCCATCGCCCAGCCGCCGTCGCCGCACGCGATCTGTGGCAGCCAACGCGCTTTCTGATCGTCCGTGCCCAATTCCAGAATGGTCGGACCGATGTAGTTTACGCCGCGGCCGGTGAGGGGTGTGCGTGCGCCGATGCGTTTCAGTTCGTCGATCAGGACCGGATACAGCTCGCGATCCAGCGCGGCACCACCGTATTCCTTGGGCCAGGTAGGCACCGTCCAGCCTTTTTCTGCCATGCGTTCCAACCACGCGGCGACGTCCGGCTCCAACGTGATTTTGCGGCTTCCCCACGCGGTCTGTCCCGGACCGCGCGCACCGGCCGGACAATTATTCTCCAACCACGCGCGGGTTTCGGCTCTGAATTCACTGACGGCGCTCACGTTGACCTTCCCAATAATCTGAATATTGATTCGGTTTGTAACCCGTAGCGCGGCGCAGTGCAAGTCCGCTCGTCGACGCGGACGAGCGGAGGGTTCGCTAGCGGCTGGACAGATTCAAGCGTCCGTGAGGCTGCTGGGCAGCAGCGGTCGCCGGACACAGGGTGGCGACTTTGCGCCCGATAAAGGCAATACAGAAGCTGTCCGGACAGCGCTTGTGACGGGCCGCCACCACTTCCAGGTCGAGACGGTCCGGGTCGATCAGGTCGCCCAGGATGTTGTTGCTGGTCGGCCGAATCTGGTAACAGGGAGGGTAGTTGTAGAGCGCCGAGTAGCGCGCCACCAAGGCATCGTACGCCACCTGTTGGGGGTCTTTGCCCGTGTCTGCTTCATCGTCAGCCGAGCGCATCAGGGCGAGCAGGCTGGTGGAGCGATACCAGTACAACCGCAGCTTACCGTCGTCGCGTTTCACGACGGCGGTTTCGGCAAAATCATCACCATCCGCCCCGCGCCCGCTGTACTCCACTTCAACAAAGTCTCCGCAGACATCGACAAAACAATCCCGCGTACGTACCGCTGTTGCAACCCGCGCGGTGATCGGCGCGGCGTGTTCAAGATATTCGGCGCAGGTGAATTGGTCGTGTTTCAGCAGGCCCAGGCCGTGGCAGAGCGTTTCGTCCCTGCGGCCTTCGCGCGCCTGCGCAAACCAGCTCTGCAGGTGCGCCTGGGCGGCATCCTCAAGAACGGGACCGGATTCCCCGCAGGCTTGGAGCAAGAGACTGAGCAGGGCGACGCTGGTCGCCCTGCTCAAGTTGGGTCGCTTAAACGCGCTCAATGATGATCGCGGGTGCCATGCCACCACCGGTGCACATGGTGATCAGACCGGTGGTCAGGTCGCGGCGCTCCAACTCGTCGAGACAGGTGCCGATCAGAATCGAGCCGGTCGCGGCGATCGGATGACCGAGCGCCATGGCGCCACCGTTGACGTTGACAATCTCCGGGTCCAGTTCCAGATCGCGGATGAACTTCGCGGCTACCACGGAGAATGCTTCGTTGACCTCAAACAGGTCGATATCCGCCGTGGTCATGCCCGCGCGTTCCAGTACTTTCTTGGCGGCCGGCACGGGTTCGTTCAGCATCAGCGTCGGATCACCGCCCACGGTGGCCATGCACTTGATGCGCGCGCGCGGCTTCCAGCCCTGGCCGTCCGCATAGTCTTTGGTGGACAAAATCAGTGCGGCAGCACCGTCGACCACGCCGGAGCTGTTGCCCGCGTGATGGACATGATCGATCGTGAGATCGGGGTACTTGCGCTTGACCAGTTGGTCGAAGGTCTCGCCGGTGTTGTCGATCGGCAGGTCCATGAACTGTGAGAACACCGTTTTCAATTCGGCCAGAGACTCCATGGTGGTGCCGGGGCGGGGGAACTCCTCGCGATCCAGCGCGACGGAGCCATCGTCGTTGTACACCGGCATCACGGATTTGTTGAAATGGCCTTGCTGGATGGCGTACTGGGCTCGACGCTGGCTTTCCACCGCAAGACGGTCGACGTCTTCACGGCCGAAACCTTCCAGCGTTGCGATCATATCCGCGCACACACCCTGGTGAGGCTGTGGGTGTATGTCGCGCAGATGCAGATTGCCACCATCGACCACGCGCCGGTTCTCGGAGTTACCCAAACCTGCGGTGTAGGACATCATCTCGACGCCACCGGCGACACATAGGTCGTCCATGCCAGACATGATATTGGCCGCCGCCAGGTTAACGCTGGTGATTCCGGAGCCGCAGAAGCGATCCAGGGTGACGGCGCTGGCGCGGGTGCTCCAGCCAGCATCGAGGGCCGCCATGCGGCCGATGCAGGCGCCCTGTTTGTCGACTTGTGACGAGCAGCCGACCACAACATCGTCGATGTCCTCGGTGTTCAATCCGTTGCGCTCGCCAATGCCCTCAAAGACCTTGGCAAGCAGACGGCTGGGGTGAAATTCCGAAAGGGCGCCTTTACCCGCTTTGCCAATGCCACGCGGGGTGCGCGCTGCATCGATGATGTATGCATCTGTCATGTCGTTTTCTCTCCGAGTCGTATAGATGTTCGAGCACAGTTTAAGCGGTTCTGCATGGGCGTGTCGATCTTGTCCGCAGCGCTGGCAATTCCGGCGTAACCGGACGCCCTGTTCAACATCTATTTCGAACGCGGCGCATTGTTGCTGTATCCGTTGACTGAATTGTTAAGTGGCGACGTGTCTGCAGCGTGGTTTTTGATGCTTTTTACAAGCGTCTAAAACGAAGCGTGGTAGTGTGACGCCGTCGGGTGTGACAAGAAGGTTCACTGGACCGGCAAGACAACCATATGACAATTACACTAAGTACAAGAGGGATGTTATGAAACTGACATTGATCGTGGTCGCGACCCTGCTCGGGGGGTGTGCGACAACGGAGACCAACACTTCAACCGCTGGCGGCTCCGCCGATGGTGCGCTGAATCCTTTGGAGGGTGAGCTGCAAGCTTCTCAGGCCAAGAACGACGATCTGCGCTCTGAGCTTGATGCGAAATCTGCGCAGGTAACGATGCTTGAAGCACAGGTTGCGCAGCTGCGCGACGGCGGCGGCAGCCCTGGCATGACGCCGGCTGCGGACGACGAGTTGTTTCCGCCCAACGCTCGTCCCGGTGAGTGCTATGCGCGCATTCTGATATCGGAAAAATACAAGGACTACGACGAACGCGTGCTGGTCAAGCAAGCCAGCCATCGCTACGAGGTCGTGCCGGCCCAGTTTGAAACCGTGCAGGAACGCATGCTCGCCAAAGCCGCCTCCAGTCGTCTGGAAGTTGTGCCCGCAACCTACGAGACCGTGTCCGAACGTGTGCTGGTCAAAGCCGAAAGCACACGCATCGAGAGAATCCCAGCCACCTACAAAACTGAGACACAGCGGGTTCTCGACAAGCCGGCACACACGGTCTGGAAGAAAGGCCCCGCTACGCGTTTCGGCGCTGGCGTGGTCAAGCAGTCGGTGAGCGGGACCGGTGAAGTCATGTGTCTGGTGGAAGTGCCCGCCAGCTACAAAACGGTTTCGAAGCGGGTGATCGACACGCCTGCTACGACCCGGGAAGTCACAATTCCGGCCGAGTACAAGAGCGTGTCTCGGCGCGTGGTCAAGACCCCTGCCACAACCCGCAAGGTGGAAATTCCGGCCGAATATCAGACGGTCAGCATTCGCAAACTTGTTAGACCGGCAGCCGAGCGTCGCGTCGAGATTCCGGCGGAATATCGTAAGATCTCCCGTTCCGAGAAGATCAGCGAAGCGGAAATGGCCTGGCAGCAAGTGCTGTGCCAAGTAAATGCGACGCCGTCGAGTGTGCGTTCCTTGCAGAATGCGCTCGATCGTGCAGGCTTCGATCCGGGTGGCAACGACGGCATTCTCGGTGCGAACACGTTGCAGGCAGTGGCGCGCTACGCACAGTCTCGCGACATTCCGTACGGCGAAAACTATGTGCCGTTGGAAGTGCTGAAGGCGCTCAAACTCGAGATTTGAGAAACGCTTTACGCAGCTCGCGTCCGTTAAACGACGCTTGAGTTGAAAGCCCTTCGCCTGCGCGAAGGGCTTTTTTTTTGGTCCGCAACACAGGCGTTGGTGATGCTCAGCACGCCATGGTTTTGTGGATTGGGGTTTTCTCTTTGTCTACCCAAGATGTGGGCTTGCTCGAGGTGCTGCCGAGTTCGACCTGCTCAGTTCGGAGCTGAACTGGCACCCCTGATCGCCAAGTCCCAGCCGATTCCGGCAAAAAAAAGCCCTTCATGAGAAGGGCTTTTAAGCATTGTGCTGCCGGCGAGAAATTTCCCCGGCAGCACGGTTGCAGTGACATGTTGCTACATGCTGCCACCGAAGCGGACAAACCAGATACGACCGCGAGGATCGTGCAGGGTTGCCTCGAAGCCGGTGTTAACCGGCGCCCAAGGCGGCTCTTCGTTGAGGATGTTCTGTATACCCAGGGTCAAACGGCTGTCGGTCAGGAAACCAGTTTCGCCGAAAGTGTAGGTGTACTGCGCATCCGCCGTGGTGAAGCTGTCGATGTCACGGGTGAAGAAGTCAGCCGCGGCACCTGGACCGTTGGCCAGGGCGATGGTGGCGTTCCAGAAGCGCGCCGCACCGGAACCCGGGTCGGTGGCCAGGTCGAAGCCGTAATCGATCTCATCCACGTGTTTGATCAACAGGAATGCACGATGGTTGTTCAACGTCCAGTTCAAGGTCGCATTCAGCTTGAACTCAGGTAGCGGCCGTGCAACGGGGTTGCGGTCATTGTACTGACCCACCGCATCGAACGTAGTACCACCGGCTTCCACTTCATACTCGTCCACAAACGCGGCCTGCAGGCCAACGCGCCAGCTACCGAGATCATTGTCGAAAGAGTAAGACGCGGTGACGTCCAAGCCGCTGATATCCGCCGCGTTCGCATTCGCGAATTGAGGCAGGATGCGCAGCAGACCACCGTCTACACCGTTACGTACCACCTGTGCCCGATTACCCGCACCCGCGTTCACGGCATCCAGCAGGGTGCCGCCATTCGCGTCGATGTAATCTTGCAGAGCGATGTTGTCTTCGCGCAACAGGGTGGTTGAAGACTCCCGGGTGATGATGTTGCTGTACTCGTAGCTGTAGTAGTCCAGATCGATCTGTAGACCCTCCAGCACGCCTTCCTGGGGAATCCAGGAGATACCGATATTGGTGGTATCCGCTTCTTCCGGCGACAGCGTCGGGTTACCCGTGCTGATCGACGGACGGAACGCGGAGTCGCCGCCAAAGTCGGTCTGGTTGGCGACCGTCGTGATCGAGCCGAACAACTGCTGCAGGGACGGAACGCGGAACGAGCTGCCGGTGGAGGCGCGCAAGGTCAATGCATCGGTCGGGCGCCACAGGACGGTGAGTTTGGGGTCAACACTTTCTTCGTTGATCTGATCGAACTCTTCGTACCGCGCGGCGGCGTTGATTTCGATGGTGTCACCGATCGGCACTGCGACTTCCACAAAAGCTGCGGTGGTGGTCAGCGAGCCGGTCCAATCCTGGGCACCGAAGGCGAAGTCCAGGTTGTTGGTATTGGCCGCGGCGTCGAACACAACATCACCGGTGTCGCGGCGACGCTGGAAGCCGATCGCCAGGCCAACCGGGCCGTAGTCGGTGTCGATGATGTCGCCGGAAGCCACCACATCGATCACGCGCTGACGGAACTCCGAATCGTTGGTGATACGACCGAGCAACCACTCGTACAACTCGGGTGCGTTGCGCAGGGTCAGGTCGGTCTGTACCGAGCCATCGCGCGCGAACTGCGAGTTGCCGAAGGGGTTGAAGAAGTAACAATTACCGGCGTCAAAGTTACCACCGGATGCAGCGTAGGCAGCATTCCCTTCGCCTGCGACAGCGGCCGGATCGGTCGGGTCACAGTTCGGACCACCAAAACCGGCCATCGCCAGTTCCATATGCGTGGATAGCGTGTCTTGCACTTGTGAGGTACCCGAATCGTGTTCGGTCGCTGTGTAAGACGCATCGATTGTCCAGGAACGGCCCGCGATTTCGGTATCCCATACAAAGCCCATGATCATGCGTTGATCTGAGCGGGTAGTGTTGGTGAACGTGGCCAGCGGACGATAGTCGCTGCCGATCAGGTCCACGGTACCACCGAGCATACGCGTACGGTTGATCACCTCAATGGGTTCGATACCGCGCCGGAACGCATCTTCGATGTTACCCAGGTGATTGGTACCGATGACCAGGTTCAGCGCATTCGGGTTCAACGAGTTGAAGCGGTCGAACTCCGCGTCGTTGGCCGCAAACTCGAAGTAGGTTTCCAACGAATCCGTGAGGTCGTAGTGACCGGCGACATTGAACTTGCGTAGCGATTCTTCTGCCTGCATGGAGAAGAATGAACCGAAGTCGTACGCACAGATCAGATTACCGAATACCGGACCGAGGGTTCCGCCTTCACCGTCGAACGCAGCCGCGGTTTCGCAATCCACGTCAGCCTGGCCGAAGCTGGAACCGTCCGCAGCGCGGGGGAAGTTGTTGAGACTGGTTTCGCCGTTGGCACCCACTTGCTGTCCCGGGAACAGGCCATTGGCCGCCCAGACATGGGTCTGACCACCGAGCGGGGTAATCCGTCCCGGTTGGCCGGTGGACGATACCGAAGAACCGCCGAAGCGATCATAGCGGTCACCGATGGTGATGGGGTCACGATTCAGCATCGAAGCTGCGGCAACAATGCCACCGCGATCGCCCTGCACGCCGAACAATACTTCGAACGTGTGTGCGTCGCCTTTGCTGGTCTCGTCATCCACCGTGTACTGATAGTTGAAGTCAAAACCTTCGAAATCTTTCTTGGTAATGAAGTTCACAACCCCGGCGATCGCGTCTGAGCCGTACAGGGCGGACGCGCCGTCCTTGACGATCTCGATGCGCTCGATGGCGATGTTCGGCACCAACGCGTTGACGTTGACCGACGCGTTCCCACGCGGGTTGTACCAGGACGCGACGTGGCGCTTGCCGTTGACCAGGGGTAGCGTAGCACCGTGGCCCAGGTTGCGCAGGTTGATCGAGTTACGGCCATCCGCACCTTCACCGGAGAAGGTGGTTGCCCGGGTCTGGGAGCCGGACTGCCAGGGCATGGCCTGCACGATTTCGGAGACGTCAGCGGCACCGAGATCTTCGATATCCGCGGAAGTGACGACTGATAGCGGTGACGGCGAATCCGCCGCGTTACGCTTCAGATAGGAACCGGTGACAACGACTTCTTCAATCGCTTCGTCATCGGCGGCAAACGCTGTTGGACTTCCAAAGGAAATCAGGAGCGCTGCTAGGACATAAGAAGTACTACGCAAAACAATCTCTCCAATGTAATGCCTGAGTTTTATGCAGCAGGGGGGGTTCTTGAGTTACTCCCCATATACCCAGTACCCCAATACATGTGACTCTGTTTCGAAATGTTTCATCCGAAACAGGGGGCTTGTTGTACCAGTTGGAACGCGCTTGTCAAGGGTTGCAACGGTGCGGTTTTTAGGCACCGGGATTCTGGTTTGACAACCCGCGCGAGAATGCCGCTGCAGCACAACCTGTTTGGGGTGAAATAGGCATCGCTGTGAACTGAAATAAGCCCTGCGGCCAACGTGTGTTGTTGCCGGTCTTGCTTCCCGGCGCGACAGCGTGGGTGGCTTATTTTATGCGGCGTACGCGGGTTGAGGTGCCTTTCTCAGTGGCGAGTATGAACCCGCCCACGGTGCCCGATTTGATGGTCACCTTCTGACCCTGGCGGATCGGCAGGTTGCGCGGACTGGTTTGCATCCAGACTTGCTCGTTGTCCAACAAAAACATCATTTTCTGCTGGTTCTTGTTCAACACCGATTTGACCGTCGCTTCGATCACCATAGAGTTGCGGCGCTCGAACAATCCGCCGCTGTTATACATGGTGCGATCGCGGCGACGACTCTCTTCGGTGGCGGCCGGGGTTGCCCCGCTCTCGGCCCGGATCGGTGCGCTCTCGACGACCTCCGGCACTGGCTCCGGCGTGGTGACGGGCTCACGTGCGGGCTGCTGCGCCGCGGTCGGTTCGCGATCAGCAGGTGGATAGCGCTTGTCGAAGCAGGCCAGGCGCGCCGCCGGATCACTGATCTTTGCACAATCCTCAGGGTTGGCCCAGACCGGCTGGCCGACCATACCCAGGATCAGGAGCACACCCGCACAACAACGAATAGAGTACTTCATAGGATATTCGTTCACTGTCAAAAAAACGGATTATTGCAGCCTAACGTCGACCTAAGCAAATGCTTGGGGAGCCGCCTGTAGCGCAGCAATTTGTGTGAGAGATTTTGTTAAAGACCAGGGTAAACACCGGTCCGACCAGGGTTGTGGTCCCTCCACCAGGAGCACGCCCATCAGTCGGTCGCATGCGCCTGACAAGTCCCGATGTGCGCGTGCTGGTTTTCGATACAACGCCCGCTATTGCGGACGCAATAGCTGGACTCGCGTCGATCCGCCGCGCGCCCGGGTGAGGATGTAGCCGCCAAGGCGCGCGGCTTGGATGACCACTTCATCACCTTCTTTGAGTTGCATAAACCTTGGTTTCACCTGGCGCCAGATCTGTCCATTGTCGAGGCGTATCATCAATTTGCGCGATTGGCCGTGACGGATCAATTCGACGGTTGCCTGCAACGGCTCTTGCTTCAGCGGTGGGCCAGGGGCCGGGGTGGGCGCCTGCACCCAGAAAGGATCGGGCTCGGCAGGAGGTGCTTCTTTGACTCTGGCCGGGGCGATGCCGTTGGTGGTGTTGCTTTCGGGACTAAGGTTCTTTTCGCGCGGGCGGTTTCGCGGGGCCGCCTGATCATAGCAATCCAGTCGCGCCATGCTGTCGTCGATCTGTGCGCAAACGACCGGCGCGTCCGCTTGCGCGGTTGTGCTGAGCAGGCCGGTCGCAACCACCAGGAGCAGCGCGGTCAGCCCCAAGGTCGGTATGCGCTGCGTGGTCAGGGGGTTCCCGGCAGATAGAGTTGTCCACATAGATGCAGCATAACCGTTGTGAGCGCACGGGCGCAATTTTACGGCGGTTTGACCTCGAAGTGGCCGGGCATTCATAGGAGGTCTAACGTCAGAAAGCCGTCAAAAAAACTGTGAAGTTTGTCCGCAATCGATGTGGCAGCCGCGCTGGGTGCCGTCTAGATTAAATAGACAGGCAGTACACGCAGCAGGGATATGGAACAGAATCAGCAGGGTCGCGTCGATCTCATCGAAATCTACCACGCGCGCAAGATGCGCGACGACATTATTGGTCAGTTACGCCGTTTGCGCGAGAGCCATGACGTGTCGGTGTTAGATTTCGCGCATCGTCACGAGGCGCGCCGCTACTACGAGGCGCTGTTGCTGACCGTCGTGGAACTCCTGCACCAGATGGGTGATGAGCACCTGGTTTGAATTCTTCAGCCCGCGCGCTCCGGCATTTTCTCTTCGCTGATCGCATAGCCGGCTTCCGGCGGAATGCACAGAAAGGTGCCATCCTCGCGTTGCTCGGTCCAGGGCAGTACCGGTATGACATCCCCTGCAGCGGTGGCCTCGATCGCCGCCCCGGGGGATTGGAAAGTCCCCAGTTTTTCGATGTTTCGCAGGGTCGGAAAGATTACGGTGCGTTTGCCGGCCGCCGCTTCAGCCACCGCCTGATCCGGCTGGATCCACACAGAATCGACTGATTCGTAACCGTCGTGTACCGCCAGATGGTCGCTGGGCGCGATCGCCAGGTAGAAGTGGGTATCGAAGCGCTTCGGCATCATCGGTGGCGTGATCCAATGGGCAAAATGGGTGAGTTGGTCGCAGGCGAGTTCCAGCTTTTCGCGCGTGAGGAAATCGAGTAAGGGGAGTGTTCCGCTGTTCAGCGGTTCCCGCGCGTCCTGCAGGCGTGCGAGGTGCTCCCCAGAGATGATTGCATCGCTGCCCTGGCTGCGAGCGAGCAAGATTCCGCATTCTTCAAACGCTTCACGGATGGAGGCAACCTGTACCGCCCGCATGTCCTCGCGCGCATCCGCACCGCGCAGGAACGGCAACAGCGCGACATCAAAATCCTGAGGATCCGCTTTGCCGCCGGGAAACACCAGCGCGCCGGAGGCGAAATCGATCTGGTGATGGCGCACCACCATGAACACTTCCAGCTGTGGATCGCCCTCGCGCAGCAACAGGATGGTGGCCGCCGGAACGGGTGTCGCGGGTTGTTTGTCTTCGCTCATGCTTCCTCCCGGAAGGGTTGCAGGCACTTGCGCGCCTCTTCTCGTTGTTGTTATTGCGGCCGGAGCTTGTGATCGGCGGCTAGCGTCCCGCCACTTCGTGAATGAACCGATCCAGGGTGGCGATTTTGTTGTCATGGCCGCCCAGGGTGAAATCGGGCACGATCAACTCACTCACGCCGACGCTCTCGTATTCCGCGACCAGATCGCGCAGCTCGGCCGGCGTGCCGACCAACTTAGGCATGGGTGTGTCGGTATTGCGCATCTGGGTGAGAAATGCCTCGTCATCGCTCATGAACAGCAAGGCGACCGCACTGCGTGCGATCTCGTCGGGATCACGACCCAGATCACGGCAATGCGAATTCAGGATTTCGGACTTTTGTCGCAGGATCGTCGGATCTCCCCAGACGTTCCACTCGTCGGCGTACCGCGCCGTGATGCGCAGCGTCACTTTTTCGCCGCCGCCGCCGATCATCAGCGGTAAGGGTTGCTGAACCGGCTTGGGCTCGAGGCTGGCCTCGTGCAGCGAGTAGTAGGTCCCCTCGAAGTTGGCCTGCTTGTCAATGAACAGGGCCTTGATCACCTGGCAGGCTTCTTCGAGCCGTGCCAAGCGCCCAGCGACAGTATCAAATTCGATGCCGTACTGCCGGTGTTCGTTTTCCTGCCAGCCACTGCCCAGGCCGAGCACCACCCGCCCGCCGGTGATGTGATCCAGCGTGGCCGCCATTTTGGCGAGCACCGCCGGGTGGCGGTACGTATTGCCGGTAACAAGCGTACCGATGCGCAGGCGCTCGACGCTTGCACCTATCGCCGACAAGGTGGTCCACGCCTCAGGCCAGGGGGCGCTGGTGTCCGGCGCGTTGGGCATGAAGTGGTCGGCGTACCAGATGCCATCCCAACCGGTCGCTGCTACATGTTCAGCAAGTTGTAGAGCGCTTTGATAGTCGAGGCTGGGTGTGGGCCAGAAAGAAAACCGCATCGATGTCTCCCGTTATACGCGTTCGCATGTTCGCTTATCCCGCAGCGTGTGGCAAACTTCCGGGCATTCTCACCCGCCCTCGTGCCAGCCCATGTTGAATACCGCCTGCATGACCGTGTCTTTCTATCTCCATGGTTGTCGATCGCTGAAAGAAAAGCGTCAGCGGCTCGGCCGTATCAAAGACAAATTTGCCCGGCACGCCAACCTCGCTTTATGCGAGAGTGGCCACAACGATGAGCATCATCGCGGTGAATGGAGTTTCGTGGGTGTCGCCGGCAGTGCTGTGGTGGTGGAGCAGATCCTCGGCGACGTGGAACGCTATCTGCTCGCCAGCATCGATGCGGAAATTGTCGACCTCAAGCGCGTGTGGTTGTCTTGATGTGCTGATACGCGGATGGATCTGGCTATTGGTGCTCGGTTGTGGCGCGTGCCGGTCGGAGCTGGAACCGGGGGCTGAGTATGTGGCCTACATGGCTTTGGCCTTAGGGCAGGGACTGGTCTTGCCGCTGCCTGAATCTTTGGCGCCGTTTCCGCGCCGCGCACAACGACGTCTGGATGTGCCCCAGATGCGGATCGACGCGCTGGACTTTGTGCGTTTCCATCGCTGCGATATGGGTGCGCTGATCGGCGCCCGTAACTCCGCACAGGCGCGTCTGGCGGATGCCGTCACTCGCTTGGAGTACGAGGGTCGCTGGCTGCGTCAGGCGCGGAGCTGTGCCGCAGACGTGCAGGATGTCGAGTGGTTGCTACCCTATATAGAAGCCAAACAAGCAGCTTATGGCGCGGTGATCTATAACGCATTGTTCGACCATCGTGGGATGACCGCGGTCATGGGCAATACCCGTTTGGCCGCGGATGGTGAGCGCGCCACAACGCTCAGGCGCGGGCTGCAGGCCTGGGGTGACCTGACGGATGCCCGGCTCGCGTTGGGCGATGCGGGCAGCGCCGCCCAGGTGGCTGCCCTAGGCTCGGCGTTGCGCGACCTGGAGGCCAGTTTCCGGCTCGGCGCGAGACGTCAGGAATGGCGGCAAATCCGCGAGGCTTTGACTACAATCGTGCGAGGGTTGGAACAGCGCAAATCACGCCTTTGCCTGTCAGGGCAACCAACCCCGCGGGTGCGGCGCCTCATACAGGTATTTCGCAACTACTATTTACCCTGGCAGGCCGATTTTGCGCCACGACTGAACGTCGATGGACGTTGGCAGGAGAGCTGGCAGTTGTTGCTCGGCTCGCTACAGATCCCGACGGTGGTCCAGACCTGGGCGCAGACGATCGGCCCCACAGGGGATGGCGAGTGGGCGCGGACGTCAGCTGCGCTTCGCGCTCATGCGCGCGCATGGGAAGAATTGCTGAATGGCTGCGGCATGCAGGTTACAGACCTCGCCGCGGCCTGAGGAGCGAATATGTTGTTGTCATTGTTGCTGGTGATCGTTGTGGCCATGGCGGCTTATGGCTATGTGCGGACGACGCGGGCGGCGCGTCAGCGTTGGTTACAGAAGCTGGCACTGCCCGGTGTCTGGCACGCAGAGGAGGGCATCGATGTGCTCGAACTACAGGGTGAGCTCAGCGGTGGCAGCTATGTTTGGAGTCAGGCGCAGGCGCGCGTACAAGGCCATTGGCACCTCACCGGGCATAAGCTCACTCTGCACGCTCAGGATGGCGTGTGTAGCACCTATGACGTGCATCTGTTCCGCCAGGGCTATATCGGGTTGGAAGACGCAGCGGGTCAGCGGCTTTTGTTGGCCCGCCACACCGATAACGTGGTGCCGCTGCACAAGCTGCACTGAGCGCGACAGGGTAGGAAATTCTCAGCCCGCAAGTCGAAGGTTAGAAACCCCGCCCGACCGGTGCGAAGGGTGGCTAAACCCTTCCCTTGAAATTCGCAGGCGCGAACCCGCGCGTTGTTGTGGCGTTCGACCGGACGCGTCCACGATCGACGCGCCGATGATAATTAAACCGAGCGGTTGGGCTAGGCGTGGTCGCTGGCGCGACGGCCTGGGCTGTCGGGATTGCGCCGCGGCATCATGTCCTGACTGACGCGGTCCTCGTTGCGCCGCTCGCTGTGACGGCGACGGTCTGGATGTCCGAGGCGCCGCTCGCTCCCCTGATACACCGGTTGTGCCTGGCTCATCGATGCTCCTCGTCCGGATGGAATGAGTGCGGGATAGGGTGATGTTGGTTCAGCACGCTGGTACAAGCCTCGTGCCTCAGCCCGGGTATGACATCTCCCCGGCCATGCATAGATAGAATGACGTCATGCAGGCAATGGAGTGCTCCATGGTGGCCTGTGCCAATATAGTGTGTGCTGCTCAGCGATAGACTCGCGGGCTTCATCGTCGGCTTCCTCCCCTACCTGGGCACGCATTTTAACACAGGCAAAATCGGGATTGTGGTGGGAAAATCGCTACAATATTAGGTTTTTGCAGGAGTCGCGTGTTGTCAGAACCGGTCGAAGAGAGCCCTGCGAGCCGAGTGTTCGCGCGCCTCTACAGTTATCTTCCCGGTGCACCACAGGTGGACTGGTCCCGGGCTCAGATAGGACTGTGGCGTCGATTCTACTGGCATGGCTACGTCGCCCCAGCGCGAGGCGATCACGCCGTACAGCTCGATGATCTCCTGCACGTCGACGAGCAGAAGCGCAAGCTGGTCGACAATACCCAACAGCATCTCGCCGGCCTGCCGGCCAACAACGTGCTGTTGTGGGGCGCGCGCGGTACCGGGAAGAGTACCCTGATTCAAGCCCTGATGAACGACTTCAGCGGTACCGCTCTGCGCCTCGTCGAAGTCCGCAAGGAAGACCTGGCGCAACTACACCTTTTGGTCGAAGGACTGCAGGATCAGCCATATCGCTTTATCGTGTTCTGCGACGATCTGTCCTTTGAGGTGGAGGATGCATCCTATAAAGCCCTCAAAAGTGCGCTGGAAGGATCGATCCTGCAAGCGGCGGACAATGTGGTGATCTACGCCACCTCCAATCGGCGCCACCTGCTGCCGGAAAGCATGGCGGACAATCAACAGACCCGGGTGGTCGATACTGAGCTGCACGAGGGGGAGGCGGTAGAAGAGAAGATTTCGTTATCCGATCGCTTCGGCGTGTGGCTCTCCTTCTATCCGTTGCGGCAGGACAACTACCTCGACGTTGTACAGCACTGGGTGCGCGCGCTGGCGCAGCGGCACGGGCTCGAGGTGGATCTCGACGATCCCGCTTTGCGCACCCAAGCCCTGCAATGGGCGCTGGCGCGCGGAGTACGTAATGGGCGCAGCGCGCAATATTTCGCCCGCCATTGGGTCGGACAATTGGGATTAGCGCGCGACGCGCAGGACGACCCTTAGGGCCCAGAGATTCTCCGGCCAGATGCGAAAGTCCGTAGTTTTGCTGACGCTGCCCGCGGCGATGATCGATGTCAGTCCGCCGGGGATACCGGCCTGCCAATGGCAAATTTTGGCGCATGACTCCAGACAATTACTCTAAGCAGCGGCAATCGATGATAGACTTGTGTCTTTGTCTGATCGTGTAGTAGATGGCCTGTTTTAACCCCCCGCTCTTTGCACCGCGCAACAACTTTTTCCGCCCAGTGCGATCATAGCCTGCGAGCTGCCCATGCGACGTGTGATTGTTCTGCTGACGGCAGTGCTGATGCTGCTCGTCTCGCTGAGCGTCCCGGCCGAAGAAGCCTGTGTGGATGGTCGTTGTGCGACGGAGTATCCCGCAGGCTTTTTTGCCCGCTATACGCCGAGTACCGCCTTGGACATGGTGCGCAACCTCCCCGGCTATGTGCTTGATGACGGCGATCGCGGGCAGCGTGGTTTCGGCGCGACGGCCGGCAACCTCTTGATCGATGGCGCGCGGGTGTCGTCCAAGAGTGAGTCTCCTTCGGACATCCTGCGGCGCATACCCGCGGCGGAGGTGGAGCGTATCGTACTGCTGCGCGGACAGTTGGGTGGTCTTGATCTCGCCAATCAATCCCTGGTGGCCAACGTAATGCGTCGGCCCCGGGGTACCTCGGGCACCTGGCGTGTGCGCGCCAATCAGTATCGACCCGACGCGCGGGTGTTTAAGGGGCTTGATCTCAATCTGGCCGGTCACGCGCTCGGTTTGCGTTACAACGCCGGTCTGGCCCTTGGCGACTACCTCAGCCTCTTGGAGGCCGACGAGAAGGTGCTGGATGCGACCGGTCGGGTGATCGAACGACGGGACGAAGTATTTGCCGAAGATGGCGACTTCTATGTGGGTTCGTTCACCCTCGATGGTCAGCTCGGGAAAAATGAGGTCTCGTTCAATGCCCGGCTGAACCACTTCGACGAGGCGGGTGGTGAGCGGTCTCGGCGTCGACCCGTCGGCGATGCCGGGTTTGATCTGCTGCAGGGGGACATCGATGGGGGCGATGATTGGGAGATCGGGTTCGATCTAGAGCGCAGCCTCGCCGCAGAGTGGTCCGCCAAGTTCATCGGTCTGACGCGCCGCGATAATTTCGAAGAACGTGGCTCCGTCTCCCGGCGTGAGCCCCCGAACCCCACCGTGGATCAGGTGGTGACCGAGTTCCGTAGCCGCGCTCGAGAATCGATCGCGCGGGTCGAGTTGGACTTCTCCGGAATTGAGGGGCATCTACTGGAATGGTCTTTGGAGGCCACCGACAATGTGCTCGACAGCCGCTTTGGGTTGTTCGTCAATGCCGGTCAAGGCTTCGCGCCGGTCGAGGTGCCCGGCGCGGCGACCCAAGTCTCTGAACGCCGCTATGATGTCAGCGTTACCGATGCCTTTCGCATCGGCGCCGTGGCGCTGGATGTGGGCTTGGGCGTCGAGCGTTCGAAGATTGACCAACGCGGGGGCTTCAGCGAATCTCGTTCATTTGTGTATTGGAAGCCGAGCGTGCTGGCGGCGTATGCCATGGGCGAGGGCAGACAGTTGCGTCTCGGTGTGCGCCGCAGCGTTGGGCAGCTCGACTTTTTCGATTTTGTCAGTTCGGCGGACCTCGGCGATGCTGAGCTTTCGTTGGGCAATCCGTCGCTGCAGCCCGAGCGGACCACACGGGTGGAGGCGGTGTACGAGCGACGGTTTGCCGAGCTTGGGAGCCTTTCCCTGACGCTGTTCCATGACTGGGTCAAAGACGTTGAAGATCTCCTGCCGTTGGAAGACGTGCTGGAGGTTCCTGGCAATATCGGCGACGGCCGTCGTGGGGGCCTCGCGCTGGAGCTTACGCTACCGCTGGACAGCGTCGGTTTGCGCAATGGCAGGGTGGACGCGCGGGGGCGTTGGCAGGACTCGCAGGTAGACGACCCGTTGTCTGGTCGTCCTCGCGTGCTGTCCGGCGAACGTGATTGGGAAGGCTCGATCACCGTGCGTCAGGACCATCCCGGGACCGGTTTCACCTGGTCGCTCAAAGCCTTTGCGGTGGACAATGCACCGGCGTTCGGCCTGGATGAGGTTGACCTGCGCGGCGAACGATTTGATATCGACGCGTTTGTGGAGATGCGCCTATCCTCCCGACTGCGCCTGCAGCTGGGCGTGGAGAACCTGCTGCGCGATGGGGATGCACGTGATCGAAGGGTGTTTGTCGGGCCTCGCACTGATGGTTTGCTCGCCTTTCGGGAAGTGCGGGAGCGCAGTTTCGCCCGTGAGATCTTCCTCAATCTGAAAGGGACTTTTTAAGCGGCGCGAAGGAGCCTCGCGATGTCAATCGACGGCTGCGCTGCGCAGATAGCGCTTGGCGCTGGCCAGATCACAGCCTGTGGTCATCAACGCAAGGTCCGGACGTGGCGTCCAGACAAACGTCCCGTCGAGGTCGGTTTGCAAAAACTCCGGGTCGCTGAGCGTGTAACTGTAGGTCAGCCGGCTGCCGTCTTTGGCCAGCGCAAACCGCTCCAGCAAACTGCGCTGACTCCCGGACGGCAGCGCCCAGCCGTTGCCCACCCGATGTTGCGCGTAGGTATCGGTGCGCACTTCTAAGGTGTGCTCATCCAGCCAGCGCCCAACCGAGTGGCCGTGCAGGCTTGGGGTTTCGGTCGCCGGTGCCTCCTCGAGCCAGATAGTGCGTTCTTCGGCGTCGTATTCACTGGTGATGATCAACCTGTCCGGTGTCACGCGCACGTGTTTCAGGTCGGCCAGCAGCATCGAAAATGGCGCGATGAACGGCACACAGTCAAGCCCTGGAAACTCGCTCGTGTCGTCGAACGTACCTCGGGCTGTGACGCCTTTGTCGGTCAGCTTGTTATCATCCGGAAAGAAGGCTAGGCCGGATTGTGGTCCATCCAGCAGCGTCCACCAGGTGCCGCCCAGGCCTTGCGCGCGCGCATCGGGGACGATCTGGTCGTCCACGCTGCTGACGCGGGTTGGTCTGGTGGCCTGGCCAAGACTCGCGCTGAGCAGCAGCATCTCCGGCGCGCCTCGCTGCCCCGGGTGCCCGGTGAACTCGAATCGGGTACCGATGGCGAACTTGTCTCGGCTCCAGCCCATGCGGCTCATCGAGCCCACACCGCCGGCTTGCACCGCCCAGGTGTCCATGCCCCCATCCTCGCGGCGTTGTTGCAAATAGAGGTATACATGGGGATTGGTCCATTCCACCCGCACGAGTGTCCCCTCGATGCGGGTAGTGCTGGCAAAGTCGAAAATGTTGGAGCTGTTGTGGTGCGCCCACACGGGTAACGCAGTGGTCAGAAAAGCCACGGGCAACAGGATTAGGCTCAACGATTGACGGAGGGACATATACGCTACTCCCGGTGAGGTTATTTGATGTTAATGATAATCGTTCGCGTTACAACATTTACGTTTGCGCGGTGTGCGGCGCGCGTGAAACACTTCCCCAGTTGGCGGGGCGGCGTTCGAGGGGTGATGCGTAATTCGCGCGTTGAGCGGCGCGTTGTTGCAGGCGATAGACCATGGGGCCGCGGCAGCGCATTTGTCTGGTCAGACGATATCTGCTTAGATGATCGGCATAGATCATGAGTTGGGGGAGCGGGTATGGATGTAGGTGCGGCGCTGATTTTTCAGGGGACCGATCCGGAGCTTTCGGATCGGGATGTGTATCGCCAGGAGCTGCGGCTCGGCGATCTTGCCATCGATCTGGGTTTTAACTCGATCTGGTCTGTCGAGCATCACTTTACCGATTACACCATGTGTCCCGATGTCACCCAGTTCCTGTCCTACTGGGCCGGGCGTAATTCGGAGGTGATGCTGGGGTCTATGGTGATCGTGCTACCCTGGCACGATCCGATGCGCGTGGCGGAAGAGATCGCCATGCTCGACAACATGTCTGACGGGCGCATGATCCTCGGCGTGGGACGCGGCCTCGGCCGGGTGGAGTTCGAAGGCTTTGGCAAAGACATGAACGTGTCCCGTGAGTACTTCACCGAATCAGCGCAGATGATCCTCGAAGGTCTGGAGCAGGGATACTGCGAGTTTGATGGCCAGCACATCAAGCAGGCCCGGCGGGATATCCGTCCCGCGCCGTTCAAGAGTTTCCGTGGCCGCACCTATGCCGCCGCGGTGTCGCCGGAGTCGTCGCAGATCATGGCGCGGCTGGGCGTGGGCATCCTCATCGTGCCGCAGAAACCCTGGGACGCTGTGGAGAAAGAGTTGGCCTCTTATCGCGAGACTTACCTCGAAGTGAATGGTGACGAGGCGCCGGAGACCATCCTCGCCGGTTGGACGTTCTGTCACGAGGATGCCGGCTATGCCGAGGAAGTGGCCCGACAGTACATCGGTGGCTACTACCAGACCGTCGTGGAGCACTACGAGTTGCAGGGCAACCACCTGAAGAATACGAAAGGGTATGAAGCCTATGTGTCTGTGCAGGAAAACGTGCAGCAGGCGCAGGATGCGATGGAGGAGTTTTTCATGAGCATCCAGGTCTGGGGCACGCCTGAGATGTGCTACGACAAAATCAAGTCTTTCACATCCCGCGTAAATGCCGGCGCTTACAACGGCGTATTTTCCTTTGCGGGGATGCCTTACGCGCTCGCCGAACACAGCATGCGGCTGTTTGCCCGCGAGGTGATGCCCGAAGTGGCGAAGCTGCCGGGGGTGTCTCTCGCGGATCTGGCCGCCGCCTGAATCGAGCGCGCAGGAGTGTGTCCAAACGCCGTGCTAGTGGCGTAGCCCCCTGCCTGGGTGCTTGGTCCTAGTGGTCCTCGCGCCCGACGGCTTGTGGATTGAGCCCATCGAGGTAGGACTGGGCTGCCTTGTCCCAATCCCGGCGGGCGTCGAAGAACTCTTGATAGCAACGCTTTAGTCGTCGCAGAGGGATGGTGATCGACCCGGTGGCCTCAAGGTTGTCATTGACCGCTCGCTCGATCTCCAGATACTGCCTGGCGAGGTTGGTGTTAAGGCTGCGATCTCCGTCGATAGCGTCGGAATCCATATCGCCTGATGCAACGTCCTCGCGTAGCGACATTCCCTGTTGGCATAACCTGTTGGCGAGTGTTTCGACCTCTGACGGTGTGACTGCGAAGAGCGATACAGTGCTCAGGCTGAAGATACAGGCGAGAAGTAGATGACGCATAGCGCGCTCCGGTCGTGGACAGGAGCTTGGAGCTTGGGTGTATGGGTCATGCTTCACAATTAGCACGGGTGTGCTAACGCGATGGGTGCATTGTCATCAGGGTGAGAGATCGGTGTGCACCTCAAAGGCCCGTTTCGTCTGATGGCGTTGGTCGGTGAGCGCATGGCTGCATCTGCTAAGGGCGGCAGCATCGTTAACCTCAGCAGCACCGGTTCCATCCATCCGAGCCCCGGGGCCGCGGCCTGCGGCGCGGACAAAGCCAGTCTGAACGCGTTGACAACCTCGTTTGCCCACGCCTACGGTCCGAATATACGTGTCCACTGTATTCTCGCCAGACCTTTTCTGACCGACATATCCAAAGCCTGGAATATGGAAGCGTTCGAGGCGCGTGCCAAAGAGACCCGGGCGATTCCTCGAGGTGGGGATCCGACCGAGATCGTGGGTGCCGCCTTGTCCTTCGCCAGCCGTTACCAGCTCGTTCACGACCGGCACGCAGTTGAACGTGGATGGTGGTGGTCGCTAGCCGAGCCTGGCGACGAAAGGCGGCAAGCGCATCTGCTGCGATGCTGTTGGGTCATCTAGTTTGCGCCGCTGACTTCGCTCGGACCTGCCTCAGGCCCGCATGGCAGCAACTGATGGGGTGAGGTTGATCGCATTACGGTACAATCTTGTTTCGTGATGATGGTGCGATACCTCTGGTCTTAAGGAAGTAGGATGGCTGGCATAGAATGCGATTATCTGGTGGTCGGTACCGGCGCGATCGGCATGTCGTTTGTGGATACGCTGCTCGAAGAATGCGATGCAGACATATTGATGGTCGACGATCGTCATGCCCCGGGAGGGCATTGGAATGACGCCTACCC